>JALFSO010000112.1 GCA_022778785.1 Dysosmobacter sp. | reverse complement strand
TGGGGCACCCAATCTCCGATGTGGATACTGGGGCCGATTTCACGCTGCTTTCCGGCGAGATCGTGCCCGTCACCGTGACCGGCGTGCGCAAAGCGTCCCCCGGGGCAGCCGGGGAGCTGCGCGGAGAATTTCTGCCTAACATTGTCGGCACCGTCACCGGAAACGACACCACCGGCCTGTACGGCCGCTACACCGCCCCCGCGCAAAACGCCGGAACGATGCTGCCCGTTGCCAGCCCTGAAGAAGTCCACCCCGGCGACGCTGAGCTCTGGACGACCCTCTCCGGCCGCACGGTGCGGCACTACACAGTGCGCATTGAACGGGTGGGCGGCGGACAGGATCGCGACCTGACGCTGCGCGTCACCGACCCGGCCCTGCTGGACGCCACCGGCGGCATCGTGCAGGGGATGAGCGGCTCGCCGGTTATTCAGAACGGAAAATTTGTAGGCGCAGTGACCCACGTGCTGCTGAACGATCCAACCAGAGGATATGGTATTTTGATCGAAAATATGTTGGAAGCCGCAGGATAAGCCCCGGAAGCGCACACGAAAGTGTGCGCTTCCCCTTTGTGCCGGGTTTGCATCCGCATCATATGTGTGCTATAATCAGACAACGCCCCATACGCGGAGCGCAAAATCATGCAAAACAAAAGACCGGCTGCCCTGTCCGGGCCGCGGAGAGGAGCAGCTATGGACTTGGATGACGTGAGAGGACTTGTGACCATGCTGCTGGCTTACGTTCACCGATATGGGTATCCGCTGATGGTGATTCTGCTGCCTGCCCGGAGCGGCGGCGGGTACTGCTTCTGGATGGGCGTCGGACTGCTGTGTCTGGCGCTGTATGATCTCATCGGGTATCTCTGCCGCTGGAAGCATTCGTTCTGCTCCTATCAGAATCTTTACCACCAGCCCATGACGCCCTTTGACATCGACTGGGACGAGGTGAGAAAGCGGGACGCATATGGCGTGCCCGCCATTCTGAGCGTCATCGGGATCGGGGCGATCCTGTGTGAATACCTGCTGTGAAGCGTCCCGAGAGAGAACTTTGCCGCCGCGCCGCGTATGCGCCGCGGCTGAACAGCATATAAAAGGCATACAAAGGGCGGCGCATCCGCCATGGAGAAGATTGGGAAGCTCGGGACGGCGGGAAGTTCCTCAACGCCCTAAACGGCGTCTGTGCGCGGAGCCGTCAGGCGGACTTCACCGGAGCCGTCAGGGCTGAACAGAAAAGGAAGGGGAGACTGCAAATGGAGCGCAGCAAAAAGAGCGTGGGCATCCTGGGCGGCATGGGCGCCCTGGCCACGGTGGACCTGTTTGAAAAGATCGTCCTGCTGACGGACGCTGCCAGCGACGCGGAGCACATCCGGGTCTATATCGACAACAACACCGCTGTCCCGGACCGGACGGCGGCCATCCTCCACGGCGGCGCGGACCCCATGCCCGCCATGACGGATTCCCTGCGGAAGCTGGAGGCCTGCGGGGCGGACTGTCTCATCATCGGCTGCAACACCGCCCACTACTACCTGCCCCAATTGCAGGCGCTGACGGAGGTACCCTTCCTGAACATGCTGGACATCAGCGCCAAAGCCTGCCGGGAGCGATTCCCCGGCGGCACGGCGGCAGTGCTGGCCACCGCTGGCACTCTGTCCACGGGGCTGTATCAGGCGGTGCTGGCCGCCGCGGAGGTGCCCTGTCTCGTCCCCGATGAGGCAGAGCAGGCGGCGCTGATGCGGGTCATCTACGACGGCGTCAAGGCCGGCGCGGCGCCGGAGACCTACCGGCGGGAGCTGGAGGACGTTCTGACGGCCCTGACGGCCCGGGGCGCGGACTGCTTCATCCTGGGCTGCACGGAGCTGCCCCCGGCCTTCCGGCTGCTGGGATTGGACGCCCCGGTCATCGATCCCACGGAGGAGCTAGCCAAGGCGGCCATCCGCTTCTGCGGCTATCACGTCAAGGGCGAACCATAAACGAAAGACCTCCCCGGACCGGCCTCCAGCCGGTCCGGGATTTTTTGCGCCGCATGCCGGAGAATTACTCCGGCATCTTTACAAATTTGTAAGAATATTCCAGGATTCCCCGGATAGCGACAAACTCCTCTGCTATAATGAAACTACTCAGAAAAGACTGCTTTCAAAAGGAACGGCGAAAACGGTCCCCGGAAGTTCTGAGAAAACATTGAATGAGGTGGTCGTATGAACAAGAGGAGAATCAGCCTTCCCGTACAGATCCTGATGGCGCTGATCCTCGGTATCGCGGTGGGCCTGGTCTGCTTCTTCACCGGCATGGCGGACTTCACCACCAGCTATCTGAAGCCCTTCGGCACCATCTTCGTGAACCTGCTGAAATTCATCGTGGTGCCTGTGGTGCTGCTGTCCATGATCGACGGCATCGTCTCCATGGACGACATGAAGAAGGTGGGCTCCGTGGGCGTAAAGACCATGGCCTACTTCCTGGTGACCACTGCCGTGGCCTGCGTCATCGGCCTGATCTTCGCCAACATCTTCAACAGCGCCGGGCTGTTCCCCACCCTCTCTCTGGAGGAGGGCGCCATCTGGGATAAACCCACCACCGCCAACTTCATGGACACCCTGATCGGCATCTTCCCCTCCAACATGTGGGACGCCTTCGTGCGGGCCGATATGCTCCAGGTCATCGTCATCGCTCTGTTCCTGGGCGGCGCCATTCTGGCGGCAGGAGAGAAAGGCCATCTCTGCCGGGACATGGTGTCCTCCGCCAATGAGGTCATCAACCGGCTGATGGAATTCATCATCAGCCTGTCCCCCATCGGCGTGTTCACCATGATGGCGTGGGTGGTGGCCACTCAGGGTGCTGAGATCCTGGGCCATCTGGCGCTGGTGCTGCTGTGCGCGTACCTTGGCTACATCGTCCACGCGGTGCTGGTG
>JALFSO010000076.1 GCA_022778785.1 Dysosmobacter sp. | reverse complement strand
GGGGAGTACGAGGGGGCGGGAGCCCCTTCGTATTGAATCGAATGTCTGCAAAAAGCCTGCGTTAGCAGGCGTTTGCGCCGCACAGCGGCAGATTTTCGGACCGCATAGCGGTCCGAAAATCGAGACATTAGTCAGGCTGTCAGAAAAGTCTATGGACTTTTTTGACAGCCTGAAACGGAGGCCCGTCGGGCCTCCGTTTTCTATGGTCTGCGCTATGGAGCCGGTCAGCCCTCCGCCTGGGGCGCGGGCACAGAGACCTGTCGGAGTTCCACCTCCGGCATCAGCTCCTCGTTCACGATGTTCAGCATCTCCTCCAGTTTGGCGCAGTCCTCCCGGGAAAAGCGCCGGGTCAGTCGCTCCATGACCCGCTCGATGTAGCCGGTGGAGATGTTGTAGTAGTCGAAATACTTCTGGGTGACCTCCAGATGGAACTCCCGCCGGTCCTCCTGGGACTGGACCCTGCGGACGTAGCCCTTTTTCACCAGACTGTTGACCTTGTAGGCCGCGTTGGGCGGCGAGATCTTCATGAAGCTGGCGAACTCGTTGACTGTGGGGCGGCCCAGCGCCTGGATGGTCTCGGTGCAGAACACCTCCACAGTGGTGAGGCTGGCCTCCCGGTTCTGGAACCGCTGGAAGATCTCCTGATAGAAATGCAGTTTGAACTTGGTATACACCTGAAAAAACGCGTCCTTCAGCACGCCGTCCGACTCCCTTCCCGCCGTGTTCTCTCACCGGCGACAGATACGATCCGATCTAAATGATAACAGAAACGCGGGAAACGAGCAATCCTTTTCTTTCGCAGGGTCACTCCTGCCCGATGGCGAAGGTGATCTCCGCCGTGACGGCCACCTGGCCGTCCACCGTGGCCTTGCAGGTGCCCACGCCGATGGGGCCCCGCTGCTTGGTCAGCACGCACTCCATCTCCACCACGTCGCCGGGGACCACCTGACGGCGGAAGCGGGCGTCGTGGACCCGGCCCAGGAAGGCCAGCTTGCCCTTGTTCTCCGGCAGGGCCAGGATGGCCACGCCGCCCACCTGGGCCATGGCCTCGATGAGCAGCACGCCGGGCATGACGTGCTTCTGGGGGAAGTGGCCCTGGAAGAAGGGCTCGTTCACCGTGACGCACTTGATGCCTTTGGCCCACTTGCCCGGCTCGCCGTCGATGATCTTGTCCACCAGGGCGAAGGGATAGCGGTGGGGCAGGATCTGGGCGATCTGGTCGGAATTATACTGCATACCCATGGCTCAGTCCTCCCACTTCTTCATCAGAATGCTGCCGTTGTGGCCGCCGAAGCCCAGAGAGTTGCTCATGGCGTAGCGGATGTCCGCCTTCCGGCCGGTGTTGGGCACCACGTCCAGGTCGCACTCCTCGTCGGGCACCTGATAGTGTATGGTGGCGGGGGCGTAGCCGTCCCGCAGGCTCAGGGCGGTGAAGATGGCCTCCACGGCGCCTGCCGCGCCCAGCATATGGCCGGTCATGGACTTGGTGGAGGACATCATCAGCTTGTAGGCCCAGTCGCCGAACACCGTCTTGACGGCGGCGGTCTCGCCGGAGTCGTTGAGGTGGGTGGAGGTGCCGTGGGCGTTGATATAGTCCACCTGGTCGGGGCTGACGCCGCCGTCGGCCAGAGCCAGGGCCATGGCCTTGGCGCCGCCGGAGCCGTCGGGCCGGGGAGCGGTCATGTGATAGGCGTCGCAGGTGGCGCCGTAGCCCACCACCTCGGCGTAGATCTTGGCGCCCCGGGCCTGGGCGTGGCCCAACTCCTCCAGCAGCAGCATACCGGCGCCCTCGCCCAGCACGAAGCCGGAGCGCTCCTTGTCGAAGGGGATGGAGGCGCGGTCGGGATCGGTGGCCTGGCTCAGGGCCCGCATGGAGGTGAAGCCGCCGATGGCCAGCGGGGTCACGGCCGCCTCGGTGCCGCCGCAGAGCATCACGTCGGCGTAGCCGTCCCGGATATAATGGAAGGCGTCGCCCACGGCGTTGGTGCCGCCGGCGCAGGCGGTGACGGGGCAGGAGCACATGCCCTGGAAGCCGCTGCTGATGGCCACCTGACCGGCGGCCATGTTGCAGATGCCCATGGGGATATAGAAGGGAGAGACCCGGTCCCAGCCCTTCTCCTTGCCCTTGTCGTGCTCCTCCTCGGTGATGGAGATGCCGCCGATGCCGCTGGAGACGATGACGCCGCAGCGGTCCGCGTCGGCGGGGTCCTTCTCCATGCCGGCGTCGGCCAGTGCCTCCTTGGCGGCGCAGACGGCGAACTGGGTGAAGCGGCCCATGTGCTTGGCCTCGGGGCGGGTGATGGAGACCAGGGGATCAAAGCCCTTGACCTCGGCGGCCAGCTGGACCTTCATGCCGGTGGGGTCGAACTGGGTGATGGGCGCCACGCCGCAGACGCCGTCCTGAACGGCCTGCCAGCTCTCGCCCGCGGTAAGGCCAATGGGGGTGACGGCCCCCAGGCCGGTGATAACGACTCTGCGTCGTTCCATAGTCGATTCCTCCTGAAAATAGATTGATTCGCGCCCGTTCCGGGCGCGGGGCAAAACCCCCTTTCTCTTTTTCCGAGGAAAAAGAGAAAGCGCCTTTTGATGGTGTCAAGAGAAAAAGGCTCGGCGGCGGCATTTCAGGCTCCGCCTGAAATGCCTTTTTCCGCCTTGTACGGGGGTTATTGGTTGCTGATTCGAGAGCTTGCGTCCACTCAACCACGTATGGCAGGTTCGGAAGCTGGGGGAATTCAGGTATGCTCCCTGCTCCTCTTTTGCTGCCGCACATCGGCAGTTGCGGGAGCTTGGCGGAAGGGGCGCTCCCGGATGCTCCCTGCTCCTCTTTTGCTGCCGCAGTCCGGTGGTTGCGGAAGACTGGCAACGGAGGCCGGGACGCTTCCGCAAATACCAAGGTGCGGCAGCGAAAAGAGGAGGGTGGGGCATCCGGGACCTCCCCACCTCCAGACTTCCGCAAATGCCAGGGTGCGGCAGCGAAAAGAGGAGGGCGGGGCATCCGGGCGGGACCCGGACTATCGTTGGTGTCAAGGGTAGACACAGGAGGCAAAGCCCGCAAATCACTGCCGGGCCAAATCCCCGTAACAGGCGCTGCGAGCGTTCCGGACGAAGTCCGGAATGCCGCCGCCCAGCCTTTTTCTCTTACACCATCAAAAGGCGCATTCTCTTTTTCCACGGAAAAAGAGAATGGGGGTTTTGAAGCCCTCGGCCTTCGCCGATCTCCCCCGCGCCCCGAACGGGGCGCCCACCCCCGCCCTCACGGGGAAAAAAGCTCACATTGCCATTCCGCCGTCCACCCGGACCACCTGTCCGGTGATATAGGCGGCGTCGTCGCTGGCCAGGAAGGCCACGGCCTTGGCCACGTCCTCCGGCGCGCCGAGACGGGCCATAGGGATGGAGGCCAGTGTGGCGGTCTTGGCCGCCTCCGGCATGGCCGCGGTCATGTCCGTCTCAATGAAGCCGGGGGCCACGGCGTTGACGGTGACGCCCCGGGTGGCCAGTTCTTTCGCCAGAGACTTGGTCATGCCGATGACGCCCGCCTTGCTGGCGGCGTAGTTCACCTGTCCGGCGTTGCCCCGGAGGCCCACCACGCTGCTGAGGTTCACGATGCGGCCGTAGCGCTGCTTCATCATCAGGCGGGACACGGCCTTCATGCACAGGAAGGTGCCCTTCAGATTGGTGCCGATGACGGCGTCGAAGTCCTCTTCCTTCATCATCATGGTCAGGCCGTCCCGGGTGATACCGGCGTTGTTCACCAGAATGTCGATGCGGCCGAATTCCTTCACCGCCGCGTCCATCATGGCCTTGACCTGGGCGCCGTCCGCCACGTCGCACTTCACGGCCAGGGCCTTGGCGCCCAGGGCCTCGCAGGCGGCGGCGGTCTCATTGGCCGCGGCCTCGCTTCCGGCGTAGCACAGCACCACGTTGGCGCCGCCCTTTGCCAGCTCCAGGCACACGGCCCGGCCAATGCCCCGGCTGCCGCCGGTGACCACGGCGGTCTTTCCCGTGAAGTCCATCACGCGCCCTCCTTTTCCGTCAGCTTCTTCAGGGTCTCGGGGAGGGCCGCCACGTCGGCGGCGGTCTCCACGGCCACCACGGGGAAGCCGGGGACGGTCTTCTTCACAAAGCCGCTGAGGGCCTTGCCCGGGCCGATCTCCACGATGGCGTCAATGTCCATCTTGTTCATGCGGCGGATGGTGTCCTCCATGAAGACGCTGCTCTGGACCTGCCGCACCAGCAGCTCCGGAATGGTGACGGAGTCGTCCGCCACGTTGCCCAGGCAGTTGAACAGCACGGGGATCTGAGGCTCGCCGAACGCAACGCCCTGGAAATAGGTCTGAAGGGCGTCGCCTGCGGGGGCCATCAGGGGGGTGTGGAAGGGGCCGCTGACCTTCAGGGGCAGGCAGCGCTTGGCGCCCTTCTCCTTCGCCAGGGCGGCGGCCTTCTCCACGGCGGTCTTGTCGCCGCCGAGGACCAGCTGACCCGGGCAGTTGTAGTTGGCGATGACCACCACGCCCTCATCGGACGCGGCGGCGCAGGCCTCCTGGAGGGGTTCCCGGTCCAGGCCCAGCACCGCCATCATGGCGGACTCATGGCCCTTCGCGGCCTCCTCCATGGCCTTGCCACGGAAGGCCACCAGCCGGACGGCGGTGGCGGCGTCGAAGACCCCGGCGGCGTGGAGGGCGGAGTACTCGCCCAGGGAGAGACCGGCGGCCACGGAGGGGACGATGCCCTGCTCCCGCAGCACCGCCGTCAGACCGGCGGCGAAGGCCACCATGCAGGGCTGGGTGTACCGGGTCTGATTCAGGACGCCGTCCGGGTCCTCAAAGCAGACCTTCTTCAGGTCGAAATCCACCTCCGCACCGTCGTAAACGGCACGGAAGGCGGGATAGGCGCCGTACAGGTCCGCACCCATGCCGGGGTGCTGGCTGCCCTGTCCGGCGTACAAAAAGCCGAGCTTCATTGCGCGGTCCTCCATTCATTCATGATCTGGTCCATCTGCTCCCGCACGGTGGAGAGCTTCCGGACGTCTCCGGCGCCCGCGCCGCAGAAGAACAGGCCGTTCTCCCAGTCGCCCCGCCGGGCGGCCATGAGGGCCCGGGAGATGCAGTAGGGGGCCTTTCCCCTGGGGCAGGGGACGAGACAGTCGTCGCATCGCCGGGGCGCGGGCTGGGTGCCCGCCTCCACCCGCTGTACCAGCGGGGAGCGCAGGGCGCGGCCCGGCAGGCCCACGGGGCTCTGGACGATGGTGATGTCCTCCTGCTTCGCGTCCAGCAGGGCCTGCTTGTAGCCGTCGCTGGCGTCGCACTCTTGGGTTGCGATGAACCGGGTGGCGAACTGGGCGCCGGCGGCGCCCTCCCGCATGTATTGGGCCATCTCGGCGCCGTTCTTCACGCCGCCGGCCACGAACACGGGGATGTCCCGCCGGTACTTGTCCTTGAAGGGGGCCAGGGCCTCCAGCACCTCGTGGAGCAGCTCCGACAGGGGGCGGGGATGTCCCGCCTGGGCCTCCCGGGCCTCCTCCTTGGAGAAGCCCAGATGTCCCCCCGCCAAGGGGCCCTCCAGCAGGACGAAGTCCGGGGCGGTCTGGTAGTTCCGGTCCCACAGCTTGCAGATGAGGGACGCGGCCCGTCCGCTGCTGACCACCGGGGCCAGGGCGGCGTCGCTCTCCGGCACGGACCGGGCGATGGCGGGCAGGTCCCGGGGCAGTCCCGCGCCGCAGACCACCGCGTCCACACCGGCCCGGAGGGCGGTGCGGATGCTGTCGGCATACTGGACGGTGGCCACCATGGCGTTGATGGCCACCAGGCCCTTGCCCTTGGCCTGTTCCTTGGCGTGACGGACCTGCCGGGCCAGAGCCCGGAGGTTGGCGCCCTTCTGGTCGGACTCGAAGTCCGGCTCATCCATGCCGCAGTCCGCGGTGGAGATGGTGCCCATGCCGCCGCAGGCGGCCACGGCCCCCGCCAGACGGTCCAGGCTGATGCCGATGCCCATGCCGCCCTGCAAAATGGGGAGCGGCAGGGTCTTTCCCCTGATGGTTACTGCCATTCCTTCTCCGCAGCCTCCAAAACGGCCTTGCCGCCGCTGTACAGCTCCTCAAAGATCTGCCGCACGGGTTTGATCTCATGGAGCATACCGGCCACCTGGCCGCTCATGACGCTGCCGTATTCCATGTCGCCGTCAAATACCGCCCGGCGCAGGCCGCCCAGAGTGTGAGTCTCCAGCTCCTCCAGAGTGGCGCCCCGCTTCTCCAGGGCCAGATATTCCCGGGCCATCTTGTTCTTCAGCACCCGGACGGGGCCGCCGATGGAGCGGCCGGTGACCACGGTGTCGGTGTCCCGGGCCTTCAGGATGGCCTGCTTGTAGTTGGGATGGATGGGGCACTCCCGACTTGCCAGCAGGCAGGTGCCCACCTGGAGGCCGCAGGCCCCCAGGGCGAAGGCGGCGGCGGCCTGACGGCCGTCGGCGATGCCGCCGGCGGCCACCACGGGGATGCCGTCCACGGCGTCGATGACCTGGGGCACCAGGGCCATGGTGGTCATCTCGCCCACATGGCCGCCGGACTCGGTGCCCTCGGCGATGAAGGCGTCCACGCCGTACCGGGCCAGACGCTTGGCCAGCACGGAGGCCGCCACTACGGGCAGCACCTTCACGCCGGCCTCCTTCCAGGCGGGGATGAACTGGCCGGGGTTGCCCGCGCCGGTGGTGACCACCTGGACGCCCTCCTCAATGATGATCTGGGCCATCTCGGGGGCGCAGGGGTTCATCAGCATCAGATTGACGCCGAAGGGCTTGTCGGTGAGGCTCTTGCAGATGCGGATCTGCTCCCGGAGCAGACCGGCCTCCCGCATACCGCCGGTGGCGATGACGCCCAGAGCGCCGGCGTTGGAGCAGGCGGCGGCGAATTCGCCGGTGGCGATGTTGGCCATGCCGCCCTGAATGATGGGGAACTCCGTCCCCAGGATCTCGTTCAGTTTTTTCATACGCTTTTCTCTGCCTCTCCTTTACGCGCTCACGCGAACTCCGCCAGGGCGCCGCCCCAGGTGAGACCGCCGCCGAAGCCCACCATCAGCACGCGGCTGCCGGGGCCCACCTTGCCCATGTCCTCCAGCTCGCTGAGGACCAGGGGGATGCTGGCGGCGGAGGTGTTGCCGTACTCCTGGATGTTCTTGTAGTACTTCTCCGGCGGGATGTGGTACTTCCGCACCGCCAGATCGATGATGCGGGCGTTGGCCTGATGGAAGACGAAGAAGTCCACGTCCTCCACGGTCTTCCCCGCCTTTTTCAGCACCGCGTCGATGCAGGCGGGCACCGCCTCCACGGCGAACTTGAAGACCTTGGTGCCCTCCATATGGATGAAGGACCGCTCTCCGCTCTCCGCGCCGGGGAGGCGCAGCAGCTCGTCGTCGCCGCGGCTGCCCATCACCGCGCCGATGGAGGGCCAGCCTTCGCCGCACTCCACCACCGCCGCGCCGGCGCCGTCGCCGAACAGGATGCAGGTGGAGCGGTCCTCCCAGTTGATCAGTCGGCTCAGCTCCTCGGCGCCCACCACCAGACCGAATTTCCGGGGGGAGGCGTTGAGCATGCACTCCATGGTGTGGAGGGCGAACAGGAAGCCGGTGCAGGCGGCGCTGAGGTCAAAGCAGGGGATGTCCTCCGGCAGGCCCAGCTCCCGCTGGAGCACGCAGGCGGCGGAGGGCACCAGATCGTGGGCGGACACGGTGGCCACGATGCAGGCGCCGATCTGGTCCGGGGCGACCCCGGCCTTCTTCAGGGCGGCCTTCGCCGCCTCCACGCAGAGGGTGGAGTGATTTTCCGTGGTGCAGTGGTGACGGTGCTGGATACCGGTGCGGCTGGTGATCCACTCGTCGCTGGTCTCCACGATCCTGGCCATGTCCTGGTTGGTGACCACGTGGGCCGGGACGCAGCGGCCTGTGCCGCGAATCTTGATTCCGTTCATCATTTGGACGCTCCGCTCTCTTTCCGGGGCGCGGGGGCTCCCATCTTTCTGAATTTCTGATACCGCCTGGCCGCCAGCTCCTTGCCGCTGAGCTTCTCCAGCTCCGCCAGATTGCGGCGGAGGGCCAGATCCACGTAGGCCAGGGCCGTCTCCGGGTCCGTGTGGGCGCCGCCCTCCGGCTCGGGGATGATGCCGTCGATGATGCCCAGCGCCTTCAGGTCCGGAGCCGTCAGCTTCATCATCTCGCAGGCCTCAGCGTGGCGGCCGGAGTCCTTCCACAGGATGGAGGCGAAGCCCTCCGGGGACAGGATGGCGTACACGGCGTTCTCCAGCATCAGCACCCGGTCGGCCACGGCCAGGGCCAGGGCGCCGCCGCTGTTGCCCTCGCCGGTGATGACGGCGATGACGGGCACGGTGAGACGGCTCATCTCAAACAGGTTCCGGGCGATGGCCTCGCCCTGGCCCCGCTCCTCCGCCTCCAGGCCGGGATAGGCGCCGGCGGTGTCGATGAAGGTGAAGATGGGGCGGCGGAACTTCTCCGCCTGGCGCATGAGCCGCAGGGCCTTGCGGTAGCCCTCGGGGCCGGGCATGCCGAAGTTGCAGGCCACGTTCTCCTTCAGGTTCCGGCCCTTGCGGGTGCCGATGACGGTGACGGGACGGCCGTGGAACATGGCCACGCCGCCCAGGATGGCGGCGTCCTCGCCGCACAGCCGGTCGCCCCGGCACTCGAAGAAATCGGGGAACAGGGCGTCGATATAGTCAACGATATTGGGCCGGTGGGGGTTTCTGGCGATGGATACCCGCTGGGCCGCAGTCAATTCATTCATTTCCGGTCTCCTTTACTGTGCAGCCGCAGCAGCTGCTCCAGGGTGTCCCGCAGCTCCTTCCGGGGCACCACCCGGTCCACGAAGCCGTGGGTCTCCTGAAACTCCGCCCGCTGGAAGCCCTCCGGCAGGGTCTGGCCGATGGTCTGCTGGATCACCCGGGGTCCGGCGAAGCCGATGAGGGCGCCGGGCTCCGCCAGGATGATGTCGCCCAGGGACGCGAAGCTGGCGGTGACGCCGCCGGTGGTGGGGTTGGTCATGACGGAGATGAACAGCAGGCCCTTCTCGGAGAACCGCTCCATGGCGGCGCTGGTCTTGGCCATCTGCATCAGGGACAGGATGCCCTCCTGCATCCGGGCGCCGCCGCTGGCGGCGAACAGGATCAGGGGCAGCTGGTTCTTGGCGGCGTACTCCGTGGCCAGAGTGATCTTCTCGCCCACGGCGGCGCTCATGGAGCCCATCATAAATCGGCTGTCCAGCACGCCCACCACGCACTTCTGGCCGCCGATGGTGCCCAGGGCGGTGACGGCGGCCTCGTTCATGCCGGTCTTCCGCTGGGCCGCGGCCAGCTTCTCCCGGTAGCCGGGGAAGTTCAGAGGATCTCCGGCGGGGTATTTCTCATTCAGCTCCCGGAAGGAGCCGGGGTCCAGGACCATGCTGAGGCGGTGATAGCCGCCCACGGGGAAGTGATGGCCGCACACGGGGCAGACATACAGATTCTCCGTCAGCTCCTTCCGGCCGCTCTCCTGGCCGCACTTGGGACATTTCAACAGGCTGTCGGCGGGCACATAGCTGTCCCGCATGGCCTTGGTCGCCAGCAGCCGCTCCCGGCGCTTGGCAAAGATGCTGTTCACGCTGTTACCTCCTTATACGGGTCATCCAAACACAGCCGTCGGACAGGAAACGGTGTTTGGTCAGTCGTTCTCATGGGAAGCGGAGGTCCGGCGCCTCCGCGTGTTCTCCCCCGCTCCGCTGCGGCGCGGGTCTCCGTGCGGCAAATCGCAGGGAGTGCTCTCCATGGCGCCCGCGGAATGGGGCGGGAAATTTTTCCGCCGGAGAGGACCCTCTCCGGCGGACTGGGATCAATCAGGCGTTGTGGCTCTCCAGATATTTCAGGACGTCGCCCACGGTCTTCATCTCGGCCAGAGCGCTGTCCTCGATCTTCACGCCAACGGCCTCCTCCAGAGCCATGGCCAGCTCCACGGAAGCCAGGGAATCGGCGCCCAGATCGTCAGCCAGGGAAGCCTCGGGAGTGACCTGCTCGGCGTCGCAGCCCAGGGTCTCCACGATGATGTCGCGTACCTTCTCGAATTCCATATTGATAGTCTCCTTTTTTATTCTGCAAATTTAATAAAATTATTTTAATTAAAATTATTTAAATAAAATAATCGAGCATATTGTAACGGCACATTTCCTGTTTGTCAAGAAAAATTTTCCGGCAAAACGATTACTCAGCAAAAGAAGCAACGGATGGAGGGCTGAACAGTCCTCCATCCGTCATTTTTCCATATGATCCGCCGCTCAGGAGTCCTGTTTCTCCTGCTCCAGCCGGTCCATGACCCGGTTGTAGCCGTCGGCGCCGTAGACCAGGCACCGCCGCACCCGGGTGATGGTAGCGGAGGAGACGCCGGTCTCCCCGTTGATGGCGCTGAAGGTCTCGCCCTTCCGGAGCATCCGGGCCACCATCCACCGCTGGGCCATGGCCTGGATCTCCCCCACGGTGCAAAGGTCGTCGAAGAACCGGTAGCAGTCCTCCCGGTCCCTCAGGGAGAGGATGGCGTCGTAAAGGCTGTCCGTCATCTCGGATTGGATCTTGCTGTCATACATGATATCGTCCCCGCTTTCCAAATGCCTCCGCCGGAAGCTTCAGCGTAATAGCGTAATACACTGATGACAGAATAGCAGACTTTTCCCCCGGTGTCAATCCGCTCCGGGCGCGATTTGGGACAAAGGTGCAATTCCTAATTCCTAATTCCTAACTCCTAATTCCTAATTCCGTCAGCGTCAGTTCCGCTTGCATATTTCCGTCCGATATGTTAGGATTGTGCGGAAAAGTGAAAAAGGAGTTGAATGCTCATGGAAAAACTGAAACCCCGCACCCTGTCCGGCTTCATGGAGCTGCTGCCCGCTCCTCAGCAGCAGATGGAGCGGATGATGGAGATCCTGCGGAAAAACTACGCCCTGTTCGGCTTCACCCCCCTGGACACGCCGGTGATCGAATCCGCCGAGGTGCTGTTGGCCAAGGGCGGCGGCGAGACGGAGAAGCAGATCTACCGCTTCCAGAAGGGCGACAGCGATCTGGCCCTGCGCTTTGACCTGACGGTGCCCCTGGCGAAATACGTGGCACTGCACTATAACGAGCTGTCCTTCCCCTTCCGCCGGTTCCAGATCGGCAAGGTCTACCGGGGTGAGCGGGCCCAGCGGGGCCGGTTCCGGGAGTTCTATCAGGCGGACATTGACGTCATCGGCGACGGCAAGCTGGACATCGTCAACGACGCGGAGATCCCCAGCATCATCTACCGGACCTTCCGGGACTTCGGCCTGAAGCGGTTCCAGACCCGGGTGAACACCCGGAAGATCCACAACGGCTTCTACGCCATGCTGGGCCTGACGGAGAAGTCCGGCGACATCATGCGCACCGTGGACAAGCTGGACAAGATCGGCCCGGAGAAGGTGAAGCTGATCCTGGTGGAGGACTTCGCCGTGGCGGAGTCCGACGCCGACGAGATCCTGCGGTTCATCGCCATCAAGGGCACCAATGAGGAGGTCCTGGCGTCGCTGGAGGGCTACCGGGGCCGCAGCGAGATGTTCGACCGGGGCCTGGACGAGCTGACCACAGTCACCAAGTATCTGGCGGACTTCGGCGTCCCGGCGGAGAACTTCGCCGTGGACCTGACCATCGCCCGGGGCCTGGACTACTACACCGGCACGGTGTACGAAACCACGCTGCTGGACCATCCGGAGATCGGCTCCGTGTGCTCCGGCGGCCGGTACGACAATCTGGCGGAGTACTACACCGACAAGCAGCTGCCCGGCGTGGGCATCTCCATCGGCCTGACCCGCCTGTTCTATGTGCTGGGCGAGCAGAAGATGCTGAACGACCATCTGCCCACCGCCCCCTGCGACGTTCTGGTGCTGCCCATGACGGAGGAGCTGTCCCCCGCCATCGACGCCGCCACCGCCCTGCGGCGCTCCGGCATCCGCACCCAGCTCTACACCGAGCCGAAGAAGTTCAAGGCCAGGATGAACTATGCCGACAAGCTGGGCATCCCCTATGTGCTGTTTCTGGGGGAGGACGAGATCGCCGCGGGCATGGTGTCCTGCAAGAATATGACCACCGGCGCGCAGGTCAAGCTGCCGGTGGACGACGCCATCACCATGATCCGGGAGGATCTGGCGGCGCGGAATCAGGGGAA
>JALFSO010000053.1 GCA_022778785.1 Dysosmobacter sp. | reverse complement strand
CGGGGCTCAGCTTGTCGAAAAAACCTGTCTGAAGGAAGAGTGTCCTTGTGTGCAGGGGGAGTACGAGGGGGCGGGAGCCCCCTCGGGGTGGAGTGAATGC
The DNA here is from genome assembly GCA_022778785.1 of Dysosmobacter sp. Lineage (GTDB taxonomy): Bacteria > Bacillota > Clostridia > Oscillospirales > Oscillospiraceae > Oscillibacter. The sequence continues at coordinate 3,166 of JALFSO010000053.1, read as the reverse complement.
CTGCAAAATGCGTGTGTCAGCAGGCGTTTGCGCCGCGCAGCGGCAGCTTTTCGGCCCGCTGCGCGGGCAGAAAAGCGAGGCATTGTGAAGGCTGTCGAAAAAGTCCATCGGACTTTTTCGACAGCCTGAGCCCCGCGCCCTTTCGGGCGCGGGGCTTGTTCGTTTTCTGTTTTCCGCCGGTCACAGCGCCAGCGGCTTTCCGTTCAGCGCCGCGGCGGCCAGACGGTCGCCCTCGTAGCGCAGCTTCAATGAGAAGAAGGGCGCGTCCCGGTCCAGCAGCTCCAGGAAGATCCGGTCCCCCTCCCACATGGGCAGGGACAGCAGACGGTCCTTCCGGATCCACTCCAGCACGCCCTCGTCGCAGGGATGGGCCGTCCCCGTCCACGCGGCGGCGGTGAACAGGTGCATGTACTCCGTGGGCGCCTGGTCCGAAACGAAGGTCACAAGGCCCCGGTAGCGCCAGTCCGTCAGTGTCAGACCAGTCTCCTCTCGGCACTCCCGCAGCAGGCACTCCTCCGGGCTCTCGCCCTCCTCGAATTTGCCGCCCACGCCGATCCACTTGTCATGGTTCACGTCGTTCTTCTTTTTCACACGATGGAGCATCAGATACTCCCCGCCCCGCTCCAGATAGCACAGGGTGGACTGGATGGCCATGCTCGTCTCCCCTTTCCTCGTCTTCCGGCAGTCCGGCGGACCGTCACAGGCCCAGCAGTTCCCGGGCAGCGGCCACGTTGCCCCGCTCCATGTCCCGCAGCTTCCGGACGGCGGCCTCCTGGGCCTCCGGGCCGTCGTTCCGGGAGGCGGCGCGGCCCACCATGGCGATGAGCTTCTTCCCCGTCAGGTTCTCCAGGTCCGCGAACTCCTCCTGCCCGATGTACCGCAGGAAGGCGGACACCTTGGGATCGTACACCGCGCCCACCAGGGGGATGCCTTGTCCGGCGGCGAAGATCAGGGCGTGGAGCCGCATGGACACCACCAGCCGCATCCGGGCCAGCACGCCGATGATGCAGCCCGCCTCCCCGGCGTCGTCGATGAAGTAGTGGGGCGCCTTCATTCCCTGGGCCACCATCCGGGCGGCGGAGGGGTCCAGATGCTTTTCCACCGCCAGGAACACCGGCGTCAGGCCGAAGGTCTCGTAGGCGTAGTCCGCCGCGGCGGCAAAGGCCGGGGCCGCCGCCTCGAAGTTCTTCCAGCGCCGCAGGGCGAAGCAGATATAGTTCCCGTGGGGCGGGATGCCCGCCCGGAGCATACAGGAGTCCACCTCGTCGTCCCCGGCGGCATGCAGGGTCAGGGCCGGGTCGGCGGTGAGCTGGATGCGGGGCACCGTCACGCCCATGGACCGCAGTTCCTCCAGGGAGTTGGGCTCCCGGAGGGTGATGACGTCCACGGAGCTGTTCAGCACCCGGGCGGCCATCTTCCGGTGATTGTCCCGCAGGACGGGGCCGATGCCGCAGCCGTACATCTGCACCTTGCAGCCGCAGCGCTTGGCGGTCCAGATGTTGTGGAGATAGTACCACAGAGAGCGGCGGGAGGTGACGTCCTGAATGAGGCTGCCGCCGCCGTTGATATAGAGCTTCGCATGGCGCATGGCTTTGTGCCACGCGGGGATGTTGCTGCGGTGGACCGCCTGAACCCGATAGGTCAGCCGGGTGGCCTTGGGGTCCTTGCTGAGGACAAGCATGGGCATGTCCGGGTCGATGCCCCGCATCTCCTCCAGAATGGCCTCCAGAATGGCGTCGTCGCCGGCGTTGCCCCGGCCGTAGGCGCCGCAGATCACCACGCCGTCCCGGTCCGCCCTGGGACGGCTGTGGCGGCGGACGATCTCCTCGTAGATGTGGAGCTGGGTCTCCACCATCTTCTGGATGGAGAACCGGGCGGAGGCCTTCTCATAGAGCTTCTCGCCAAGGGAATGGCGGAGGGCGTCGTCATTGCCCAGGGCCGCCAGCTGCTCCCCCAGGGTCTCCCAGTCGCCGGGCTCAAACAGGAAGCCGTTGACACCGCTGTCGATGAGGTACGGCAGTCCGCCCACGGCGGTGGACACCGTGGCCAGATGGAACCGGGTGCCCTCCACCACGGCGTAGGAGAAGGTCTCGCTGAGGGAGGTCAGGGTGTTGATGTCCAGCGCGGCGTAGAAGCGGTCCATACCGCCGGATATCCATCCGGCGAAGGTGACCTGCTTCTCCACCTTCAGCTCCTTGGCCAGGGCTGTCAGCTTTTCCAGCTCCTCGCCGTCTCCGGCGATGACCAGCCGCAGCCGGGGGCACTTGGCGTAGGCCGCGGCAAAGCCCCGGATCAGGGTGGACATGTCCTTCACCGGGTTCAGGCGGGCGGCGATGCCCACCACCACGGAGTCCTCGTCCACGTCCGCCCCCAGGGAGCGGAGGTAGGCGACGCGGTCCCCCTGATCCGGCACGGGGGTGAAATCGATGCCGTTGTAGATGGTGTAGAACCGGTCCGCCGGGAAGCCCCGCCGGATCAGCAGGTCCACCATGGCGTCGGACACGCCGATGCGGTAGTCCAGCTGCCGCAGGGCCCAGGCGTTGATGTTGCCGTAGGTCACCCGGGAGAAGGGGCGGCCCAGATAGTCCAGCTTGTAGTCGCTGTGGACGGTGGTGACCACCGGCAGTCCCGTGGCCTTCCGCAGCATGGCGCCCATGAGATTGGCCCGGGCGCCGTGGCAGTGGATGACCTCGTAGCCGCCCTCCCGGATGTAGGCCGCCAGCTGGCGGCGGATGCGCAGCAGATGGTTCCCGTCCATGATCTCCGTGGGGATGCCCATTTCCCGGGCCTCGTCGGCGAAGGGGCCGTCCCGGAAGCACACCAACTGGGCGGTGATGGTCTTGTTGAGGTTTTGCAGCAGGCTCAGCACATGGGTCTTGGCGCCGCCGGAGTCGCCGCCGCTGATCAGATGGATGACTTTCATGAAAGGACCTTTCTTTCTTGAAAATAGACTTGAGAAATGGCGAAAAATATTATACAATGTTTCCCGAACATTGTCCACAACAAAACCGGGCGTCCGCCCGTTTACGGAGGAGAACATGGAACAGAAAGCAAAGCGCGTTGGAAAATTCAACATCATCGACATCATCGCCGTCCTGCTGATCCTGGCGGTGCTGGTGTTTGCCGGGTACAAGCTGATGAACCGGGGCGGCAGCAGCGCCGGGGA
>JALFSO010000037.1 GCA_022778785.1 Dysosmobacter sp. | reverse complement strand
GTATGGCTTGCCCTCAGCGCGTTTCTTATCGAGAAACTGGTACACCGGCTCGTCTGCCGGCGCTTTTCTGAGATATGTGCAGACGATCTGGTACAGCGTTTTCCGAAGATGCGGCGAACCACGCTTTGTGGTCGACGTGCTTTGTGTCTCATGCTTGCCGGACTGGTCCACAGCCGGGTCAACGCCAGCGAAGCCCACAATGGAACTGCGGCGGGGAAAACGGCGCACATCGCCAATCTCAGCCATGAGTTGCGCAGCTGTGGTTTCGCCAACGCCGTACATGGCGCGCACGGTTTCGTACTCCGGGAGCTGTGAGGCGAGTCGTGTCATCTCTGCTCGCAGAGCAGCCAACGTAGTCTTTCCTGCAAGAAGCTGCTGTGCGGCTGTGGTAATGAGCAGCTTGGTGTTGTCGTTCTTCGGTAGCGTGGTGAAATGGCCGCAGCTTCCGGCGTAGATATCCAGAGCTTTCTCTTCACTGAAATGGTAACCCTTACGCTTGCACCATTTCTGGTAGCGCTCGGTGAATGCCTTCTCGCTGACGCGGCAGATGCAGTCGCAGTGCCAGAATGTCATGACAAAGTCCACCCATTTCTGGTGGCCGTCCGCACGCTCCGGGCTGGAGAACAGTTCGTTCACGCCGGGAAAGGTCTTGTCGGTCAGAGAAATGAGATTGTTTTGCAGCGACACCACCGTTTTCATGTAGAGATTGTACTGGCGGCTGCACAGCTTCAGTTGTTGTCTTACAGTGTCCATGGGAGTATATTCCCGCAGATCCACCCAGTTGTCAAGGCCGTACTTGGCGATCTTCATGGCATCGGCCTTGTCGGTCTTGACCTTGCGAATGGAACCGCCTCCGCTCTGCTTGATGTACAGCGGATTCAGGACGCAGACATAGATGCCGTACTCATGCAGCGCTGCCGCAACCGGCTCATGGTAGCGGCCGGTGGCCTCCATGACAACGCGGGTATCTTCTCCCAGCGCAAGGATGGCGTAAGCCATCTGCTCCAGACCGACCCCGGTGTGGAGAAATTCCTGTGGTAGCAATGCCACTTCACCCATTGGCCGCAGGGCAGCCACCATGCTTTTCCCTTTGGAAACATCAATTCCAACTGCGTTCATATCGCTCCTCCTTCTGATTGGATATGGCGTTCCGCCCTTTACTCATTGCCTGTTCAATCTCCTGGGTGACGCGAGCGCACAAGGTGGCTCTACCTGCGCAAATCGAATGCCGCGAATGAAAGAGGCGGCTGACGGACTCCTGTGCGGGCGTATCAGCCCAAGGTCTTAACTGTCAGGCCATTTACTCTCTCATTCTAACAGCTTCGGCTTTGAGATGGAAAAAGACGCGGCTGGCTGCCGTGCCTTAAACCGTAATTATTATTGTAGGAGTGCTTATGGATACACTGGAACTGGCCCGGATGGAGGACATCGGGGCGTGCTGGCAGATCATCGACGAGGGCAGGCTCTTTCAGCGGGAGCAGGGCTTCGTGCAGTGGACGGAGGACTATCCCAACCCGGACACCATCCGGGAGGACGTGCAGGCGGAAAAGGGGTATGTTCTCCGGAGCGGCGGCGTCATCGCCGGGTATCTCTGCGTGGACTTCTCAGGCGAGCCCGCCTACGCGGAGATCGACGGAGCCTGGAGCGCCGACGCACCCTACGCCGTGGTGCACCGGCTGGCGTTCAGCAGGGCGGCCAGGGGAAAGGGCCTGTCCGACAGCGTCTTTGCTCTGGTGGAGGCGCTGTGCCGGGAGCGGGGCGTGGGATACATCCGGGCGGACACGGATTTCCCCAACCAGCGGATGCAGCATATCCTGGCCCGGAACGGCTTCCGGCGCTGCGGCGTCATTGTCTTCCAGGGCAGCGGGAAGCTGGCCTATGACAAGCTGCTGTGACGGCGCTTCCGGAAAAGACAGAGGAGACGCGTCCATGGCACCCTTGTTTTCCGGCTCAAAATACGGTATACTAATACAATTAGCGCAAATCGTGAAAACAGGAGGGACCTCCCTATGAAACTCATGGTCATCGATGGCAACAGCATCCTGAACCGGGCCTATTACGGCATCCGGCCCCTCACCACCCGGGACGGGCTGTACACCCACGCCGTCTATGGCTTTCTCACCACCATGCAGCGTCTGACGGAGGAGGAACGGCCCGACGCGCTGTGCGTCACCTTCGACGTCCACGCCCCCACCTTCCGCCACACGGCGGACACCGCCTACAAGGCCACCCGGAAGCCCATGCCGGAGGAGCTGCGCCAGCAGGTGCCGGTGCTGAAAGAGGTGCTGGACGATATGCGCATCCCCCGCTACGAGCTGGCGGGCTGGGAGGCCGACGACCTCATCGGCACCATCTCCCGGAAGTGCGAGGCCGCGGACTGGGAGTGCGTGGTGGTCACCGGCGACAAGGACAGCTTGCAGCTCATCACGGACCGCACCAAGGTGAAGCTGGTGTCCACCCGCATGGGCCAGACCACCACAAAGGACATGACCCCGGAGACCTTCCGGGAGCAGTACGGCTTCGATCCCATCCACATGATCGACCTGAAGGCCCTCATGGGAGACACCTCCGACAACATCCCCGGCGTGCCGGGCATCGGCGAGAAGACCGCCATGGATCTGATCCAGAAATACCAGTCCATCGACGATCTGTACGCCAGACTGCCGGACATCGAGGCCAAGCCCGCCGCGCTGAAAAAGCTGACGGCGGGGGAGGAGGCCGCCCGCCACTCCTACTGGCTGGCCACCATCGTCACCGACGCGCCGATGGACTTCGACCCGGCGGAGAATCTGCGGCGGGAGCCGTCGCCGGAGCTGTACGGACTGTTTCTGAAGCTGGAGTTCTCCAAGCTCATCGAGAAGTGGGGCCTGCGGCCCGCCTCCGCCGCCCCGGCGGAGCAGACGGAGGATACTATGCCCGCCGCCCCGGCGGAGCAGGTGACCTCCCCGGACCGGGCGGCGGAGCTGCTGGAACAGTGGCGGCAGGCGGACCACGTGTCTTTGCTGGCCCTGCCGGACCTGACGGGCGTGTCCGTGGCGTGGGAGCAGGGCGGCGCGGAGCTGTTCTTTGAGAAGTACCGGGGGGACTGGAACGGGCTTCTGAAGGCCCTGTTCGCGGAGGATATCCGGAAGGTGTCCCACAACGTCAAGGACCTGATGCGGACGCTGCTGGAAAACGGCTTGCCCGCGGAGGGCTTCGTGTTCGACACGGCTCTGGCGGCCTATCTGCTGGACGCCACGGCGGGCAGCTACGACCTGCGGCGGCTGTCGGTGTCGTATTTCAACCGGGAGCTGCCGGAGCCGCTGTATCGGAAACCGGACGCCTTCTCCATGCTGGGGGACGCGGGCGCCGCCGCCGAATCCCTGGACCGGTACGCCGGGACGGTGGAGGCCCTGTACGGGACTCTGTCCGCCCGCCTGCGGGAGCGGGGCCAGTGGGAGCTGTATGAGACGGCGGAGTTGCCCCTGTGCAGGGTGCTGGCGGAGATGGAGCTGGCGGGCTGCCGGGTGGACGCCGGGGCGCTGGCGGCCTTCGGCGAGCTGCTGGCGAAGCGCAGCGGGGAGCTGGAGACGTCCATCTACGGCATGGCCGGAGGGACGTTCAACATCAACTCCCCCAAGCAGCTGGGCGAGGTGCTGTTCGACCGGCTGGGCCTGCCCCACGGGAAGAAGACCAAGACCGGCTGGTCCACCAACGCCGACGTGCTGGAGAAGCTGCGGCCCGAGGCGCCCATTGTGGACGCGGTGCTGGAGTACCGGCAGTACGCCAAGCTGAAATCCACCTATGCCGACGGCCTTCTGAAAGCCCTCAGTCCCGACGGACGGGTGCGCACCAGCTTCCAAATGACCGTCACCGCCACGGGACGGCTCAGCTCCACGGAGCCGAACCTCCAGAACATCCCCACCCGGACGGACCTGGGCAGCGAGATCCGGCGGATGTTCGTCCCCGCCGGCGGCTGCGTGCTGGTGGACGCGGACTACTCCCAGATCGAGCTGCGGCTGCTGGCCCACGTCTCCGGGGATGAGAATATGCGGGAGTCCTTCCTGGCTGGGGGCGACTTCCACGCCCAGACGGCGGCCAGGGTGTTCCACGTGGACCGGGAGAATGTGACCCATGAGATGCGCCGCCGGGCCAAGGCGGTGAACTTCGGCATCGTCTACGGCATCTCCGCCTTCTCCCTGTCCCAGGACATCGGCACCAGCGTGGCGGAGGCCAAGGACTATATGGACGCCTATTTCGCCGCCTTCCCCGGCGTGCGGCGGTATATGGACACCGTGGTGGAGCAGGCCAGGGAGCAGGGGTATGTGGAGACCATCTTCCACCGCCGCCGGGACCTGCCGGAGCTGGTGTCCTCCAACCGGAACATGAGGGCCTTCGGCGAGCGGGTGGCCTTGAACATGCCCATCCAGGGCGCGGCGGCGGACGTGATGAAGCTGGCCATGATCGCCGTGTGGAAGCGGCTGCGGGCGGAGCGCCCCCATGCCCGTCTGGTGCTCCAGGTCCACGACGAGCTGATCGTGGAGTGCCCGGAGGACGAGGCGGAGGCCGTGGCCCGGATCCTGACGGAGGAGATGGAGAACGTGGTCCGTCTCTCCGTCCCCCTGACCGCCGACGCCCACTGGGGCAAGAACTGGCTGGAGGCCAAGGGCTGAGAGCAATCGGAAATCGGGAATTGAGATGACAGGAGAGAACAAACAGAGCGGCGCCGTGAAGCGGCTCGTTGTACTGCTGGGCGTGGTGGGAGTGTCCCTGTCCGCCGTATTCGTCCGGTGGTCCACGGCGCCGTCCCTGATCCTGGTGCTGTACCGGGTGGGGATGGCGGCGGCGCTGCTGACGCCCTCCGTCCTGCTGCGCCGCCGGGAGGAGCTGCGGGGGCTGACGGGCCGGGACTTGCTGCTGTGTCTTGCCAGCGGGGCCTTTCTGGGACTGCACTTTGCGGCGTATTTTGAGTCGCTGCGGTATACCTCCATCGCCTCCTCCGTGGTGCTGGTGGACACGGAGGTGCTGTTCGTGTCCCTGGGGACGGTGCTGCTGTTCCGGCAGCGGCTGACGGGCCGTGCGTGGCTGGCGGTGCTGCTGGCCTTCGGCGGCAGCGTCGCCATTGCCCTGGCGGACACCGCCGCGGGACCGGACGCGGTGCGGGGGGACCTGATCGCCCTCACCGGCGCGCTGTGCATGGCGGGCTACACCATGATCGGCGCGGTGTGCCGCCGGAGGCTGTCCACCACCGTGTACACATGGCTGGTCTACGCCGCCGCGGCGGTGACGGTGCTGGCCATCGCCCTGGGCCGCCGCCTGCCCCTGACGGGCCACGGCGCCGTCAACTGGCTCACCGCCCTGGGCATGGCGGTGTTCTGTACATTGCTGGGCCATAGCGTGTTCAGCTGGGGACTGAAATATCTGCCTGCCGCCTTCATCTCCACCGTCAAGCTGCTGGAGCCGGTGTTTGCCTCGGTGTGGGGCCTGCTGCTGTTCCGGGAGGTGCCGGGGGCGCTGACGGTGCTGGGCGGCGCGGTCATCATTCTGGGCGTCTGGCTCTACGGACGGGAGACCGGGTCGTGACAGACCTCATCGGAAAGGAATCTGCGATATGAGAGAACAAATGCACATCCGCATCGTGCCCATGAACGCCGACCATCTGGACGAGGTGGCGGAGCTGGAGCGCATCTGCTTCCCGGACCCCTGGTCCCGGAACATGCTGGCGGAGGAGCTGGACAACGCCCTGTCCGCCTTCCTGGTGGCCCTGGACGACAGCGGCAAGGTGGCGGGCTACGCCGGACTCCAGGTGGTGCTGGACGAGGGCACCATCCTGAACGTGGCGGTGCGGCCGGAGTACCGCCGCCAGGGCATCGCCGGGAAGCTGCTGGACGTGTTCCTGAACTTCGCCCAGGCCAACCGGCTCAGCTTCCTGACGCTGGAGGTCCGGGCGTCCAACTACGGAGCCATCGCCCTGTACGGCGGGCTGGGCTTCCGCAGCGTGGGACGCCGCCGGAACTACTACGAGCATCCCAGAGAGGATGCCCTCATCATGACCAAGGAGCTGACCGCCCCGGAGACTCCGGCGGACGGCGGCCCCGTGATCCGCTCCTGAGCCGGGTCATCAACTGCTGACAGAGAGAGGGAACACCCAATGAAGATACTGGCCTTTGAATCCTCCTGCGACGAGACCGCCGCGGCGGTGGTGGAGGACGGCCGCCGCGTCCTGTCCGACGCCATCGCCTCCCAGGCGGACATGCACGCCCTGTACGGCGGCGTGGTGCCGGAGATCGCCTCCCGGAAGCACGTGGAGGCCATCGCCGCCCTGACGGAAAAAGCCCTGGCGGACGCCCACTGCACGAAGGACGACATCGACGCCGTGGCGGTGACCTACGCCCCCGGCCTCATCGGCGCGGTGCTGGTGGGGCTCAGCTTCGCCAAATCCGTGGCCTACGCCTGGAACGTGCCCCTGATCCCCGTCCACCACGTCCGGGGCCACATCGCCGCCAACTATCTGGCCTTCCCGGAGATGGAGCCGCCCTTCCTGGCCCTGGCCATCTCCGGCGGCAACACCCTCATCGTGGACGTGCGGGACTACACGGATCTCCATATCCTCGGCGCCACCCGGGACGACGCGGCGGGGGAGTGCTTCGACAAGGCGGCCCGGGTGCTGGGCCTGCCCTATCCCGGCGGCAAGCCCATGGACGAGCTGGCACAGCAGTCGGCGGGCGGCGTGTACCAGCTGCCCGTGGCCCATGTGGACGGCGCGCCCCTGGACATGAGCTTCTCCGGACTGAAGACGGCGGTGGTGAATCTGGCCCATCACGCGGAGCAGACCGGGGAGCCCCTGGACCGGGCGGCCCTGGCGCGGGACTTCACCCGGGCCGTCAGCGACACGCTGGTGCCCCGGGCTATGGAGGCGGCCCGGCAGACGGGCCGGAAGGTGATCTGCGCCGCCGGCGGCGTGGCCGCCAACTCCATCATCCGGGCGGATTTGCAGAAAGCCTGCGACGCGGCGGGCTGCCGGCTGTACCTGCCGCCCCTGCGGCTGTGCGGCGACAACGGCGCCATGATCGGCGCCCAGGGCTACTACGAGTATCTGGCGGGCCATACGGCGGGCATGGAGCTGAACGCCTACGCCACCCGGGAGATCGAGGACCGGGGATAACGGCTCCGCCGCAAACCGAAAAACGGACCATCAAAAGAAGGAGGAATCCCCGATGAAAATGAGCGTTTTGTATCACTCCAAATCCGGCAATACCAAGGCCATGGCGGAGGCCGTCGCAGAGGGCATGGAGCAGGTGGAGGCCGTGGAGGCCAAGACCATGTCCATCGACGCGGTGGACGAGGAATGGCTGCGGGAGAGCGTCTGCCTGGTGCTGGGCAGCCCCACCTACTACGCCAGCGTCAGCGGCGAGATGAAGCTGTTCCTGGAGGGCCTGGGCAAGTACGGCGTGGCCGGGAAGCTGGGCGGCGCCTTCGCCACCGCCAACTACATCCACGGCGGCGGAGAACTGGCCATCCAGACCATTCTGGACCACCTGATGGTCTATGGCATGCTGGTCTACTCCGGCGGCGGCTCCAAGGGCAAGCCGGTGATCCATCTGGGCCCCGAGGCCGTGGCCGGTGAGCTGGAGAAGAGCCGGGAGACCTTCCTGGTCTACGGCCGCCGCATGGCGGAGAAGGCGGCGGAGCTGTTCGGCTGAGCGTTTTTCGCTGACAGCGGCCCGGGCGCGGGAGTGTCCGGGCCGTTCTGCACATTTTGGACAAGGAAACGCGGGAATTTCAGTGATTCTTGTGAAAGAAATACTTGCCGATTCCCCGCCTTGTCCGCTATACTAAAGATACTACCTTAAAGCTGCCGCTTCTCCGTGAACCGGCAGAACCGGCCGGGGCGGACACCGCTCCGGACACCGTCCGAAGGGGCCCGCGAGAGGGAAGGCGGAGGGGCGCTCCGCCGGTCCGCGGCGTCCGGGGGACAGAATTGACAACAGGAGGAATGATTCCCATGGCTTACAAGACTGACATTGAGATCGCGCAGGAAGCGGAGATGCTGCCCATCGGGGAGATCGCCGAAAAGCTGGGCGTGGACGGGGACGCCCTGGAGCCCTACGGCAAGTACAAGGCCAAGCTGGACATCCACGCCCTGAAGGACCTGCCCCGGAAGTCCAAGCTGATCCTGGTCACCGCCATCAATCCCACCCCCGCCGGCGAGGGCAAGACCACCACCTCCGTGGGTCTGGCGGACGCCCTGACGAAGCTGGGGAAGAAGACGGCCCTGTGCCTGCGGGAGCCCTCCCTGGGCCCCGTGTTCGGCGTGAAGGGCGGCGCCGCCGGCGGCGGCTATGCCCAGGTGGTGCCCATGGAGGACATCAACCTGCATTTCACCGGCGACTTCCACGCCATCGGCGCGGCCAACAACCTGCTGGCCGCCATGCTGGACAACCACATCCAGCAGGGGAACGCCCTGGACATCGACGTGCGGAAGATCACATGGAAGCGGTGCGTGGACATGAACGACCGCCAGCTGCGGCACATCGTCTGCGGCCTGGGCGGCAAGGTCAACGGCGTCCCCAGAGAGGACGGCTTCGACATCACCGTGGCCTCCGAGATCATGGCGGTGCTGTGCCTGGCCACGGACCTGCAGGACCTGAAGGCCCGTCTGGCCCGGATGGTGGTGGCCTACACCCGGGACGACAAGCCCGTCACCGCCCACGACCTCCACGCCGAGGGCGCCATGACCGCCCTGCTGAAGGACGCCCTGAAGCCCAATCTGGTGCAGACCCTGGAGCACACCCCCGCCATCATCCACGGCGGCCCCTTCGCCAACATCGCCCACGGCTGCAACTCCATCGAGGCCACGGACACGGCTCTGAAGCTGGCGGACTACACCGTCACCGAGGCGGGCTTCGGCGCGGACCTGGGCGCGGAGAAGTTCCTGGACATCAAGTGCCGCGCGGCGGGCTTCCATCCCGATGCCGTGGTGGTAGTGGCCACCGTCCGGGCGCTGAAGCACCACGGCGGCGTTGCCAAGGCCGACCTGAACACTGAGAATCTGGAGGCGCTGGAGAAGGGCCTGCCCAATCTGCTCCGGCACGTGGAGAACATGACCAAGGTCTACGGCCTGCCCTGCGTGGTGGCCATCAACGCCTTCCCCACGGACACCGCCGCCGAGCTGAAGCTGGTGGAGGACAAGTGCCGGGAGCTGGGCGTCAACGTGGCCCTCAGCGAGGTCTGGGCCAAGGGCGGCGAGGGCGGCATCGCCCTGGCGCAGGAGGCGCTGCGGCTGTGCGACGAGCCCAACCACTTCCGGTTCGCCTACGACGCCGACGACACCATTGAGAACAAGCTCAACGCCATTGCCACGAAGGTCTATCACGCCGACGGCGTGACCCTCACCGGTCCGGCCAAGAAGCAGCTCCAGCAGCTGACGGCCCTGGGCTTCGACAAGCTGCCCATCTGCATGGCCAAGACCCAGTACAGCTTCTCCGACGACGCAGCCCTGCTGGGCGCGCCCGAGGGCTTCACCGTGACGGTGCGGAACCTGAAGGTCTCCGCCGGCGCGGGCTTCATCGTGGCCCTCACCGGCGACATCATGACCATGCCCGGTCTTCCCAAGGTCCCTGCGGCCAACAACATCGACGTGGACGAGACGGGGAAGATCACGGGCCTGTTCTGAGTCTGATTTCATCTGATCCATTTGACAGGAGCGAATACCAATGGCTGAAAAACTGATGGACAAGTCCTGCGCGGACTTCACGGCGCTCCTGGCCTCCCGGGCGCCGGTGCCCGGCGGAGGCGGCGCCGCCGCCCTGGTGGGCGCGCTGGGGACGGCTCTCTGCTCCATGGCGGGGAACCTGACCCTGGGAAAGAAGAAATACGCCGCCGTGGAGCCGGATATCCGCCGTCTGCTGGCGGATGGGGAGACCGTCCGCCGCCGTCTGCTGGAGCTGGCGGACATGGACGCCGCAGCCTTCGAGCCGCTGTCCCGGGCCTATTCCATCCCCAAGGACGACCCGTCCCGGGCGGAGGTGCTGGAAGCGGCCACCCTGGCCGCCTGCTGCCCGCCCATGGAGATGCTGGAGCAGACCTGCCGTGCCGTGGAGCTGCTGGAGGAGATGCTGGAAAAGGGCAGCGTCATGATGGTCAGCGACGTGGGCTGCGGCGCGGCCTGCTGCCGTGCGGCGCTGGAGAGCGCCGGCCTGAATGTTTTCATCAACACCCGGACCCTGACGGACCGGAATACCGCCCGGCGGCTGGAGGAACATGCCGACAGATTGCTGGCGGACTATCTGCCCCGCGCGGAGCGGATCACGAAGGAGGTGACCAGACGCCTGCGGACGCCGCGGGAGTGAGTTTCAGCGCATTTTGGAGACCCTGACAGAGTAGGGACAGCGCGTCAAGTGCCGGCGGATGGGAAGTTGCCGCCGGACGAAGGGGCCGGATCATGGAGCCCCGCGGTGCTGTGCCCGCATCCGCTGCCACAAAAGAGGAACGAAAGCCCTCCTTCTGTGGCAAACATCACAAAGGAGGAAAATTTCATATGAAGAACCGGAAAACCGGCCTGCAGAGCGTGCAGGCCCTTTGCCGCATGGCCATTCTGACGGCGCTGTACGTCGTCCTCACCACCACCCTGAGCCTGAAACTGCCGGGTGATATCCGCATCACCTTCGCGTCCCTGCCCATCCTGCTCAGCGCCATTCTCTACGGGCCGGGGGAGGCCGCCGTCATCGCCCTGGTGGGCGAGTTTCTGAACCAGCTCCTGGGAGGCTACGGCATCACCGCCACCACGGCGCTGTGGTGCATCCCCCCGGCGGTGCGGGCCGTCATCGTGGGTACGGCGGCGCTGGTCTGCCAGTCCGGAGGCCGTCCCCTGGAGCGGCGTCCCGTGGCCTGCTATTTCTTCTGCATTCTGGGGGCCATGGGCACCACCGTGGCCAACACCGCCGTCTACTGGGTGGACAGCATGATCTACCACTACTACACCTTCGCCATCGTCTTCGGCTCCTTCCTGTGGCGGCTGTTCACCGGTGTGGTGACGGCCCTGGTGGTGACCACGCTGCTGCTGCCGGTGGCCCGGTTCCTGCGGAAGCAGGGCTACGCCCGGGAGGCCGGCTGATGGAGGACTTCGGCGGGATCATGGAGACCCTGTGCGCCCCCCGCTGGCAGGACCGGAAGCCGGGACTGGACCGCATGGCGGCCCTGCTGGCCCTTCTGGGGGACCCCCAGAAGCAGCTGCGGTTCGTCCACATCACCGGCACCAACGGCAAGGGCTCCACGGCCGCCATGCTCGCCGCCGTCCTGACGGCGGCGGGATATTCCACGGGACTGTTCACCTCGCCCCATCTGCGGCGGTACAACGAGCGCATCCGGGTAGACGGACGGGAGATCTCCGACGGAGAACTGTCCGCCCTGCTGGAGGAGGTCCGTCCGCTGCTGGCGCGGCTGGGGGAGAAGCCCTCCCAGTTCGAGCTGCTGACGGCCCTGGGACTGCTGTACTTCCAACGGAAGGGCTGCGATTTGGCGGTGCTGGAGGTGGGCATGGGGGGCCGTCTGGACCCCACCAACGTCATCCCCGTCCCGGAGGCGGCGGTGATCACTGCCGTGGGCCTGGACCACACGGCGTACCTGGGGACCACCGTCCCGCAGGTGGCCGGGGAGAAGGCGGGCATCATCAAGCCCGGCTGCGAGGTGATCCTGTCTCATCAGAACCGGGAGGTGCTGGACGTGGTGGCGGCCCGCTGCGCCGATACCGGCGCGCGTCTCACCGTCACGGCACCGGAGGCGCTGACCGTGACCGCCCACAGTTTGGACGGCCAGCGGTTTTCCTACCGGGACCGGCAGGACCTGCGCATCGCCCTGCTGGGGCCCTACCAGACCCAAAACGCCGCTGCGGCGCTGGACGCCGCGGACGCCCTGCGCCGCCGGGACTGGACCATCCCGGAGGAGGCCCTCCGCCAGGGACTGACGTCGGCGTCCTGGCCGGGGCGGTTCGAGGTGCTTCAGCGGAGCCCTGCCGTCATCGTGGACGGCGCCCACAATCCCAACGGCGCCGCCGCATTGGCGGACTGCCTGCGGACATACCTGCCAAACCGGCCTGTGACCTTCGTCATGGGGGTCATGGCGGACAAGGACAGCGCCGGGATGCTGGACCTTATGGCCCCGCTGGCCAGGTCCTTCGTCACCGTCACGCCGGACAGCAGCCGCGCACTGGACGCCGCCGCCCTGGCGGCGGACATCCGCAGCCGGTTCGGCCTCACCGTGCGGGACGCCGGAACGGTGGAGGACGGCGTAGCTCTGGCTCTGTCGGACGCCGGACCGGAGGACGCCGTCTGCGTCTTCGGCTCGCTGTATCAGGTGGGCACGGTCCGGGCCATGTTCGGACGGGAATAAAACAAAACGAACCCCCTGCTGCGTTGGCGGCAGGGGGTCTTCGCGTCCCGGGGGGACGGCGCTTATTTGCACTGGAGGATGTTGCGGTAGAAGTCGTCCAGGGCCTCCTGGGTGGGGAAGGTGGCCACGTACATCTGGTTGCCCATGGCGCCGGACAGGGCGTCGGGGATGCGGTCCACCATCTTCATCTGGGCGCCGTACTTGGCCATGATGGCGTCGTGGTCCATGACGAAGTTCTTGCCGTCCCGGCGGCCGGCGAAGGCGCAGAAGGCATGCTCACCCTCCGGCATGGTGGAGCGGTCGAAGGCGATCATGTCCGCCCAGATCTTGTACACGTCGGTGCTGTTGGCGTAGTTCATCATGTCGGGGGAGAAGCCGCCGCAGGGCCGCATGTTGACCTCCAGGGCCATGATGTCGCCCTTCTTGCCCAGACCCTCCTGGTCCTGGGTCAGGCGGAAGAATTCAAAGTGGACGAACCGGCTCTTGACGCCGAAGCTCTTGACGGTGGCCCGTCCGGCCTTCCGGGTGTCCTCCGGCAGGTCCTTGACGATGTAGTAGATGGAGTTATCCATCTCGTTGACGATGTCCATGATGGACATGGGGGTGACGTTGCCGGTCTCGAACATGGGCTCGCCGTTGGAGTCGATGATGGCGTCGTAGGAGTTGACCTCCGCGTGGACGAACTCCTCCATGATGTAGGACACGCCCGCCTCGCAGTCCTTCTCGAACCACTGGCGCAGCTCCTCGTCACTGCTGAGCTTGTAGGTGTGGGAGGCGCCCACGCCGTTGTCCGGCTTCACCACCACGGGATAGCCCACCTCTTTGATGAAGGCCAGGCAGTTCTCGTAGTTGTCCACCAGATGGTACCGGGCCACCGCCAGACCGGCCTGCTTGTAGAACTCCTTCATCCTGGACTTGTACTTGATGCGGGGCATGTCCTCCACCTGGAAGCCGCTGGTGATGTGGAAGTCGGTGCGCAGCTGGGCGTCCCGCTCCAGCCAGTACTCGTTGTTGGACTCCAGCCAGTCGATGCGGCCGTACTTGAAGATGAAGAACGCCACGGCCCGGTAGACCTCGTCGTAGTTCTCCAGGCTGCTGACCTTGTAGTACTCGTTGAGGCTGTCCTTCAGCTCCGGACGCAGCTCGTCATAGGGCTGATCGCCGATGCCCAGCACGTTCATGCCGTTGCGCTTCAGCTCCCGGCAGAACTGCCAGTAGTTGGTGGGGAAATTCGGGGAAATAAAGATCACGTTTTTCATAAGTGTCCCTCTCTTTGTCACACAAATCTCGTTTGCAGAAGTTCAGTTTTCCAGCAGATAGGGCAGGAAGTACACCACCTGCTTGTACCACCAGTCCCAGTCGTGGGCGCAGTCGTAGCCCCACACGTCCACCCAGAGGTGGATGCCCTTTTCCGCGCAGATGTCCCGCACCCGGAAGGTGGTGTCGGGGATCTCCCAGGGACCCTGTCCCACGCAGATGACGCCCTTCTTCTGGTTGTACTGGGCCACGTAGGGGTGATCCGCCGGCAGGTTTGCCAGATAGTGGACCGGGGAGTTGAGATAGACCTGATCGTCCATGTAGCCGTCGAAGCCGTAGGCGGCATCGTAGATGCCGCTGAGGGCCAGCAGCCGGTCGAAGAGGTCCGGGTGGCGGAAGTACAGGTTGGCGGCGTGGGTGGCGCCCAGGGAGCAGCCGAAGACCAGCACGCCGGGCTCGCCCTCCCAGCCGTTGCGCTGGTTGACCATGGCCCGCATGAAGGGGACCATCTCATCGGTGATGTAGCGGACCCACTGTTCATGCCGCCGGATGCGCCAGTAGGGGTCGCCGTCCTTGGCGGACCAGGTCTCCTTGTCCATGGTGTCGATGGAGAACACCATTACCTGGCCGGACTCGATCCACGGCGCCCACACGTCCGTCATGTGGAAGTTCTCAAAGTCGAAGAACCGCCCGTCCTGGCAGGGGATGAACAGCACGGGCCGTCCGGCGTGGCCGTAGACCTTGCACTCCATCTCCCGGCCCAGAGCCGGGCTGTAGTTTTTAAAATACTGTGTTTCCATGGGGATCAACCTCCGTCATGCCCAATCGTAGAGCAGAGTATTCAGGAAAAAGGGGATCTGACGCTCCCAGCTGGCCTCGCAGTGCTCGCCGCCGGGGACGATGCGGCTGTCCAGCAGCACGCCCCGTTCCAGCAGCAGCTTGTTCATGCGGCTGAACTGGCGGAGCATCCGCTTGTGATTGCCCAGCTCCCGGGAGCCGTAGTCCATGTACAGCACCGTGTCCGGGGCGATATCGGCGCTCCGGACCAGCTGTTCCAGCTGCTTGGGCGCGCACCACAGGGAGGGGGACAGGGCCGCCGCCCGGGAGAAGACTTGGTTGTAGGCCAGCAGGGCGTACAGGCTCATGAGGCCGCCCATGGAACTGCCGGCGATGAAGGTGAAGTCCCGGTCCGGCAGGGTGGGGAAGTTCTCATCGATGAAGGGCTTGAAGGTGTTCACCATCCAGTCCATGGTGATCTGGCCCCGGCCGGTGAACTTGCCCAGCTGGCGGTCCTGAAAGGACCAGGGGGAGTACTCGGACAGCCGCCCGTTGTCGGGACTGCGGTCGCACTCCACCGCCGCCACGATGAGGGGGGTCTCATGCTCGTCCAGGTAATTGCCCAGGCCCCAGCTCTTTCCGTAGGTGGCGTCCTCGTCGAAGAAGACGTTGTGGCCGTCAAACATATAGAGTACCGGATAGCGTCCGTCGGGATCATCCTCCAGGAAGTCGGGCACGTAGACGTATGCCCGGCGCTCCGTGTCCCCCGTCAGCTCCGGTATGGTGAGATTCCAGGTGTTGATCATTGTCAGGAGTCCTTTTCAAAAGGGTTTTTCGCTTTACAGCGGTATAGTGGTACTATAGCACGATGGTGTGAAAAAATCAATTCTTCGCCGGGAAATATTGACGGCAGGCGGCCCGGATAAGGCCCATTCACAGGCGGGATCCAAAGGGAGCGGAGGTGGGTTGGTAAAGCGGTTTCAATAGGGGAGCGTCCGGGGAGAAAACGGAAAATAGAGAGCTTGTTGCATAAAAAATCAAGCAAAATTTGGAAGATTCAGACAAAAATCGACGGAAAATAAAGTTATAATTGACAATAAAATACAAATTGTATATAATAAAAAGACAATAGAGAGGGTGATTATTTAACGTGAAGCAGTCTTCTTTAAGTGATATGGCGTATGATTACATTCTGAAAAAGATTATTACGTTTGAATACAAGCCGAATGACCCAATTATTGAGGCGGATATCTGTCAGGCATTGAATATCAGCCGCACCCCTCTGCGGGAGGCGCTGCGGCGGCTGGAAGCGGAGCGGTTGGTCACAAAAGTGCGCAACCGGGGAACTTTCGTGCGCGGCTATTCTCAGGAAGACATTGTGGAGTGCTGCGATATCCGTATGCTGTTTGAAGTATATTCTTTGCAGCAATGCATCGAAAAAGTGGAGTTTGAAAGGGTGGAGACTGTAAAGAAGCATCTGCTGGCGCTGGACGAGAACTCGGCAGCGGAAGACTACTATAAATGCGACATGGAACTGCATGAGATGATCACGCAGTATTGCATGAATTCCCGGATGCTAGAGATTCTGGACTCCATGGATGTACAGCTTGGCTCCGTGCGCAGAATTTCCGGCCAGACGCAGAACCGTCTCCGGCAGTCCCGCATGGAACATCTGGAAATTGTGGACGCCATTGAGGCAAGAGATCTCCCGTGTTCCAGCGAACTGCTGAAAAAGCACTTGGAGAACGTCAAGAAGAGCTATCTGAAGACTTTCCAGCAGATCAGGATGAATATATGAGCAGAGCTGTGAGAGAAAGGCCGGAGAGGGAAGCAGTTTGTCTGCGAAAAAATTGTATACAATTTAAATCATAGTTAATTTTTTACATTTCAAAACCATTTCTTTTTTGGTAAAATTGTATACAAAGAAAATATTTTATAAATTTATTTAGGAGAGTGACAGAGCATGAGCGTAGGTTGCCGCATCTACAAGGATTTCGCACGTCCGTCCAAGAGCCTGATCGAAGGATTTCGGGGAATTCCGGTTGCAAATATTGACGATTGTATGAACCGTACGGCGGCTGTCCAGGCAGAGGTAGTTCCTTACGGGAAAAAGGAACTGCTCGGCCCCGCATTTACCATCAAGGTCCCTGAAGGCGACAATCTGATGTTCCACAAGGCGATGGATATGTTCCAGCCTGGCGATGTTCTGGTGATTGCCGCGGGCGGTTATACCGGCCGGGCGATTTTCGGGGAACTGATGGTGCATTACTGCAAACTGCGGAAGGCAGCGGGCATTATTGTCGACGGGGCGATCCGCGATGCGGATGAAATCGCGGAAATGGATTTTCCGGTCTATGCAAAGAGCGTGATTCCAAACGGTCCGTATAAGAATGGACCGGGTGAGATCAACACGCCGGTCAGTTTTGCCGGCATTACCGTCAGGCCGGGCGATATTGTGGTTGCCGACGGTGACGGGATTCTGTTCATTGATCCGGAGGAGGCTCCCAGTATTCTGAAGGCTGCGAAAGAGGTGGTGGAAAAAGAGAAGGATATCATGGAGACCCAGCTTCGTGACGGTACATATCCGCGTCCGTGGGTGGATGCGAAGCTGCGGGAGATCGGATGCGAGGAGCGGGACTTTTGGGTCAGGTAATTTGACGATACAGGAGGCGGATTTGCTATGTCTGATTTTAACGAGAAATACCGCGCGCGCTTTGAAAAACTCTCATCCACAAATGTTTCCGATGCGCTGGATGCGCTTGGGCTGAAGGGCTCCACCTGCGGCATCCGGCCTATGCTGGAAAAATGGAGGAAGATCGTTGGACCCGCCGTCACCATGCGGATGACGGCGGCGGGTGAGACCCCGCAGAAGACCCATCTCGGTATGAACGCCATCGCGGCCGCCGAGGCGGGAGACGTCATTGTCATTGACAATGGAGGGCGTATGGACTCCTCCTGTTGGGGAGGCATCTTGGCAAATGCCGCCAAAACCAAGGGGGTTTCCGGTACCGTGATTGACGGCTGCTGCCGGGATCTGGACGACTGCATTGATGCGGATTACACGGTGTTTGCCCGCGGCACGGTAGTCTGCACGGCCCGGGGCCGTGTCATCGAGGAGAGTACCAATCAGATGATTCAATTCGGCGGCGTACAGGTCCGGCCCGGCGACATCGTCATCGGCGACAGCAGCGGTGTGGTGATCGTCCCGCAGGAGCATATTGACGCCGTGCTGTTAAAGGCAGAGCAGCTCTGGCAGAAGGAAGAAGATATGGTGGCGGAGATCAAGGCCGGCGCCGATATTCTGGAAGTCGATGCGAAATACAACTACAACAAAATGCTGCAGAAAGGATGAGAGACATGGATCAATTGCTTGAGCGTTTTAAACGGCTGGATACGACCTGCGTTTCCGACGCCATGGACAAGATCGGTATTGAGTGCGGCGTGTATGGGGTAAAGCCGGTGGCTGTCGGACAAAAGATCTGCGGACGGGCCTTTACAGTCCACTATGTGCCCTGCGGCGCGGTCAAGGGGACGGTGGGCGACTTCCTGGATGACGTCCAACCCGGACAGGTGATCGTCATTGATAACGCCGGACGCGACAACTGCACTGTCTGGGGCGATATCATGGCGAAGACTGCCAAGGCCATGGGCGTTGCCGGAACCGTGATCGACGGCGTTTGCCGCGATATCCCCGCTGTGCTGGAATGCGGGTATCCCATCTTCTCCAAGGGCTATTATATGAGGACCGGAAAGGACCGGGTCTATGTCGACGCCGTCAATGTTCCCGTGACGCTCTCTGATGTTCAGGTATGTCCCGGCGATATCATTATCGGCGACGACACCGGCGTGATTGTCGTTCCCCAGAGCCGCGCGGAGGAGGTCGCCGCCATCGCTGAAGGGATCGATGCAAAGGAACAGGAGATCCTGGCGCTGGTTGCGCAGGGGCATAAGCTGAAGGAAGCCCGTGCGCTGACCGGATACCATCATCTGCAGACCAAGGAACCGTAATTTGCCTATATCAGAAAGGAGCAATCTGCAATGGCTATGAAACTCACTCCTGAAGAGCAGGGAATGCTGGATGGCAAGGAAGGCCCGCTGGTACAAAAATGTATGAAGGTGCTGGTGACGCTCGGCGAGATCTACGGCGCTGAAAGGATGGTCAAGGTCAAAAATGTCCATGCGCCCGGCGTATCCTACCGCGTAGCCGGTGATGCCGGCCTGAGCTATACACAGGATGCCAGTGAGATGGGTAAATTCAAGATCCCGATGACGCTGAACACCACCGGCATTGACTGCTTTGATCTGGAGACGCTGGACTTCCCGAAGGATTTTGTTGAGGGACAGCAGGCCCTCAATGCCGCTTATGAGAAGATGGGAGGCATTGGTACTTATACCTGCACGCCGTATGTTGTGGCTGGCTGTCCCGGTTTTGGCGAGCATGTTGCATGGGGCGAATCCAGCGCGATTATTTACGTTAACTCTGTCATCGGCGCACGGACGAACCGCGAGGGAGGTCCGACTGCCCTGGCCGCCGCAGTCTGCGGCTGTGTCCCTGAATATGGCTACCATCTGGATCAGAACCGCAAAGCGACGCATCTGGTGGAAGTGGACTACGACCTGAAAACAGAGCGCGATTTTGCGGTGATGGGCTACTATGTCGGCAAGAAGGTGGGCACGAAGGTCCCCTGCTTCGTAGGCGTCAAAGAGCGTCCGGTCTGCGAGCAGTATAAGGCCCTGGGCGCGGCGCTGGCCTCCTCGGGTGGCATTGCGCTGTATCATGTTGCCGGCTATACGCCGGAGGCTCCCACCAAGGAGGCCGTTCTGAAAGAAGACTACGAGGTGGTCCACTTTGGTCCTGAGGAATACGCTGAAGTCGAGAGATTCTTCACGCTGAAAGAGCCCGCGGATCTGGTCGTTATCGGCTGTCCCCACTGCACGATCAATGAGGTGGCCGCGGTGGCTGCGGCGCTTGATGGAAAAAAGGTCAAGGTCGATACATGGATCTGCCTGTCCCATCAGGTGTATGCGCTGGCTGAACGCATGGGCTATACTGAGACCATCACGAAAGCTGGCGCCACATTCGTCCGTGATACATGCCCGATTCTGTGCCCCACCAGCTCCAAGGGATATAAGGGCGTGGCGACAAACTCCGGAAAATTGGCACATTATATCCGCGGCCTGTGGAACATGGATTCCGAGCTGGTTCAGCTGGAAGATTGCATCAAGGCAGCACTGAAGGAGGACTGAACGATGTCTGAGCCGAAGATTCTGAAAGGAAGAAAAGTGGTTGATGGCGTTGCCGAGGGATATGCCATCGTCTCCAAGCATGACTGCATTTCCTTTATGGGCAGCACGAACCCCAAGACCGGTTATATCATCGAGCGGGGCCATGAGCTGGAAGGTGTTTTAATGCAGGGCAAGATCCTCTGCTTCCCGTCCTCTAAGGGTTCTACCGGCGGATCCTATATGCTGTATGACGCGGTGAAGCGCGGCGTCGGCCCGGCTGCAATCGTCAACATTGAAGCGGAATCCATCGTTGTCATCGGGGCGATTGTCTCTGACCTGCCCATGGTTGACAGAATTGATATCTCTCAGATCGAAACAGGCGACTACGTCCGCGTGGATGCCACAAACGGAACGGTCGAGATTCTTCAAAGGCATGAGTGAGGGGGATATATGAGTACTGCAAGTGAAAAGTTAGGACACTATATTGCGGAAACCTCGTTTGATGCCCTTCCTGTGGAGGTCATCCGGCAGGCAAAGCTGAGAATCCTGGATGTGGTCGGCATCGGCCTGTCCGGTTCCAGAACGGACGCCGCCAGGATCGCCCCCTTCTGCAAGGCACACGGCAACAGCGAGACCGCGGCCATCTGGGGCACGACTATCAGAACGAGCCCCGCGTATGCTTCCCTCGCCAATGCGACCATGACATTCCATCTGGAGCTTGACGACGTACATCGTACCTCCCACACGCATCCCGGTGTCTCCTGCATCCCTGCGGCTATCGCCCTGGCGGAGGAAAAGCACCTGAGCGGAAAACAGCTGATTGAGTCCGTTGTGGTGGGCTATGATTCCGCCATCCGGGTAGGGCTTGCGGTCAGCCCGTCTATCTACACGGAGCGCACCTATCTTGCGCCCGGCACCTTGTCTGTCTTTGGCGCGGCCGCGGCCGCGGCTAAGCTGATGAAGCTGGATGCCGAGACTGCGGGCAGAGCCATCGGCGCCGGTTCCTATTTCGGTCCCATCGCCTGCTACGAGGCGTTCAAGACCGGCGCCGGCATCAAAGACATGATTATGGGTTGGGGCAATCTCTGCGGCATCTATGCGGCGGAATTGGCCGGCCAGGGCTTCGGAGGCGCCGACTTCGCCATCGAGGGCGACTTCGGCTTCTGCAAGACCGCGGCGGTCCATTATGACCTGGAACGGCTGAGTCATCGCCTGGGTGAATATCATGAGATCCTGTTCACCGGCGTGAAGCCCTACGCATGCTGCCGCCAGCACCATGCAGCCATCGACTGTATGCTGGAGATCCGCGGCAGGTATCACATTTCCCTGGAGGACGTTGCCTCTGTGAAGGTGCGTACATTTGTTGTTTCCAGCCGCGGCAACAAGAAGCGCCCTGTTTCCGTACAGGAGGCCAAATACAGCATCCCGTATATCATGGGTGTTGCGCTCAAATATGGCGAGGTGTGGCGCGAACAGTTCACGGATGAGCTGATCAATACTCCGGAATTGGTGGATTTCGCGGCAAATGTGGAGGTCGTCCCCGACTATGAACTGGACAAGCTTTATGATGAAAAGTGGCCCAGTATCGTGGAAGTGACCCTGAAAAACGGAGAGGTCCTCAGTGCGCGGCATGATCTGCCCAAGGGCGAGCCGGAATTCGCGTGCAGCGAGGCCGATATGGTCTCCAAGTTCATGTCTCTGGCCGGCGATGCCAAGCCGCAGACTGAATGCCAGAAAATCTGTGCCGCCATTATGAATCTTGAGGACATTGAGGACGTCAATCAGTTGACAGAACTTCTTGTTGGCAACTCGTGAGAGGCAAAATATCAACAAAATTTGAAGGAGGATTCCAAAATGAAAAAAATGCTTTCTCTCGTCATGGCCCTTTGCATGGTTTTCGTTCTGACTGCCTGCGGCGGCAGCGGCTCCAGCGGTTCTTCCGTTTCCTCCGGTTCTGCGGCGGCATCCAGCGCCGGAAATAGCGGCGGCGGAGGAGGCGGCGCGACGATTCTGACCATGAGTACCGGCGATACGGGCGGCTCCCTCTATCCCGCGGGTTCCGCCATCGCCAAGATCGTCAATGACAATGTCTCCGGCGTAAAGATGAACATTGAGACATCCTCCGGTTCTGCTGACAACGCACGCAATACCTCCGACGGCACCTGCGATCTGGGACTCTGCACCGCTGACGTTGCCACACAGGCGTATACCTCCACCGGCAAGTTTGAGGGACAGAACTGCAACAACATCAAAGCCTTGTTCCCGATCTACTCCTCCATTTGGCAGGCAATGGCGCTGAAGTCCACGAACATTGAGTATTTTGAGGATACCGTGGGCGAGGCGGTCTCCGTCGGTATGGCGGCCTCTGCTGCGGAGCTGGTGGCAAACCTGGTTTACACCGAGATGGGCGAGAACTATCCTGACTGCATCAACGCGCAGTATCTCGGCGTTGCCGAGGGCTGCGACGCCGTTAAGGACGGCACCGCGGTGGCCCATGTTTCCTTCGGCGGTTATCCGCAGGGCGGTATGCTGGACCTGTCCAATACCAAGGAGGCAATGCTGCTGAAGTTTAAGGACGAGACACTGGAAAAGATTCTTGCGGACTACAGCTATTACTTTGAGACTGTCGTTCCCGCGGGCACTTATACCGGACAGGAAGAAGACGTCACTACCTTCGGCGTGAAGTGCCTGTGCATTGCCAACGGTGAAATGTCCGACGAGATGGCCTACAATATCACCAAAGCGGTGATGGAGAACGTAGAGGATCTGGTGGCCGGCAACTCCGCGATGAAGGAAATGCTGAGTACCGACTATGTTGTTGGCGATCTGCCCATTGATTTCCATCCTGGCGCTATCAAGTATTACACCGAGGTCGGTCTGATGTAATTGTACGTTTAACGACTCATGGCAGTATAGCAATTTGATGCACCTCATGCAGGGCTTGTCCCTGCATGGGGTGCATCAAGAGGAACAAAAAGGAAGGAACATATGGCTTTTACAAAAAAGGAGCAAAAAGAGGCTACCTCTTCGCAAAATGTTGATATCACAAAGCTCGACAGCGAAGTTGCCATGGCCGCCAGCATTGAAAGACGAAAAAATACGCTCGCCGGAAAAATTTCCATCGTCTTTGCCTTTATGATGGCGGTATTCCATATCTACACCGGCTTTTTCGGGCTGTTTGACTTTGTCACACAGCGCGGCGTTCATATGGCGTTTGCACTTACGATCCTGATCCTGAATATGCCGCTGGTGGAGAAGATCGCCAAAGGTAGATTCAATTCCGTCAAGCCGGTCAAGACCGCCTGCTACGTGATTGATATTCTTTTGATTGTCCTGACGTGGATTGCGGTCTTTGTTTCAAAGCACGAATATGTGATGCGTATCGACCGCGCGGGTGCCGTGACGATCTGGGCGTCCTATGCGGGTGCGGTTCTGATTATTGTCGCGTTGGAATGCGGAAGACGCGCGCTGGGCAATATCATGCCGATTCTGGCACTGGTCTTTCTTGCCTATGCCTACCTTGGTCCCTATCTGCCCCTGGCAATCGCCCATAAGGGATACACTATTGAGAGAATCTGCTCGTTCATGTCTACCAATATGGACGGCATGTTCGGACAGTGCCTGAGCGTCTCCGCAACGGTCATTTACATGTTCATCCTCTTCGGCGCCTTTCTCGAGGCCTCGGGATGCAGCGAATGGATCAATGATTTTGCGATCTCCCTTACGGGAAAGATGAAATCGGGCCCGGCGCTGTCCGCCGTGGTCGCCTCTGCGCTGATGGGATGCATCAATGGCAGCGCCGTTGCCAATGTTGTTGGAACGGGCACGTTCACCATCCCTCTGATGAAAAAGAGGGGATATGAAAAGAACTTCGCGGGTTCTGTGGAGTCGGTGGCCTCCACAGGCGGACAGATTCTGCCGCCTGTTATGGGAGCCGGCGCCTTTATCATGGTGCAGTTTACAAATATCGGCTATACGACCATTGCGCGCGCCGCGGTCATTCCCGCCCTCCTGTACTTCCTGGGCTGCGCATTCGCCGTGATTTTCCGCGCGGAGATTGACAATGTGACTGTGGAAGAAAACGCGGAGCGAAAAAGCACCAGAGAGTCTGTGAAGGATGGTATCCTGTATATTATCATCATTCTGTTTCTGGTGATTCTCCTGATGGTGCTGGGCTACTCCGCCCTGCGCGCAGCCCTGTACTCTACGGTGCTGATCCCTGTGATTATGCTCCTTGACAGGAAAAAGAAGCGGTTTAAGTACAAAGAGTGCGCGAAGTATATGGTAAAGGCCAGTCAGAATTCGACATCCATTGTGGCTGGCTGCGCCTGTGCGGGCGTGGTAGTTTCCGTGGTTGCCATGACCGGCATCGGCGTGGTCTTCGGAGACATGATGATCTCCATGGCCGGCGGCAACACGTTCCTGGCCCTGGTGTTCTCCGCGCTGGCATGTATCATCCTCGGCATGGGTCTGCCTACCACCGCCTCTTATGTCATTGCGGCGTCCATCATTGCTCCTGCTCTGGTCAAACTGGGCATCCCGATGCTCAGTGCGCATCTGTTCGTTTTCTATTTTGCATGTCTTTCCGCCATTACGCCCCCGGTGGCGCTGGCGGCCTACGCGGCGGCCGGCATCTCCGGCGGTTCTCCGATGAAGACGGGCATCGAGGCGTGCAAGGTGGGTTTTGCCGGCTTTATCGTCCCCTTCATGTTTGTGTATAACAGCAGCCTTCTGGCTGAGGGCGGCTTTTTGACGGTTATTTATACGGCGCTTACCGCCATCATCGGCGTGATCGCCATGTCTGCCGGTTTCCAGGGCTGGTTCTTTAGCAAACTCAATCTCGTCGAGCGTATCATCCTGCTGGCCGGCGGTATGGCCATGGCCGTTCCGGAGACGATTACGGACATCGTCGGCCTGGTCATCGTTGCGGTGTTCTTTGTTGTAAAAAAGATCCTCGGACATGGTCCGGTGAAGAACGGGGCCGACAAGTAAAGCGGCGGATGAATATGGAAGAAAAAAGAATTCTGAGCTGTACGGACTGCGGAGTCTATCACTGCCACAATCAGCAGCACCGCTATCCGCAATTCTGCCTTACAGAACAGAAGACAGATCCCGGGGAGCTGGAGGAACTCTGCGGGATCTACAGCGGCGATGATATTGATGGGAAGATGGCGCGTGCCGCCGCCCGCATCGAGGGTCTCTGGTACTGTCAGAAGACCCGGGTAGAGGAAACGGTGCTGTTCCTGCAGGAGATCGGGGCGAAAAAAGTAGGCATCGCTACGTGCTTCGGGCTCATTCAGGAGGCAAAGACATTTGGAAAGATCCTTCAGAAAAACGGCATCTCCTATGTAAGCGCCATGTGCAAAGTCGGCGGCGTTGACAAGAGCAGAATGGGGATCACGGATGCGGAAAAAATTCGCCGCGGCGGACATGAAACGATGTGCAATCCCATTTTGCAGGCAAGGATACTCAATCGGGAGAAAACGGATTTCAATATCGCAATCGGGCTCTGCGTGGGACACGATGCCCTCTTTGCCAAATACTCCGATGCTCCGGTTTCCACATTGATCGCAAAGGACCGGGTACTTGGGCATAACCCCGCAGCCGCTCTGTACAGCAAATATTACAAAAAGCTTTACGAATGAATACAGGGCCGTCTCCTGAAGGAGCGGCCGGCAAGCAGAGTACTTTTAGAAAGACGGTGTTTTTTGTGCGATACAAGCTTCTCACCACAAAGCATATTGAGAATTATGGCCGGGATTATCTTGCTGATCATGATGTGGAAGTCATTGTTTCTCAATATGACAACGAAGAAGGATGGATCAGGGAGATGCGGGATCATCAGGTCGACGCGGTCTACTGCCGTGTAGACAGGATCACACCGGCCATGATGGATGCAAGCCCGAATCTGAAAGTGATTGCAAAGCAGGGAGCGGGTCTGGACAACATTGATCTGGACTATGCCACCCAAAAGAAGATCCAGGTTGTCTATTCTCCCCAGGGCAATATGCGGACGGTTGCCGAGCATGTGGTTACTCTGGTGCTGATGTGCGCCCAGCGGACCCGCTACGTAGACAATGAGATGCGCAAGGGTAATTTTAATGTCCGCTATACCCTCACCGGCACGCATGATCTCTACGGCCATACCGTCGGCTTCATTGGCTGCGGCCGCATTGGACAGACAGCGGCCTCCATTCTGACCAATGGATTCGGAATGCGGGCCATTGCCTACGATCCCTATTTGAAGCCTGATGCCTTGAAAGCGCCCATCGAACTGAGGGCAACACAGGAGGAAGTGTTCCGGGAAGCTGATTATGTCAGTCTCCATATGCAGTCCCTGCCGTCCACCAGACGGAGCATTGGCTATGAGCAGTTTAAGCTGATGAAGCCGACCGCCCATTTCATCAACTGCGCGCGCGGCGACCTGATTATCGAAGAAGACCTGGTGCGCGCCCTGAAGGAAAAGAAGCTGGCTGGCGCCGGACTGGACGTGTTCGTACAGGAGCCTCTTCCGCTGGATCATCCCTTCCTGACGATGGAAAACATCGTACTTACGCCCCACATGGGAGCCGCCACGGAAGATGCGACTTATCGCTGCACCATGACATCCTGCGAGGAAGTGGTCCAGGTTCTCAATGGCCAGCCTGTGGAATTCCCTGCAAACAAGATTGACTGATGCTTTTTACACCGCCGAAGCCGCGCTTTCCGGTTCTTTGATCATCTGGCCCGGCTTTGGCGCTTAGCGGCGAGGGGACCCGTTGTAGAATCAATTTCTGCGGCGGGTCTTCGCCGTACTCTGCCGCGTTTGGGCGGGGTGATGAAATTTCCGTCCTGTGCGGCAGAACACATTTTCGTCTCTCCCTGGGACGGATCCTTCTTTTGAGAAAGGCAGAAATATGGAAAATCTGCTATTGTCTTTTAATGCAGTTGCCCCTGTGTTTGTCTCTGTTTTGATTGGTTACTGCGTGAAAAGCAAACAGATGCTCGATAGAAATGCTTTAAAGCAGATCAATTCGGTATGCTTTCATTATTTGCTGTTCGCGCTGACCTTCCATAATATGTATACGAGCGACACGCAGGCCATGACGTCTGCGGACGCACTCTATCAGGTGATATTCTGTGCGGCGGGCAGCGTTCTGGCGGCTGCGGCGGGAATCCTTCTGTCCAATTACATGACGGATCATACCCGGCACAAAGCGATCATTGCGCAGACCTTCTTCCGGGGTAACATCCTCATCATTGGCTATCCCATTGCAAAGGCCCTCTACAGCGATCTCAGCATCCTGAATCTGCTCTCCGCGGTGATCATCCCTTTGAACAATATGCTGGCAGTGGTGGCCTTTGAGCGGTATCGGGCATCCGGAAAGGGATTGGCCGGAGTTGTCTGTTCCACCGTCAGGAATCCATTGGTTCTGGGGACGGTGTCTGCCATATTGTGCAAAGTGTTCCGCATCTCCCTTCCGCCTTTTCTGGAGACTGCGTTCGGGTCGCTGGCGTCAGCGGGAAGCGTGCTGACGCTGATTATTCTGGGAGCTTATCTGAATTTTGAGAATACAGGGAAATATAGACGCCTGTTGGCAGCCGGATGCGTGATTCGTCTCATTCTTGCGCCGGGAGTATTTGTTGTCATCGGCGTTCTCCTGGGATTCCGCGATATGGGACTGTTGTCCCTATTGATTGTTTTTGGCTGTCCGCTGTCCACGCCGACATTCACAATGGCGGAAGAGATGGGAGCGGATCCGGAGTTTGGAAGCGGAATGGTGGTGTTCTCGACCGTGTTCTCATGCCTGACGCTCTTTCTCTGGGTGTTTGTCCTGAGGACATTTGCGCTGATATGAAACAGTTTCTGCACCGTATACAGAAAAATGGTCCCACGGCAGCTGGCGCAGCTGAACGGTGGGAGGTATGGGAGAAAACAATATGACAGATTTTTCAATTCTTGCTGGAAACCTTGAGGAGCGGGGATTCTCCGTCCGTGTATTCTCCAATCAAAAGGAGGCGGAAACCTATCTCAATGGGATGATTGATAACTGCACGGTGGGATTTGGCGGCTCCGGAACCCTGGCAAGCATGGGACTCTTTGAAAGTCTGGGACAGCACAACATGGTTTATTGGCACTGGAAGCAGGGGAACGGCGTCAAGGCCGACGCGGCTGCCGCACAGGTATACCTGACTTCTGTCAATGCCATTGCGGAAACCGGGGAGATCATCAATATTGACGGCACAGGAAACCGGATCTCCGCCTCTTTATATGGCCACAATATGGTATACTTTGTAGCGGGACGAAACAAGATCACAAAAACCATGGAGCAAGCGCTGTGGCGCGCGAGAAATGTGGCGGCCCCCAAACGGGCCCGGCAGATGGGCGTGAAGACGCCATGCGCGCTGAAAGGGGACCGATGCTATGACTGCAAGGGGCCGGAGCGGATCTGCAGAGGTCTGACAGTATTGTGGGCCGCAATGAAGGGACAGCCTGCGGAGGTAATTCTGATCGACCAGGAGCTGGGAAACTGAACGCATTGCATCTGCGGCCTGCCGGCTCTGAGGGAAGCAGGAAACAGACCCTGCGCCGGTATTGATCCCGCGCAAAAACAATTCAGGCGCCGGACTTTCATCCGGCGCCTGTCGGTCATTTGTTCTCTTCCACGATGGCCAGGTGGCCGTTCTCGTCGAACTTCACCGGCACGATCTCGTTGCGGGTCCGGCGGGCGATGTCGTCGATGCGCATTTTGGCGGGGTAGTCGGACACGAAGGTCACCGCCACGCCCTGCCGCTTGGCCCGGCCCGTCCGGCCGATGCGGTGGACGTAGTCCTGGTTCTCGTCGGGCACGTCGCAGTTGAACACGATGTCCACGTCGTCCACGTCGATGCCCCGGGCGGCCACGTCCGTGGACACGAACACCCGCAGCTGGCCCTCCCGGAAGCGGTCCATGACCTTCTCCCGCTGCTTCTGGGGGATGTCGCCGTGGATGCAGTCCGCGTCCACGCCCCGCATCTGGAGGAACTTGCTGATGCGCTCCGTGGAGCCCTTGGTGTTGCAGAAGGCCATGCAGCGGTCGAAGCCCGTCTCGTCCAGAATGCGGGCGATGGCGTCGGCCTTCTCGTTCATGCTGACTTCCATGCGGAACTGCTTGATGTCCGGCTTGTTCTGCTCGTCCTCCCGGACGGTGATCTCCGCCGCGTCCCGCTGGTACACCCAGGCGATGTCCATGACCTCCCGGGAGATGGTGGCGGAGAACATGCCCAGGTTCTTCCGCTTGTTCATCCGGTCCAGCAGACGGGTGACGTCGTGGATGAAGCCCATGTCCAGCATCCGGTCCGCCTCATCCAGCACCACGGTGCGGGCGGTGTCCACCCGGACGGTGCGGCGCTTCATGTGGTCGCTGAGACGGCCCGGCGTGGCCACCACGATCTGGGGCCGCTTCTTCAGGGCGTCGATCTGGCGGCCGATGGGCTGTCCGCCGTAGAGACACACGCTGCGGACGCCGGGCTTGAACGCGGCGATGTCCCGCAGCTCGTCGGTGATCTGGATGGCCAGCTCCCGGGTGGGGGCCAGGATCACCGCCTGGACGGACTCGTCCTCCGGA
Source organism: Dysosmobacter sp. (assembly GCA_022778785.1). Taxonomy (GTDB): domain Bacteria; phylum Bacillota; class Clostridia; order Oscillospirales; family Oscillospiraceae; genus Oscillibacter. The sequence continues at coordinate 11,526 of JALFSO010000037.1, read as the reverse complement.
TCGATGTGCTCCACGATGGGGATGCCGTAGGCGAAGGTCTTGCCGGTGCCGGTGGGGGCCTTGGCGATGACGTCCTGCCAGTCCATCATGGGGGGGATGCACCCTGCCTGGACCGGGGTAGAGGTGGTCAGGTTCCGCTTTTCCAGTGCGCGCATGATCTCCGGGGACAGGCCCAGAGAGTCAAACCGCACGCCTTCCGTGATTTCCATTTCGTTCTCACTTTCCGTGGAAGGCCCGCGTCCGATGCCGCACATTCCCCGCCGGGGGGAGGTCCTTCCGCCTTCTGAATTGCGCAAATTCACGCTGAAATTGTATTATATCCGTACTTTTAAGATTTGTAAAGCCTTTCAGGGGATTTTATACCGGATGGACCACTTTTGTTTTCCGTGCTTACTCTACGGAGCGTCGGTTGCCGGGGCGGGGAAGGAGGGCTTATACTGGGGACATCCTGATCGGGAGGTATTTGACATGAAAGAGCTGCCCCTGTTCCAGCCCATCGACACAAAGACCTGGCCCCAGGCCCAGGAGTTCTGGTACTACACCCAGGCGGCCCCCACCACCTACTCCGTCACCGTTCCGTTGGACGTCACGGTCCTCCGCCGGACGCTGAAGCAGCGGGAAGTCCGGTTCTTCCCCGCCTATCTCTGGCTGGTGACCCGGGCCGTCCGGGAGGTGCCGGAGCTGCGGGTGGCGGTGCGGGAAGGGGTCCTGGGCCATTGGACGGAGCTGACGCCCACCTATCCCCAGTTCCACCTGGACGACGGCTCCACGTCGCTGCTGTGGACGGAGTTTGACCCGGACTTCTCCGTCTTTTACCGGCGCTATCTGGAGGACACCGCCCGCTGGGGAGAAGATCACGGCATCCTCACCGGCAAGGGCGCGCCGCCGGAGAACAGCTACGTCATCTCCTGCATCCCCTGGTTCTCCTTTGATACTGATTTCAAATAAAATGCTTTATTTGAAATCCCGCGTGCTTTGCACGCTGGCGGCGCACGTATCATGCGCCGCCACGTCTCATAAAAACCTGACGCGCTTTGCGCTATAAAACGCTTTTCAAGCTTTTTATCAGGTTTTAGTATGACAGCTTCTCCCTCCACTGTCACGGCCTGAAGGACTACTATCTGCCCTCCTTTGAGGCCGGGGCCTTCCGGCGGCGGGGCAGGCGGATGGAGCTGCCGCTGTCGGTGACCGTCCACCACGCCGTCACCGACGGCTGGCACCTGAAGCAGTTCCTGGACCGTCTCCAGGACAGCATGGACCATCCGGAGACATGGCTGCTGCCGTGAGTCCGGCGGCGAAAAAACAGTCCCGGCCCTGAGGGCCGGGACTGTTTTCATCAAATGAACAGAACGCTTAAATGGTTCTGTGCTTCACGTGCCAGATGTTGTCGGCGTACTCCGCCACGGAGCGGTCGGCGGCGAAGATGCCGGAGCGGGCCACGTTGTGGAGACTCATCCGGTTCCAGGCCTGCTGGTCGCGGTAGGTCTCTGCCATGCGCTGCTCCGCCTGCCAGTAGCTCTCGAAGTCCGCCAGCAGCAGATACTCGTCGGCGGGGGAGCCGCCGGCGCCGGTGAGCAGGCGGGTGAACAGGTCCTCGTAGCTGACGCCGTCTCGGAAGCCGCCGCGGAGGGCGTCCAGCGCCCGGCGGAGCTTGGGATCCCGGTTGTACAGCCGCTGGGGCAGATAGCCCTCCCGCTTCAGCTGCACCACCTCGTCGGCGTGGAGGCCGAACAGGAACATGTTCTCGTCGCCCAGCACGTCGTGCATCTCCACGTTGGCGCCGTCCAGGGTGCCGACGGTGAGGGCGCCGTTCATCATGAACTTCATGTTGCCGGTGCCGCTGGCCTCCTTACCGGCGGTGGAGATCTGCTGGGAGACCTCGCTGGCGGGCATCAGATGCTCGGCCAGGGAGACCCGGTAGTTCTCCAGGAACACCACCTGCAGCTTGTCCTTGCAGACGGGATCGTGGGCGATCTGGTCCGCCAGGGAGTTGATGAGGTGGATGATGCGCTTGGCCACGGCGTAGCCGGGGGCGGCCTTGGCGCCGAACAGGAAGGTGTGGGGCTGGGTGATGGAGTTGGGGTCGTCCTGAAGCTGCTGATACAGGGCGATGATGTTCAGCACGTTCAGCAGCTGGCGCTTGTACTCGTGGAGCCGCTTCACCTGGACGTCGAAGATGGCGTCGGGGTTCAGCACCACGCCCTGGGCCTTCTTGATGTAGGCGGCGAAGTCCTCTTTGTTCTTCCGCTTAATGTCCGCCATCCGGCGCAGGACCTCCGCGTCGTCGGCGTAGTCGTCCAGCTTCCGGAGGGTCAGGGGCTTCAGCAGATAGTCGTCGCCGCCGGTGAGGTCGCGGATCAGGCTGTCCAGCCGGGGGTTGATCTCACTGAGCCAGCGGCGGTGATCGATGCCGTTGGTGACGTTCTGGAACTTCCAGGGCTCCATGCCGTAGGTCTCCTTGAACACGTCCTTCTTCAGGATGTCGGAGTGGAGGCCGCTGACGCCGTTGACGGCCATGCCGCCGGCCAGGCACAGGTTGGCCATCCGGACCTCGCCCTCCCAGATGACGGCCATGTTCCGGACCTTGGACTCATCGTGGTAGAAGTTCATGCACTGCTCCTGCCAGCGGCGGGAGATCTCCGTGGTGATCTGCCAGATCCGGGGCAGCAGCCGCTGGAACAGATCCTGGGGCCAGCGCTCCAGGGCCTCCGCTAGGACGGTGTGGTTGGTGTAGGCCACGGACTGGCGGGTGATGTTCCAGGCGGTGTCCCAGTCCATGCCGGCCTCGTCCATGAAGATGCGCATCAGCTCCGGGATCACCAGGGCGGGATGGGTGTCGTTGATCTGGATGACGTTCTTCTCGTGGAAGTTCATCAGGGTGCCGTAGGCCTCCAGATGCTCCTTGGCGATGCACTGGACGGTGGCGGACACGAAGAAATACTGCTGCTTCAGCCGCAGAGACTTGCCCTCCACGTGGTTGTCCTCCGGGTACAGGACCTTGGCGATGGTCTCTGCCATGGCCTCCTCCTCGGCGGCCTTCAGATACTCGCCCCGGGAGTACAGGGACATGTCCACGGGCTTGCTGGCCCGGGCGTCCCACAGACGCAGGACGTTGGTGTGGCGGGTGCCGTAACCGGCGATGACCATGTCGCAGGGCACGGCCGTGACCTGAGTGGCGTCCTCCTGGACGATGTGCAGATAGCCGTTGTCCCAGAATTCCCGCAGATGTCCGCCGAAGAGGACCTGCTGGGACTCCTCGGGCTTGGGCAGCAGCCAGGCGGCGCCCAGATTGCGCCAGTTGTCGGGCAGCTCCACCTGCTGGCCCTCCACGATCTTCTGCTTGAAGATGCCCAGGTCATAGCAGATGGAATAGCCGGTGGCGGGGATCTCCAGGGTGGCCATGGAGTCCAGATAGCAGGCGGCCAGACGGCCCAGGCCGCCGTTGCCCAGGCCCGCGTCAGGCTCGATTTCGAAGATGTCGGCGGGCTTGAAGCCCAGGTGCTCCAGCGCCTCCTTCAGCTGGGGCAGAATGCCCAGGTTGTAGGCGTTTTTCATCAGGCTGCGGCCCATCAGGAACTCCAGGGACAGATAGTGGACCTGCTTGTCCCCCTCCCGCAGGGTCTTCTTCCGGGTCTCCACCTTGCGGATGGCCATCACGTCCCGGATGACCAGGGCGCTGGCCTTCATGACTTCCTCATCGCTGGCCTCCTCGGCGGTCTTGCCGAAGTGGATCATCAGTTTGCTGGTCAGAGCGTCTTCCAGAGTCTTTGTGGTGAACGGTGTCATTCTTTTTCCTTAACCGCTTTCTTTTTGCCGGCGGCCTTCTTCACGCCGGTCCTGGCGGTTCCTTTCTGTTTAGGTTTGACAGTGGCGGTCTTCTTGGCGGGGGCGCGCTTTGCCTTTTTGGCGGGGGCGGGTTCCTCAACAGGGGCGGCTTCCTCGACAGGAGCGGGCTCCTCAGCGGGAGCGGGCTCCTCAGCGGGAGCGGCTTCCTCGACAGGGGCGGGCTCCTCGACGGGAGCGGGTTCCTCGGCAGGAGCGGGCTCCTCAACAGGAGAGGGTTCCTCGACAGGAGAGGGTTCCTCGACAGGCGCGGGCTCCTCGGCCGGGGCGGGTTCCTCAAAAGGGACAGTCTCCTCCACGGGAGCGGGGGCGGGCTCCACGGCGGGCAGGCCGGTGATGCTCTCGTAGATGTGCAGGTACTGACCGGCGCTGCGGGCCCAGCTGAAGTCCTCCTCCATGTCCCGCTTCTGGATGCGGGCGAAGGCGTCGTGGGAGTCGCGGTACAGAGCCACGGCCTGGCGGATGACGTACAGCATGTCGCCGGAGTTGTAGCTGGCGAAGGTGAAGCCGTTGCCGGCGTCGCGCCAGCTCTCGTAGGGATGGACGGTGTCCTTCAGGCCGCCGGTCTCCCGGACGATGGGCACGGTGCCGTAGCGCATGGCGATCATCTGGCTCAGGCCGCAGGGCTCACTCTTGGAGGGCATCAGGAACAGATCCGCGCCGGCGTAGATGGCCATAGACAGCTCCTCATTGTAGTCCAGGCGCACGGCCACCCGGCCGGGATACTGGCTGGCGGCCCAGCGGAAGAACTCCTCGTACTTCTGGTCGCCCTTGCCCAGGACCACCAGCTGCACCGGCAGCTCCATGATGTCATGCAGCACCTCGCACAGCAGGTCCAGGCCCTTGTGGGCCACCAGACGGGAGACCATGCCGATGATGGGCACGTTCTCGTCGTCCCGCAGGCCCATGAGCTGGCGCAGATATGCCTTGTCCCGGGCCTTGCCGGAGAGATCCCCGGCGGAGTAATTGGCGGTGATGATCTGGTCGCGGACGGGATCGTACCGGGTGGTGTCGATGCCGTTGAGGACGCCGTGGAGCTTGTAGCTGCACCGCTGCATGATGCTCTCCATGCCGTGGGCGTAGAAGGAGAGCTTCAGCTCCTGGGCGTAGGTGGGAGACACGGCGTTCACCGCGTCGGCGCACAGGATGGCGCCTTTCAGCAGATTCACGTCGCCGTCCATCATGATGGTGCCGTCATCGGCCCAGCCGTGGTCCAGGCCGAACAGGTCGCCCAGGGTCTCCTTGCCGTAGCGGCCCTGGTACTCGATGTTGTGGACGGACAGCACGGTCTTGATGCTCCGGAACCGCTCCTCCCGGACGCCGTCATCCTTCAGGTAGATGGGCACCAGGGAGGTCTGCCAGTCGTTGCAGTGGATGACGTCGGGCCAGAACTCCAGGTGGGGCAGCATCCGGACGATGGCCCGGGAGAAGAAACCGAACCGCTCGCCGTCGTCGATGTGGCCGTACAGGGCGGGGCGCAGGAAATACTGCTCATTGTCCAGGAAGTACCAGGTGACGCCCTGATACTTCAGCCGGAACAGACCGCAGTAGATGTGACGCCAGGCCAGATCCACATAGTCGTAGCAGACGAACTCCAGCTGGCTGCCGAACTTCTCCTTCACCATCTGGTACAGGGGCAGGATCACCGCCACCTCGGCGCCGCAGGCGGCCAGGGCAGGGGGGAGGGAACCGGCCACGTCGGCCAGTCCGCCGGTTTTGCAGAAGGGGACTGCTTCGCTAGTTGCATAGAGAATTTTCATATTGGAGAACTCCTCTCTACATACCAATTTGAATATTATACAGCGTTTTCCGCGTAAAAGTTAAGATGTATTCTGAATAAAACGAACCGCCGGAAATGCAGCACTTCCCGGTGGGTTTGCCCAAAAAATGGGGGGCCGCTCCCGGGAGCGGGTGACGGAGACCGTCCGGCGGCCTGCAAAAGCAGGGCCGCCGGTCCCGCCGCGGCCCGGCGGAAAAGAAGGTTTGCCATTGGAAAGCTGCACAACCGCCGGAGGCTGTCCGGCCCCACAGCGCGTTGAGGGGGGACTTGCGTCCCCCCTCGTGACCGTTAAACGACGCTGTCCTTCGCAATGACCAGGGGGTAGCTGCCGTGGCCCATCAGGGTCCGGTTGGGCAGGATCTCCACCCGCTTGTCGGCGATGACATAGGCCAGCTCGGCGCCCTTGCGGACGGTGGCCTCCTTGAACAGGACGCAGTTGCGCACCACGGCGCCCTCCTCCACGGTGACGCCGGAGAACAGGATGGAGTTCTCCACGCGGCCGGCGATATTGCACCCGTCCGCCACCAGGGAGTTCAGGCAGCAGCCGTCGGGGGCGATGTAGGACGAGGACTTGTCGGCGCTCTTGGCCCGGATGGGACGGGCGGCGCAGAACAGCTCAGCCCGCACGCCGGGATCCAGCAGCTGCATGCTGCGGTCATAATACTCCTGAACGGAGCGGATGTAGGCGGCGAAGCCGCTCCAGACGAAGGACTGGATCTTCAGGGTGTTCTTCCGGGCCTGGAGCACGTCCCGGCGCCAGCTGTACTGGTCGTGGCTGGCGCAGTCGTCCACCAGCTCCAGCAGCAGCTTACGGGACAGGATGTAGACCTCCAGGCTGCGGCGGCCCCGGGGATTGTTCAGGTGGTACAGCACGTCCTTGACGCGGCCGTCGGCGTCCAGATCGAAGTAGGTGCCGTCCTCCACCCGGAAGCTGTCGTTGCCGCAGACGGCGGTGATGTCGGCGCCGCTCTTGATGTGGTCCTGGAGAATGTCGTTCAAGGGCAGGTTCACCACCAGATCGCCGTCCATTAGGGCCACGTAGTCCTGACGGATCTCCTCCAGGTAGGAGCGGACGCCCACCAGCGCGTCCATCTTACCGCGGAAGGCGGTATTGTCCACTTCCTCCTTGCTGGCGAAGGGAGGCAGCAGCTTCAGGCCGCCCCGCTTGCGGGACAGATCCCAGTCCTTGCCGGTACCCAGATGGTCCAGCAGGCTCTGATAGCGGCCGTTGAGCACGATGCCCACGTCGGTGGCGCCGGCGTTCACCAGGTTGGACAGGGCGAAATCCACCGCCCGGTACCGTCCGCCGAAGGGGATGGAGGAGGGAGAGCGGATCTCACTCAGCTCCCGCAGGTCGTTGCGATTTTCGTAGCAGAAAATAATTCCGTGCAGTCCGTTCATCTTTTAACCTCCTCGCCTTCGCGGTTGAGCATGGTCTTGGGAGGAACGATGCGGCCGTCCTCCAGTTTGCATCCGGGAGCCAGCACCGTCAGGCCCCAGTTGTCGGGATCGCTGTCCTCCGGGGCGCCGCCCACATGGCAGCCCTTGCCCACATGGCAGCCCTCGCCCAGGATGGCGTAGCGCACCACGGCGCCCTCCTCCACCTGAACGCCCGGCAGCAGCACGGAGTAGCTGACCTCCGCGCCGTGGGCCACGTTGACGCCCTGGGACAGGACGGAGTTCTCCACCTCGCCCTCCAGATCGCTGCCGCGGTTGAAGGCGCTGTGGGTGACCCTGGCGTCGCGGCCCAGGAAGGCGGCGGGGGCGGACACGGTGCGGGCGTAGATGGGCCAGCTCTCATCCAGCAGATCTAGGCCGGATTCGGGGGAGAGCATGTCCATGTTGGCGTCCCACAGGGACTCCAGGGTGCCCACGTCCTTCCAGTAGCCCTCGAAGCGGTAGGCGGTCATCTTCTGGCCGTCCGCCAGCATCTTGGGGATGATGTTCTTGCCGAAGTCGTTGTCGGAGTTGGGGTCGGCCTCGTCCTCGGTGAGGTACTTCCGCAGGGCCTGCCAGGAGAACACGTAGATGCCCATGGAGGCCAGGTTGCTCTTGGGCTCCTTGGGTTTCTCCTGGAACTCGGTGATGTTGTCCTCGCCGTCCACGTTCATGATGCCGAAGCGGGGAGCCTCAGACCAGGGCACCTCCATGACAGAGATGGTGCAGGCGGCCTGGGCCTCCTTGTGGCGCTGGACCATCTTGGAATAGTCCATCTTGTAGATGTGGTCGCCGGAGAGGATGACCACGTACTCGGGGTCATACAGGTCGATGAAGCCGATGTTCTGATAGATGGCGTTGGCGGTGCCCTTGTACCAGGTGCCGCCCTTGCTGCCCTGATAGGGAGGCAGGATGTGGACGCCGCCGGTGGAGGCGTCCAGGTCCCAGGGCTGGCCGGAGCCGATGTAGCTGTTCAGTTCCAGGGGACGGTACTGCGTCAGCACGCCCACCGTGTCGATGCCGGAGTTTGTGCAGTTGGACAGGGGGAAGTCGATGATGCGGTACTTTCCGCCGAAGGGCACCGCAGGCTTTGCCATGTCTCCCGTCAGGACGTACAGCCGGCTTCCCTGCCCGCCGGCCAACAGCATGGCGATACACTCTTTTTTCATTGAACCGTCTCCTTTTTCTCTTTCCGGGGCTTCTTCGCCGCGAATTTGGTATTGGGGACCGCCTTGGCGGCGGACTTCACCGTCTTGGCGGATTTTTTCTTCGCAGGAGCTTTCACAGTCTTGGCGGTCTCACTGGCCTTCACGGCCTTCTCTGCCTTGACGGCCGCCGTCTTGGCCGGCTTTTTGGCCCGGGGCTTGGGATAGTGGCCCTCACCCATCAGGAACACGCCGCCGAAGGGCGGGATCTTCAGCTCCACGGAGTGGTCCTTGCCGTGAGAGGGCTTTTTGTGGACCCGCACCGGCTTGTCGTCGCCGAAGCCGCTGCCGCCGAAGACCTCCGCGTCGGTGTTGAACACGGGCTTGTACTGCCGGTGATCAGGGACGCCCACCCGGTAGCCCTCGTAGGCGTTGGGGGAGAAGTTCACCGCGCACAGGAGGTCGTTGCCGTCCTTGTCCTTCCGCAGGAACACCACCACGTTGTTGTGGTTGTCGTCGGGCACCAGCCACTCGAAGCCGGACCAGTCGAAGTCGATCTCCCACAGGGGACGCTGGCTGTTGTAGAAGTGGTTGGCCTGCCGGAAGAACTCCAGGGTCTTCTGGTTGATGTCCTTGTCCAGCAGATACCAGTCCAGCTGCTGCTTGGAGTTCCACTCATGCCACTGGCCCAGCTCCGCGCCCATGAACAGCAGCTTCTTGCCGGGATGGGCCAGCAGGTAGGCGTAGAAGCCCCGGAGGCAGCGGAGCTGGTTCTCATAGTCGCCGGGCATCTTGCCCACCACGGAGCCCTTCATGTGGACCACCTCGTCGTGGGAGATGGGCAGCACGAAGTTCTCGGAGAAGGCGTACATCATGGAGAAGGTGATGTCCTTGTGGTGGTCCTGACGGAACCAGGGGTCCAGCTTCAGGTAATGGCACATGTCGTTCATCCAGCCCATGTTCCACTTCAGGTTGAAGCCCAGACCGCCGATGTGCGCGGGCTTGGTGACCATGGGCCAGGCGGTGGACTCCTCGGCAATCATCAGCACGTCCGGGTCCACGGAGAAGGCCATGCGGTTCAGGCCCCGGAGGAACTCGATGGCCTCCAGATTCTCATGTCCGCCGTACTGATTGGGGGTCCAGGCGCCGCCCTGACGGTCGTAGTCCAGATACAGCATGGACGCCACGGCGTCCACCCGGAGGCCGTCGATGTGGTATTCCTCCAGCCAGAACCGGGCGGAGGAGTAGAGGAAGCTGATGACCTCCGGGCGTCCGTAGTCGAAGACCCGGGTACCCCAGGAGGCGTGCTCCCACTTGTTGCGGTCGCTGTACTCATAGCAGCAGGCGCCGTCGAACTCATAGAGGCCCTGGGCGTCCTTGCAGAAGTGGGCGGGCACCCAGTCCAGGATGATGGAGATGCCCTTCTGATGCAGGTGGTTGACGAACCACTGGAAGTCCTCGGGCTTGCCGAAGCGGGAGGTGGGGGCGAAGTAGCCGGTGCACTGATAGCCCCAGGAGTCGTCCAGAGGATGCTCCGTCACCGGCAGCAGCTCGATGGCGTTGTAGCCCAGATCGCTGACGTAGTCTGCCAGCTGGACAGCCAGCTCCCGGTAGTTGTAGAAGGTGCCGTCCTCCTTCAGCCGCCAGGAGCCCAGATGGACCTCATAGATGTTCAGCGGGGAGGAGTAGACGGGGTGTTCGTGCTTCCGCTTCCGGAAGTCCCCGTCGTCCCAGGTGAACCGGGAGAGGTCGTAGAGCTTGCTGGCGGTGGCGGGCCGGACCTCGGTGTGGAAGCCGTAGGGGTCGGCCTTGAAGTGCATCTTGCCGTCTGCGCCGTCCACGGCGTATTTATAAGATGTATACTCCGGAAGATCGGGGATGAAGCCCTCCCAGACGTCGCCGTTCCGGGTCAGAGGATCTTTTGACGCGTCCCAGTTGTTGAACTCGCCCACCACGGAGACGCCACGGGCGTGGGGCGCCCAGACGCGGAACTGCCAGCCGTCCCGGCCCTGCTGCTGCGCGGGATGGGCACCGAGCCAACGCCAGCCGTCGGTCAGTGTTCCGGCATGAAACTGCTCCGCCTGTCCTTTTTCTGCCATGAAATTTCTCCTCTCAGGCCGGACGGGAGGTGGTCTCCCTCCCTGCCGCGGCCGTGTATTGTCCTTTTGTATTTGAATATGTTTCCTGCATTATACCATTTTTCTCGCTTTACATCAAGGACAGGCATGTCAAAATCCGTTTCTGCTTTTCGTGCAGATTGCCATTTTTTTTAGCTATTGCGTTCCTTTTTGGAAAGCCATATGGGCAGAATGCCCAAAATTTCCAAAGGTTTCACCTTTCCGTCGGAAAGTTGGATTTCCAGAACAAACCATGGCGGCTCCCAGTATAACTAATTTTTGACTGCGGATAATAATGGCTGTGACGCCTGCCTCCCATGGGAGGCGGCGGATATGGAGATGAAAACACAGAGAAAGGTTCTGATGGATTGAAAGCAACAGGCATTGTCAGGCGAATCGACGACCTCGGGCGGGTGGTGATCCCCAAGGAGATCCGCCGCACCATGCGCATCCGGGAGGGCGACCCCCTGGAGATCTACACCAGCCGGGACGGCGAGGTCATTTTCAAGAAGTACTCCCTGATGGGCGGCGTGGAGGAGTTCGCCTCCCAGATCTGCGAGACCCTCAGCAAGAGCACCGGCTTCATCTGCGCCGTGACGGACCGGGACACGGTGGTGGCGGTGGCCGGCGGCGGACGCCGGGATCTGCTGGGAAAGCGCATCACGCCGGAGCTGGAGCGGGTGCTGGACGGACGGAAGATCTACCAGCGCCAGAACGGAGCCCAGGGCATCCCCGTCAGCGACAGCAGCGACAAGCTCATCGCGGCGGTGGCGGCGCCCATTCTGTCGGAGGGGGACCTGCTGGGAGCGGTGCTGATGATCGGCCAGGACCCCATGCCCCAGACCGGGGAGACGGAGTACAAGCTGGCCCAGACCATCGCCGCCTTCCTGGGCAGGCACATGGAGTCCTGACTGGAAAAACCGGGGCGGCTGGGACTGCCCGCTGCAAAGAGAAAACGCCGCAGGACATCCGTCCTGCGGCGTCAGCTTGTCGAAAATCCTCTGTTTGAAGGAAAGAAGTTCTTTTTTGCAGGGGGAGTACGAGGGGGCGGGAGCCCCTTCGTATGGAATCGAATGTCTGCAAAAAGCCTGCGTTAGCAGGCGTTTGCGCCGCACAGCGGCAGATTTTCGGACCGCATAGCGGTCCAAAAATCGAGACATTAGTCAGGCTGTCGGAAAAGTCTATGGACTTTTTCGACAGCCTG
>JALFSO010000082.1 GCA_022778785.1 Dysosmobacter sp. | reverse complement strand
ATGGAATCGAATGTCTGCAAAAAGCCTGCGTTAGCAGGCGTTTGCGCCGCACAGCGGCAGATTTTCGGACCGCATAGCGGTCCAAAAATCGAGACATTAGTCAGGCTGTCGGAAAAGTCTATGGACTTTTTCGACAGCCTGACGCCGCAGGACATCCGTCCTGCGGCGTTTCAGGCTGTTCACTGGGGCAGCATCTGGACCGCGCCCCGGCCGCAGTCCACGGCTACCAGGACCCCGTCCTTCAGGATGCGGGTGGCGTTGACGGCGCCCACCAGCACCGGCTTGTTCAAAGCCAGGCCCACGGTGGCGGCGTGGCTGTTGACGCCGGACTCCTCGCTGATGACGGCGGCGGAGCGGCGGATGGTGTCCATCAGGGCGTTGCTGGTGTAGGGGACCACCAGAATGTCCCCGTCCCGGAACTTGGCGTCCACGTCCGCCAGGGTGCGGCAGACGCACAGCTTTCCGGTGACGGTGCCCTGGCCGATGCCGATGGCGTTCAGCAGTCCGCCGCCCACCATGTGGACCTGGATCATGTTAGTGGTGCCGGAGACGCCCACGGGGACGCCGGCGGTGATGACCACCAGATCGCCGGAGCGGACCAGTCCCGCCTTCTCGGCGGTGGACATGGCCAGCTCCACCAGCTCGTCGGTGCTGCCGGCGTAGGGCATCAGAATGGGGGTGACGCCCCAGCACAGGGCCATCTGCCGCTGGACGGTCTCGTCCACCAGGCAGGCCACCACAGGCGTGCCGGGATGGAAGCGGCTCACCAGCCGGGCGGTGGTGCCGCTGGCGCTGACGGTGATGATGGCGTCGGCGTTGATGTCCATGGCGGTGGTGCAGGCGGCGTGGGCCGTGGCGGCGGCAATGGACAGCCGGTTCTCACCGGCCAGATGCCGCAGGCGGCCTGCGTAGTCGATCTCGCCCTCCGTCCGCCGGGCGATGGCGTCCATGGTACGGACGGCGTCCACGGGGTACTTGCCCGCGGCGGTCTCACCGGAGAGCATGATGGCGGAGGTGCCGTCGTAGATGGCGTTGGCCACGTCGGTGATCTCGGCGCGGGTGGGCCGGGGGTTTTCCATCATGGAGTCCAGCATCTGGGTGGCGGTGATGACGGGCTTGCCGCAGGCCACGCACTGGGCGATCATGTTCTTCTGGATGATGGGCACCTCCGTGAAGTCGATCTCCACGCCCATGTCGCCCCGGGCCACCATGATGCCGTCGGCGGCGGACAGGATCTCGCCCAGATTGCTGATGCCCTCCTGATTCTCGATCTTGGCAATGATGCGGATGTGGGAGCTCTTCTCCTCCAGCAGGCGGCGGATCTCCTGCACGTCGGCGGCGGAGCGCACGAAGCTGGCGGCGATATAGTCGAAGCCCGCCTCCGCGCCGAACAGGATGTCCTCCCGGTCCCGCTGGCTGATGTAGGGCATGGACAGCCGCACGCCGGGGACGTTGACGCCCTTGTTGTCCTTCATGGTGCCGTCGTTCTCCACCCGGCAGCGGATGTCGGCGGCGGTGACCTCCAGCACGGTGAGCCGCACCAGACCGTCGTCCAGCAGGATGGTGTCGCCGGCCTTCACGTCGCCGGGCAGCTCGGGATAAGTGATGGAGCAGCGGGTCTCATCGCCGGGAACGTCCTCGGTGGTGAGGGTGAACTCATGGCCGGTCCGCAGCTTCACCGGTCCGTCCGCGAAGGACCGCAGCCGGATCTCCGGGCCCCGGGTGTCCAGCATGGCCGCCACCGGCAGCCCCAGCTCCTCCCGCAGGGCCTTCAGGGTGTCCAGACGTTTCTGATGCTCGGCGTGGCTGCCGTGGGAGAAGTTGAACCGGGCCACGTTCATGCCCGCCAGCATCATCTCCCGCAGGACGCCCTCCCGGTCAGTGGCCGGGCCCAGGGTACATACGATTTTTGTCTTCCGTGTCATAGCATTACCGCCTTTCGGTGGGGCTCCCACCTTTGATCTTTGAATGTTCATGTCTTGTTTCACCGGTATCATACCATAGCGCGCGCCGCATTTCCAGCCGGTTTTGCGGACGGCTATGTAAAGCTTTTACAAAATCGATGTAAATATTTCGATGATCTGCACAAAAATCAGGAAAAATCCGCCGGGAGAGCCTGTGCTCTCCCGGCGGACGCCGGATCACTTTTTATGCTTGTGGGGGGGATTGATCTCAGGGACGGCCAGGTTGTCGTAATCCACCGTGTAGCCCTCGGATTCCTCCCGGGGCTTCTCCGGCTCCGGCTGCACTTCGCCGGTGTGGATCTCGGGGATGGCCAGATTGTCGTAAGCGATATCAGGACGCTTTTTCTCCGGCTGCTGCCGGTCCTTGTCCTGGCTGGACTTGAAGAACATATGATTCACCTCTTGCGCACAGTCTTTCCCGACAGCCGCGGAGTATAACACAGATGTGTCCCCTCCGCAAGCCGCCGGGAGAGATTTCGGCGTATTATACCAAATTGATGAAGAACGTGATGATCATGGTGTTGAAGAAGTCGGCGAACAGGCTGCCCACCAGAGGCACCAGAAGATACGCCTTCACGGAGGGGGCGAACCGGTCGGTCAGGGCCTGCATGTTGGCCATGGCGTTGGGGGTGGCGCCCATGCCGAAGCCGCAGATGCCGGCGGTGAGGACGGCGGCGTCGTAGTCCCGGCCCATGACGTTGTACACCACGAAGTAGGCGTAAATGGCCATCAGCAGCACCTGGCCCGCCAGCAGCAGGATCAGGGGCAGGGCCAGATCCGCCAACTGCCACAGCTTCAGGGTGATCATGGCGATGCCCAGGAACAGGGACAGGCAGATGCCGCCCAGGTCGTTGATCTCGCCCATATGGATGGTGAACTTGCCGGAGAACTCACCGGCGTTCCGCATGATGGCGGCCACGATCATGGCACCGATGTAGGCGGGGAAGGTCATGCCGGTCTTGGACAGGAGGATGGACACCACAGAGCCGATGCCCATGGCCAGGGCCAGCTGGTACACGGCGGGGGCGTACATGGAGATGCTGCGCTCGTGCTTCTCCTCGTCCTCCACCAGGATAGTGTTGTCACGGGCCACGGCGGTCTTCAGCAGGTCGTGCTTCAGGATGAGCCGGCGGCCCAGGGGGCCGCCCATGAGGCTGCCGCCGATAAGGCCGAAGGTGGCCGCCGCCGTGCAGAGGGTGGAGGCGCTGGGAAGGCCCAGATCCTGCAGCACCGTGCCGAAGGCGCCGGCAGTGCCGTGTCCGCCCACCATGGGGATGGAGCCGGTGCACAGGCCCACCAGGGGGTCCACGCCGATGACGGTGGACAGGCCCAGGGCCAGCAGGTTCTGTCCGCAGATGAGGATGATCACCAGCAGCAGGAACACGATGAGGGACTTGCCGCCGCTCTTCAGGACCTTCAGGTTGGCCTGGAAGCCCACGGAGGTGAAGAACATCACCATGCACACGTTTTTCAGCGTCTCGTCAAAGGAGAACTCCAGGATGCCGAAGCTGTGGAGCACGCAGGTGAGGATGGCGAACACCAGACCGCCCACCACGGGGGCGGGGATGCAGAAGGTCTCCAGGAACTTGATCTTCTTCCGCAGGAAGGCGCCCAGGAACAGCACCAGGACGGCCACTGCCACGGTTTGGTACATATCAACTTGAATGGTCAGCATCGTCTCAGCCCTCCGTTTCCACGCTGACGCCGTTTTCGGCGTAGAATTGTGCCGCGCCGGCATGATAGGGGATGGTGATCCCCTCCAGGGCGCTGTCCAGGGTCAGAGGGGTGTCGGCGGGGGTGGAGAGCTGGAGGGCGTCGGCGTTGGCGAACAGTCCGGCGGTGATCTGATACACCTGATCGCTGCTGAGCTTGTCGCTGGCCAGCAGCACCGCCCGGACGCCCACGGCGGCCACGTCCTCCGTCTGACCGGCGTAGGTCCCGGCGGGGATGGTGCAGGCGGTGTAGGACTCATAGGTATTCGTCAGGCGCTGGAGCTTGTCCGCGTCCTGGGGCACCACCACGATGTCCGCCTGACGGGCCAGGTTGGCCACGGCGGTGGTGGGAGCGCCGGCGGTGCAGAAGAAAGCGTCCAGAGTGCCGTCGGCCACAGCCGCGGCGGCGTCGGCGAAGGACAGGTGCTGGACCTCCAGCATGTCAAAGGACAGGCCGTAGGCCAGCAGGATCTGCTCCGCGTTCTGGATGACGCCGGACTCCTCCTCGCCCACGGAGACCCGCTTGCCCTCCAGGTCTGCCACGGACTGAATGCCGGAGGCGGCGCTGGCGATGATCTGGCAGGGCTCGGTGTACAGACTGGCCACGGCGCTGTAGCCGGTGCGGGCCTGGCCCTCAAAGAGGCCGGTGCCGTGCCAGGCGTTGTCCGTCAGATCGGACTGGGCGATGGCCAGCTGCAGATAGTCCTCCGACAGCAGGCGGAGGTTGGCCATGGAGCCCGCCGTGGCCTTGACGTCGAAGACGGTGGTCTCATTGCCCAGCAGCTCGCTGACGGCGGTGCCGTAGGCGTAGTAAGTACCGCCGGTACCGCCGGTGCCGAACCGGAGGTCGGCGGATTTGTCTCCGCAGCCGGCGGTGAGGACCATGATGGCCGCCGCCAGCAGGAGACAGAGAATGCGCTTTCTCTGTTTCATGTGACTGTTCCTTTCTTTTTGCAGTTGTCTGCGGCTGCCGGAGGTCACCGTCCGATCCGAAAAAGGGCCTGCCCAGACGATTTTCGGCCCGCCGGCCTTCCTCCCGGCTCCCGTTCGCCGCGGCGGCGTGGGGAGGAAAAGGGAAGAAGAACGGCAGAGCGGCGGTATTTTCGACAGAAACCGCAGATGATCCCGAAGCATTATAGTACAATTTTACGTGTCCGTAAAGAGACAATTTTTTCACAATGAAAAGAAAAGAATGGAATGCAGAGAGATCCTGCCGGGGAACGGTGCTGCTGACGCCGGCGTTTTTCGCTGTCCAGAGGGAAAAGCCCTATGAAACTGCTGGAGATTTTTGACGAAATTTTTGTACAAATTTATGCTTGAAAACCAAAGGGAAACGATTACAATTGCAGTCTGCAAAAGAAGATTAGAACAGAGAGGAAGATGACGATGTCATATGGATTTCTTCTGGATCTGGCGCTGATCCTGCTGAGCACCAAGCTGCTGGGCCTGGCGACCCAGCGGTTCCAGATGCCCCAGGTGGTGGGCGCGCTGCTGGCGGGACTGTTCCTGGGCCCCGCCGGACTGAATATTCTGTCGGAGACGGAGCTGCTGTCCCAACTCAGTGAGCTGGGCGTCATCGTGCTGATGTTCTCCGCCGGCATGGGCACAGACATTCAGGAACTGAAAAACAGTGGGAAGGCGGGCTTTCTGGTGGCCCTGCTGGGCGTACTGGTGCCGCTGGTCATGGGCACGGCACTGGCCTGGGGCGCGGACCGGGCCGGCATGGTGGACTGCGCCGGCCTGCTGGAGGACGTGTTCGTGGGCACGGTGCTGACGGCCACTTCCGTCAGCATCACGGTGGAGACCCTGAAGGAGATGGGGAAGCTGGACACCAAGGCGGGCAACACCATCCTGGCGGCGGCCCTCATCGACGATGTGCTGGGCCTCATCGCCCTGACCCTGGTCAGCAGCGTGGCCGGGGGAGACGAGAGCCTGCTGACGGTGGTGGTGAAGATCCTGCTGTTCTTCGTCTTCGCCTTCGCCGTGGGCTGGGGCGCCAAGGGCCTGTTCTGCCGGATGATGGAGCAGCAGCATGAGCGGAATCTGCGCCGCTATCCGGTGCTGGCCTTCGTGCTGTGCCTGCTGATGGCCTACTGCGCGGAGCGGTTCTTCGGTGTGGCGGACATCACCGGCGCCTACGCAGCCGGACTGGCCATCTCCTGCACCCCCAAGGCGTCCTACATCCAGTCCAAGTACGAGCCCCTGGGCTATCTGCTGCTGACGCCGGTGTTTTTCGCCGGCATCGGCATCAACGTCCGGCTGACGGGAATGAACGCCGGACTGGCCCTGTTCTCCGCGCTGCTGCTGGCGGTGTCCGTCATCTCCAAGCTGGCGGGCTGCGGCTGGGGCGCCAGGCTCTGCGGCTTCAGCGGCCGGGAGAGCGTCCAGGTGGGCGCGGGCATGGTGTGCCGGGGCGAGGTGGCTCTGATCGTGGCCAACCGGGGGCTGGCCATGGGCGTTCTGAGTCCGTCGCTGATGACCCCCGTGATCATCACGGTGGTGGGCGGCACCATCCTGACGCCCATCCTGCTGAAGCTGGCCTTCCGGGGACAGCCCGCGTCCATGGGCCGCAGCGGCAGCCTGACGGACCGCTACAGCAAGACGGAGCAGTTGGATATCGTGTCCGCCCGCCTGCTGGAGAAGGACCGGGAGATGATGGGAAAGAACAAAAAGCGTTCCTGACAGGAAAAGCCCGCCGCGTTACGCGGCGGGCTTCAGGCTGTCGAGAAACCCGGTTGCGCAATTAGGCGGCAACCGGGTTTTCAGCACATATTCGGGAAAATAGAATCGAAAATAGGAAATGGGCAGAGTCATTCCATTTCCACCTTGCCATTTTTTTGAGGTTCATGGCAGC
>JALFSO010000041.1 GCA_022778785.1 Dysosmobacter sp. | reverse complement strand
GTCCAGCCCCATCCGCTCAAACAGGGACACGATGCCCCGCACGGAGGTGGTCTTGCCGGTACCCGGCCCGCCGGTCAGCAGCAGCACGCCCTTTTCCGCCGCCAGCGCCACGGCCCGGCGCTGCTCCGGCGCGTAGGCGATCCCCTGCCGGGCCTGAATGTCGTCGATGATCCTGTCCACGTCCTTGCCGCAGTCCCATTCGTCACCGCAGGCGGCGGCCAGCCGCTTGGCCACATAGACCTCCGCCTCGTACATCCGCCGCAGGTAGCAGCCCTCCACGTTGGCGATGGGTTCGCACACCACCGCGCAGCGCTCCGTAAGCTTGTCCAGCGCCTTTTCCGCCGTCTCCTCATCGATACCGATCAGCTCCATGGTGGCGGCGATCAGCTTCGGCCGGGGCAGGAACACATGGCCGTTGGACAGATTGTGGTTCAGCTCATACAGGACCGCCGCCTCCGTGCGGCAGGGGTCGTCGCCGTCAAATCCCATGGACAGCGCGATCTCGTCGGCGGCGGCAAACTCCACGCCGCAGCGCTCATCCGTCAGCAGATAGGGATTCTCCTTCAGCCGCGTCAGCGTCTCGTCGCCGTAGGCCCGCAGAAGCCCCATGGCCAGCGTTACCGGCAGGTCGTACCGGCCCAGAAACTCCATCACCCGCCGCAGGCCCGTCAGGCTGCGGAAAGCGGTGGAGATCTCCGTCGCTTTTTTGGCGGTGATGCCCTTGATGGCATGCAGCTTTTCCGGCTCCTCCTCGATCACCCGCAGGGTGTCCGTTCCGAACCGCTCCACCAGCCGCGCGGCGGTGGCAGGGCCTACGCCCTTCAGCACGCCGGAGGAGAGGTAGGAGACGATGTCATCCTCCTCCTTGGGCATCCGCCGCTCCACCAGTTCGGCGGTCATCTGCACGCCGTAGGTGGGATGGTTGACCCACACGCCGGTAACGGTCATGCTCTCGCCGGCGGCGGCAAAGGGGATGCAGCCCACCACGGTGACCACCTCGCCCTGATCGGTCAGCAGGCTCAGCACCGTATATCCGTTTTCCTCGTTCTGGAAAACCACGTTTTCCACAGTGCCCTCAATGGTACTGCGTTCCCCCATGGGTGTCCCCCCGTTTCTTCAGTGTAATGTTGGGATGGCGTGCCGCGGCATCCTCCGCCCGGCGCAGCCCCTCGTCAGAAAGCCCTTCGTCCCGCAGGATGACGGTCAGCCCGTCAAGGCGGCGCAGCAGGTGCTCCAGTTCCTTGGCGTCGCCGGAGACCGACAGCAAAACCGGTACATTACCGGCCCTTTTGGGGCACATAAACCAATCGAAAAGCACCCATAAAATGGCCGCAATGCCCACGGCCTCCAAAAACGCCGCCAGGCCCTCCCAGAAAAGCGCCATATGCTCCCCTCCCCCTGCTATCCTATGCGGAAGGAGGGGCGGCGCGTGTCTCTTTTTATCGTGCCAGTATTTTTTTGAGATACTGTCCGGTGTAGGATGCCGGGGTATCCGCCACCTGCTCCGGCGTGCCGGCGGCCACCACTGTGCCGCCGCCGACGCCGCCCTCGGGGCCCAGATCGATGAGGTAGTCGGCGCATTTGATCACGTCCAGATTATGCTCGATCACCAGCACGGTATTGCCGCCGTCCACCAGCCGCTGCAAAACCGCCAGCAGCTTCTTCACGTCGTCGGCATGCAGGCCGGTGGTGGGTTCGTCCAGAATATAGATGGTGCGTCCGGTGGAGCGCTTGCTCAGCTCCGTGGCCAGCTTGACCCGCTGGGCCTCGCCGCCGGACAGCGTGGTGGAGGACTGGCCCAGCTTCACATAGCCAAGGCCCACGTCCTGCAGGGTCTGCAGCCGGGCGGCGATCTTGGGCAGGGCGGAGAAGAAGGGCAGGGCCTCGTCCACCGTCATGTCCAGCACGTCGGAGATGGATTTTCCCTTATAGCGCACCTCCAGCGTCTCCCGGTTGTAGCGCTTGCCCCGGCACACCTCGCAGGGAACGTATACGTCCGCCAGAAAGTGCATCTCGATCTTCAGAACACCGTCGCCGCAGCAGGCCTCGCAGCGGCCGCCCTTGGTGTTGAAGGAGAACCGTCCCGGGCCGTAGCCCCGGGCCTTGGCCTCCGGCAGGGAGGCGAACAGATCCCGGATATCGTTGAACAGATTGGTATAGGTGGCGGGGTTGGAACGGGGCGTGCGCCCGATGGGACTCTGGTCGATATTGATGACCTTGTCCAGATACTCCTCCCCCTCCACGGCGTCGTGCTTGCCGGGATGGGCCTTCATGCGGTTCAGGTCGGCTCCCAGCCGCTTGAAGATGATCTCGTTGACCAGCGAGCTCTTGCCGCTGCCGCTGACGCCGGTGACGCAGGTCAGCGTCCCCAACGGTACCGATACGTCAATATTCTTCAGGTTGTTTTCCCGGGCGCCCCGCACCGTCAGCCACTTGCCGTTGCCGGCACGGCGGCGCTCCGGCACCTCGATGCGCTTTTTCCCGCTGAGATACTGGCCGGTGAGGCTGTTGGGGTCGGCCATCACCTGCTCCGGCGTGCCGGCAGACACCACCTGTCCGCCCAGCGCTCCCGCACCGGGGCCGATGTCGATGAGCCAGTCGGCGGAGCGCATGGTGTCCTCGTCATGCTCCACCACGATCAGGGTATTGCCCAGGTCCCGCAGCCGCCGCAGGGTATCCAGCAGCTTGTCGTTATCCCGCTGGTGCAGGCCGATGGACGGCTCGTCCAGAATATACAGCACGCCCATCAGGCTGCTGCCGATCTGGGTGGCCAGCCGGATCCGCTGGCTCTCGCCGCCGGACAGGGTGCCGGAGGAGCGGCTCAGCGTCAGGTAGCTGAGGCCCACCGACTGCAAAAACCGCAGCCGGGAGCTGATCTCCCTCAGGATCTGCGCGGCGATCATCTGCTGGTTGCCGGTGAGGTTCAGACCTTCAAAAAAGGCGATCTCGTCGTCCACCGGCATGGCGGTGGCGTCATGGATGGACAGCCCCCCCACCGTGACTGCCAGCGCCTCCGGCCGCAGCCGCTTGCCCCGGCAGGCCGGGCAGGGGCAGGCCGTCATAAAGGATTCGATCTCCTTCTTGCTGGCATCGGACTGGGTCTCCATATAGCGGCGCTCCAGATTGTTGGCGATGCCCTCAAAGGCTTGATGCAGCACGCCCTTGCCCCGGGGCTGATCGTATTCCAGCGTCAGCTTTTCGCCCCTTGTGCCGTAGAGGATGATATCCTTCACCTGATCGGAGAGTTGGGCGTAGGGCGTCCGCAGGGAGAAATTATACTTCTTGCTGAGGGCGTCAAAATACATCCGGGAAATTCCGTCAGAGCGGATGGAGTTCCATCCGGTGGCCACCACCGCGCCGTCCAGTATGGACTTGCTCTCGTCGGGGATCACCAGCGTGGGGTC
>JALFSO010000017.1 GCA_022778785.1 Dysosmobacter sp. | reverse complement strand
GCACCAAACTTTCTGTATCCACGATTTCTACGATTCCACGATCCAGCTTCCCTCGTTCAAGCATCTTTCATCACCCATGCTTATTTTACCATATAAATGCGAAAAAGCCCAGCTATGCTGGACTTTTTCGACAGCCTGAAGCCCGCCGCGTTACGCGGCGGGCTTTTCTGCGGAGAGAGGGAGAAGGGAGCGTCAGGACGCGGTATGAGGCGAGTGGCCGGTGCGCTCCTCGCCCCGGAACAGCAGGGTGATGCACCAGATACCGGCCAGGCCCACCAGGGCGTAAATGATGCGGCTGATGATGCCCATCTGGCCGCCGCAGAGGAAGGCCACCACATCAAAGCCGAAAATGCCGATGCAGCCCCAGTTCAGCGCACCGATGACTGCAAGAGTCAGGGCGATCTTATCCCAAACCATATGAAGACCTCCATTTTCAAATCTGAGATACGCAGGGATTTCGGCCTTATTTTTCCCGTACGCCATGGGAGTATACACAAAACAGCGTGACTTTTTTGGGAAAAACACATAATTCACTTTTGGAATTGAAATCCACCGGCCGCCTATTGTATAATTCATATAGCATATCAGGGAACGGAGACCGGCGGAGGGATCGAGGCGCGCCGGACCGTTCCGGTATCACAAACGAAGCGGCGGCCGCCGGACCCGTTCCGGGAGGGACCGCTGTCATAAGGAGGAAACACCCATGAATATCGTATGTTTGGACATGGAGGGCGTACTGGTCCCGGAGATCTGGATCGCCTTCGCGGAGGCCAGCGGCATCCCCGAACTGAAGCGCACCACCCGTGACGAACCGGACTATGACAAGCTGATGCGCTGGCGGCTTGGCATCCTGAAGGAGCACGGCCTGGGCCTGAAGGAGATCCAGGCCACCATCGCCAAGATCGACCCGCTGCCCGGCGCCAAGGAGTTCCTGGACGAGCTGCGCTCCATCACCCAGGTCATCATCCTCAGCGACACCTTTGAGGAGTTCGCCAAGCCCCTGATGGAGAAGCTGAACTGGCCCACCATCTTCTGCAACTCCCTGGAGGTGGCCCCCGACGGGGAGATCACCGGCTTCAAGATGCGCTGCCAGCAGTCCAAGCTCACCACGGTGAAGGCCCTCCAGTCCATCGGCTACGAGACCATCGCCAGCGGCGACAGCTACAACGACCTTGGCATGATCCAGGCCAGCAAGGCGGGCTTCCTGTTCAAGAGCACGGAGAAGATCAAGGCGGACCATCCGGAGCTGCCGGCCTACGAGGAGTTCGGCGACCTGTTGGCCGCCATCAAGGCCGCGCTGTAAGAGAGGAGCGTTCCCATGACACCTGCGGAGGGATTGGCTGTTTTGTCGGGATTCCTGATGGAGGCGTTGGGCGGTCTGCTGGGCATCGCGTATTTGATGCCGGGCATTCTTGCCGGAGCCGTCTGCTTCATCGGAATCATCATAATGGTGATTCGGGAACTGAGGAAATAACGATTTGAAAGGAGCTGCCCAATGAACGAGAAATTCAGGAGCCTTGGCTTTTACCCCGCGGATATCCTGCTTCCCAAGGATGCGGATATGACCAAATGGGCCGTGGTGGCCTGCGACCAGTTCACCTCTCAGCCGGAGTACTGGGAGGCCGTGGAGAAGACGGTGGGGGACGCCCCCTCCACCCTGCGGCTGATCCTGCCGGAGGCGAAACTCAACAGCCCCGGCGTGGACGGAGACATCGCCGCCATCAACGACACCATGGGGAGCTATCTGGCCAGCGGTGTGTTCCGCAGCCTGCCGGAGTCCCTGTTCTACATCGAGCGCACCCAGTCCGACGGAAAGATCCGCCACGGCCTCATCGGCATGATCGATCTGGACCAGTACGACTTCACCCCCGGCTCCGGCGCCCTGGTCCGGGCCACGGAGGGCACGGTGCTGTCCCGGATCCCGCCCCGGGTGCGGGTGCGGCGGGACGCGCCCATCGAGTTGCCCCACGTCATGCTCCTCATCGACGATCCGGAGCGGACGGTCATCGAGCCGCTGACCGCCGGCACCGGCGGCATGGAGCAGCTCTACGACTTCGACCTCCAGCAGGGCGGCGGCCATCTCAAGGGCTGGAAGCTGACCCCCGCCCAGATGGACGCCGCGGCGGACGCCCTGGCGGGGCTGATGGCCCCGGAGGCCATGGAGAAGAAGTACGGCATGGGCGATGCCGCGCCGCTGCTGTTCGCCGTGGGCGACGGCAACCACTCCCTGGCCACCGCCAAGCAGTGCTGGGAGGATTTGAAGGCGTCTCTGCCCGCGGACCAGCTGGCGGACCATCCCGCCCGGTTCGCCCTGGTGGAGGTGGTGAACAACCACGACGACGCTCTCCAGTTCGAGCCCATCCACCGGGTGCTGTTCGGCGTGGAGCCGGAGGCGGTGCTGGCGGCGCTGAAGGACTTCTATCCCGGCACCCATGAGGGCGCGGGCGAGGGCCACACCATCGCCTACACCTATGAGGGCCGTCAGGGCACCGTCACCGTGCCGTCGCCGAAGATGCAGCTGGCGGTGGGGACCCTCCAGGCCTTCATCGACCAGTATCTGAAGGAGCATCCCGGCGAGGTGGACTACATCCACGGCGACGATGTGGCGGACCAGCTGGGCGCGAAGCCCGGCTGCATCGGCTTCAAGCTCCCGGCCATGGGCAAGGAGCAACTGTTCAAGACCGTCATGGCCGACGGCGTTCTGCCCCGCAAGACCTTCTCCATGGGCCACGCCCAGGATAAGCGCTATTACGTGGAGGCCCGGAAGATCCGGTAAGCGATTGCGCACCAGCCCCCGGAACAGAAAAAAATTTCTGTTCCGGGGGCTTGATTTTTGTTCAGAATATGTTAAGATTATACTAAAGAAAGGGAGAGAATAGCTAATACTGTTAGCAAAATTGACGAATCGAAAAGGAGGCAGCGTCATGTTCGGTATCTACAGTTCACTGATGTTCCTTGGCGGAAGCCTGGTATACCTGCTGCTGCTTCTGCCCGTGATCGCCCTGCCGGCGATCAGCGTCGTCTACTTCATCTGGGAGGCTGTCTGGAAGTTCCGCAGCCGCCGGCACCTGCTGTGATCGGGAGCGCAGCAGCGTCATCAGAAACGTCGGAAATTTACGGACCGCCGGGAGAGCGCCGCCGCGCTTTCCCGGCGGCATTTTGCGTCCGGCGGGGTTCGACATTTTCCCGTCTTGCAAAGCGGCGGGGGATATTGTATGATAAAAATGTACCAATATCGGTGCGTTGTGATCGTTTTACACGGAACGGCCGCCCCGGGGCGGCCCGTTTTGAGATTTCAGGGATTAGGAGCATTGTATGGAAAAGGAAATGAAGGTGGCGGTGCTCATCGACGCGGAGAACATCTCCGGCAAGTATGTCAGCGTCATCATGAGCGAGGCCAACAATCTGGGCAACGTCATCTACAAGCGCATCTACGGAGACTGGACCTCGCCCCAGATGGGAGCGTGGCGGAACGTGGTGCTGGACAACTCCATCCAGCCCATCCAGCAGTACAGCAACGTCAGCGGCAAGAACTCCTCGGACTCGTCGCTGATCATCGACGCCATGGACCTGCTGTACCAGGGCCGGGTGGGGGCGTTCTGCATCGTCTCGTCGGACAGCGACTTCACCCGCCTGGCCTCCCGGCTGCGGGAGGCGGAGATGTACGTGCTGGGCATGGGCGAGCAGAAGACGCCCCGGTCCTTCATCTCCGCCTGCAACAAGTTCTCCTATCTGGACATCCTGTACGCCGCCAGCAAGGAGGAGGCCCCGGCGGCCCCCGCCGCGCCGGAGAAGCCTGCCGAAAAGGGAAAGTCCGGCAAGCCCGCCGCCCAGAAGCCCGCCGCCAAAAAGCCCCCCAAGAAGGAGGCCAACGGCTCCAATCTGGACAGCGTCCGGGACGCTCTGCGGGAGCTGACGGAGGAGAACTCTGACGACGACGGCTGGATCTACTCCGGCAAGCTGGGATATCTGCTCACCAAGCGGTTTCCGGACTTCGACGTGCGGAACTTCAAGTTCAAGAAATTCGCCTCCTTCGTCCGATCCCTGGGCTGCTTTGAGACCCGGGAGCTGGCGGACGACGAGAGCGAGACCTCCAAGCGCATCTACTTCAAGCTGAAATGAAAGGGGACGAGCCTGTGCGCACCGAGACCCGGAAGGCCTATGCCAAGCTGAATCTGACGCTGGACATCCTCCGCCGCCGTCCCGACGGCTACCACGACCTGCGGATGGTGATGCAGTCCGTGTCCCTCCACGACACCGTGACGGTGACGGAGACGGCGGGGCCGGACATCGCCGTGACCTGCGATCAGGGGGACCTGCCCGCCGGACCGGGCAACATCGCCTGGAAGGCGGCGGACCAGTTTTTCCGGGACATGGACCTTCCCCCGCGGGGGGTGGACATCGCCCTGGAGAAGCACATCCCCGCCCAGGCGGGCATGGCCGGGGGCAGCGCCGACGGCGCGGCGGTGCTGCGCATTTTGCGGGACTGGTACGCCCCGGACCTGCCGGACGCGGAATTGGCGTCCATCGGCGCCGCCGTGGGCAGCGACGTGCCCTTCTGCGTCCTGGGCGGCACCGCCCTGGCGGAGGGGAGGGGGGAGATCCTGACGCCCCTGCCGTCCCTGCCGGAATGCACCATTCTCATCTGCAAGCCGGACTTCGGCCTGTCCACCCCGGCGCTGTTCGGCCGGGTGCGGGTGGAGAAGCTGGAAGACCGTCCGGACCACGCCGCCCTGACGGCGGCGCTGGCGGCGGGGGATCTGTCCGCCGTGGCCCGGAACCTGAAGAACGTGTTCGAGGAAGTGCTGACGGCGGAGGAGCGGCGGGAGATCGCCGCCATCGAGAAGACCATGCTGGACGGCGGCGCACTGGGCGCCGTCATGACCGGCTCCGGCCCCACGGTGTTCGGCCTGTGGCCCCCCGGGGAGACGAAGGGAGCCGCCGCCACGGCGGAGCGCCTCCGGAGCCGGTACAGCCAGGTATTTCCGGCGGAGCCGGTGTGAGCGCGAAAATAAAAACGGGGAGCCCGTCCGCAGATGCCTGCGGGGGCTCCTCGTTTTTTCGTATTTCCGGGGAAGGAGGCTCACTCGCCCCACTTCACGTCCACGACGGTGCCGTCCTTGAACTCGATATACTCGCTCTTGAGGATGTAGTCCGTCTTGCCGATGCGGACCTCCTGCTCGCCCACCTTGGTGGTCATCACCGCGCCGGCGGGGGTGTCGGTGGTGGCGGTGAAGATCAGCGTCACATGCTCCGGGTCCTCCACCCACTGACCGTCAGGCCCCAGCACGTAGTAGGGCTGCTGCTCCACGGACTCGATCTGGCCGCCCACCAGCTCGCCGGAGGCCATCAGCGGGGAGGGCAGATGGGCCTGGCAGTTTTCATACAGCTCCGCCGGGACGCCCTCCACCTTCACCTGATAGGTGACCTTCACTGTCTCCGCCGTGGCGCTGTCGCCGCGGTTCATCAGCTTTATGCCCACCAGGGCCACGGCGGCCACGATCAGCACCACGGCGATGACGTCGATGACATTGAATTTCCACTTCTTCTGTTCCATATTGCCGTTTCCTCCGTAAAAGGCTTGTTGACCTGTAATCCCGTCTATTGTATAATATTTTTTCAGAATACACAAGAGGAATTTCACTTCCTCATTTCGATCACAGAAGAAGGACTGAACAATGAAAGTCATCCATCTCATCAGCGGCGGCGACTCCGGCGGCGCCAAGACCCACGTGCTGAGCCTGCTGCAGCACCTCAACGAGACCATCACCGCCCAGCTGGTCTGCTTCCGGGACGGCCCCTTTGCCGAGGAGGCCCGGGCCATGGGGATCCCCACCATGATCTGCGGCGGGAACAACATTCCCCATCTGCGGCGGGAGCTGGCGGCCTATATCCGGCAGGGAGGGTATCAGCTGATCCACTGTCACGGCAGCCGGGCCAACATGATCGGTGCGCTGCTGCGAAAGCCCACTGGCCTGCCGGTGGTATCCACCGTCCACAGTGACTACAAGCTGGACTACATGGGCCGCCCCTTCGCCCGGCTCACCTTCGGGGCCATCAATGCCTGGGCCCTGCGGCATCTGGACTACCGCATCGGCGTGTCCGACGCCATGGTGGACCTGCTCATTGATCGGGGCTTCCCCCCCGACCGGTTCTACGCCATCTACAACGGCATCGACTTCACCCCTGCGCCGTCTCAGGGGGACCGGCTGGCCTATCTCCGGGGACTGGGGGCCGACGTGGAGGAAAACAGCGTGGTGGTGGGCATCGCCGCCCGGCTGAACCCCGTCAAGGATATGTCCACCCTGATCCGGGGCTTTGCGGAAGGACACAAGTCCTGCCCCCGGCTGCGGCTGGTCATCGCCGGGGATGGCGAGGAGCGGCAGAAGCTGGAGGATCTGGCAAAGGAACTGGGCGTGGAAAAGGAGGTCACCTTCGCCGGCTGGATCAGCGGCGGTATGGATCGGTTCTATTCCGCGCTGGATGTCAACGCCCTGACCTCCCTCTCCGAGACCTTCCCCTACGCCCTGACGGAGGGCGCCCGGTTCCATCTGGCCACGGTGGCCACCGCCGTGGGCGGCATCCCCTATCTCATCGATCAGGATGTAAACGGATACCTCTTTACCCCCGGCGACTGGCAGACGTTAGGGCGCTATCTGGCTGCTCTTGGCAATGATGACGCCCTGCGGCATGAGATGGGTGAAAAGCTCTATGAAAAGGCCTCCGCCAAGTTCTCCATCCAAAGCACCGTGGACACCCAGCTCCATATTTATGAGGAGATCATCCGCCGCCACAACCGTCCCAAACGGGACCGGGACGGCGTGGTGATCTGCGGTGCTTACGGCCGAGGCAACGCCGGCGATGACGCCATTTTGGAGGCCATTTTGCAGGAGATGCGCTCCATTGATCCGGACATGCCTATTACCGTTCTCACCAAGGACCCCAAGGCCACCCGCCTGACCTACCGGGTGCGGACGGCGGGTCGGATGGACGTGGGCACCTGGAAAAAGGCCATGCGCCACGCGGGGCTGTATATCAACGGCGGCGGCAGCCTCATTCAGGACGTCACCTCCCGTCGGTCCCTGTGGTTCTATCTCCATAACATTCAGGCCGCCCACAAGGCGGGCTGCAAGGTGCAGATGTACGGCTGCGGCATCGGTCCTGTTCTCCGGGAACAGCACCGGAAGCTGGCGGCCAGCGTGCTGAACGCCAGCGTAGACGTCATCACCCTCCGGGAGCCGGACTCCTTGAAGGAATTGCAGTCCATGGGCGTGACGAAACCGGAGATTCTCCTGACGGCGGACCCGGCTCTGACCCTTCCCGCCGCCAGCGAGGACGAGATCGACAGCGTTCTGCTGCGGGCGGGCATCCCGCCCCACGGGAAGTACCTGTGCTTCGCTCTGCGGAATTGGAAGGGCTTTGAGGACAAGGCCCCCTTGTTCGCGCAGGCGGCGAAATACGCCTATGAGACCTACAGTCTGACGCCGGTGTTCGCCGCCGTGGAAAAGCATCTGGACCCGGTTGCCGGACGGCTGGCCGCGGCAGGGCTGGACATCCCCCACTATTTTCTGGATGATGCGGGCAGCGCCGGGACCATCATCGGCGCGCTTTCCCGGATGCAGGCCGTGGTGTCCATGCGGCTCCACGCGCTGATCTTTGCCGCCGGACAGGGCATCCCTCTGGCGGGCGTGGTGTATGACCCCAAGGTCTCCGCTTTCCTGCGGTATATCGGTCAGGAGAACTTCCTGGATCTGGACGCTCTGACGGCGGATGCCCTCAAGGCCATGATCGACCGCATGGTCAGTTCCCCTATCTCCCCAGAGGAACAGGCTGCTGCCGTGCAGAAGCTGCGGCAGATCGAACAGGTCAACGTGGACACGGCCCGCCGCCTGCTTGGGAAATAAACTTTGCCTGTAAAGCAGTTTTATATCACACACTATGCAACACAAGGATGGCCAGACCTTACGAGGTCTGGCCATCCTTCTGCTTTCCATACAAGGTCTGCTGGACGGTGATGGTGGTCAATGTGCCGGTAAGCTGCACCAGCACCGCCGTCAGCAGCGCCAGCTCATCCTCGCTCAGATTCTGGGCGATGGCAACGGCAAGGGTGTTCACCGCTGTGGTAAAGGCCAGCGGATCAAAGTCCTCCTTTGTCATTCCACCACCCCCTTCCTCTATCCTATGAGGAACGGGGCCGTTTCAGTCCGCCTTTGCGGGCGGGCCGTTGTTCTTCCATCATGCAAAAAACCTCCCACGGTGTCCCTTCATTTATGGGGAAACCGTGGGAGGTACTTGTTTTATTCGGTTTTCTCGCCAGCGTGGTAGGCATTGGTATGGACGTTGATGAACTGGGCCTTCAGCTTGGAATAGAGGATGGTCTGGCTGGAATACAGCCCCTGATACCCGGAGAGCATATAGCTCAGGCAGCAGGCCAAGGCAAAATACAGCATCCCCTCCGCGCCGAACAGCTCCACCGCCAGCAGCGTGGATGCCACCGGGCAGTTGGTCACGCCGCAGAATACGGCAGCCAGACCTACCGCGGCGCCGAAGCCCACCGGCAGCCCCAGCAGCGGGGACACCGCGCAGCCGAAGGTCGCACCCACGAAGAAGGAGGGCACCACCTCGCCGCCCTTGAAGCCCGCTGCCAGCGTGACCGCCGTGAAAACCAGCTTCAGCAGGAAGGCCCAAGGCACCGCCACGGTCTCCTGCTCGATGGCCCGGGTCACGATGTCCATGCCCGCGCCGTTATAGTCCGTACCGAATACCCACGTCAGGGCGATGACGGCGAAGCCGCCGCAGATCACCCGCAGCCACGGGTTTTTGATCCGCTTCATCAGGTGTCCCGCGCCGTGCATCAGTTTGCAGAACAGGATGGACACCAGTGCGCACAGCACACCCAGCGCCGCCACCCGGACGAACATCCCTACCGACTGATCCGGCACCGCCACGGTGAAGCGGGTAGGCTCCACCCCCAGACGGACGGACACGCCGTAGGCCACCAGCGCCGCCAGCAGGCTGGGATACAGCGCCACATGGTAGAGCACGCCGATGCTGATGACCATGATGGCAAACACCGTGGCCGCCAGCGGCGTTCCGAACAGGGCGGAGAAAAACGCCGCCATGCCCGCCAGCGTAGCCACCCGGAGATCCCGGTCATCCAGCCGGAAGGTGCGGCCCATACACTGACCGATGGTGCCGCCCATCTGAAGGGCTGCGCCCTCCCGTCCCGCGCTGCCGCCGCACAGGTGGGTCAAAACCGTACCGAAAAAGATAGCCGGCAGCAGCAAAATCGGCAGC
>JALFSO010000005.1 GCA_022778785.1 Dysosmobacter sp. | reverse complement strand
CCAAACCAATAGGCGAAAAAGACTATTTGCAGAAAAAGCAAGAGTTTTCAAGCCTTTCAAGGCCCTTTAGCTCGAATGCTAAAGGGCCTTGAACTTTGACTATTTGCCGAGGAAAAACGAATACAGATCAGACTCGAACCCGCCTCCAGCCGTACAAGATACAGCAATATGCCCAGCCGAAGTTGTTCAACAGCTTCGGCTTTAATTTTTGAAAGGAATGCGTATGAAAACAGAAACGACAGCAAATAAATCTTATTTTTCCGAACTGGCCCTCCGCCTCCGGCAAACGGGCTTTGTGGTCCTGCCAGAACAGGATGGTTTTCTCCCGGTAGAGTGGAACGACCAGCCTCTGTGCCGAGTCGCCAGCACAGGCGGCATCCGATACCGACAGGAGGATATGACCGACTCAGATACCGAGCTGGCCTGTGACCGGGCCGCGGATATCGCCGCCACGGTCAGGGAGTACATGACTCTCCTGGATAAAGCCCCATTGCTGAAAGCGGACAGCCTGCACGAACCATATCAAGTACTGGCGGAGTTCAATGATGTTGTGCTTGCCGCCCTCCCCGGCAAACACGGCGTTCAATTCACCACCTGGGCGTGGATCAATGAGCGTACCAGCCTGTGGCAAGGTCATTATGCTGGAAATGACTATCAGGCGGCAAAGCGGGACTTTGCCATCCGCTCCGGCCTGCTGGACAAGCACCAGCTTTTTTCTAAGGAGCAGCTTGCGGAGGTCTACCGCTGCGTCCACGAAACGCTGGAGAATCATTATCCCATCACCGCGGAACGCCAAAAGCTGCTGGAGGGCGTGGCGGCGCAGATCGAATGTGCGGTTCCTGCCCTGGCAGAGCTGGTCAGCCAGTCAAATCAGAAGGAATTGGAGGCAGCAGAAGATACGGAATATCAGGGCATGACCCAGCAATTCTAAATCATCATCAACACAGGACAAGGCCGTATCCCGTTTGGGACGCCGGCCTTTTTTGCCGCCCTTTCGGGATAAAGGTCCCATCCGGAAAGGACAGCACGTGACGAAATACTTCCTGCGAGACACCCCTCTGGCGGGGCTGGAGCGGCAGATGATGACGCCGCCCCACTTCTCCCCTCGCGGCGGAGGCCAAATGATCCTCTGCCGGTTTCGCTACCGGCCCGAGGATGTGGCCTGCAAGCACTGCACCAAATACAGAAGAAAGCAATGCACCATGCCGGTATGCCCTTGGATCGAGGAGCGTGCGGAGGCGGGGGCGGTCACCTATTCCTCCCTGGCGGCTGACTATTATCGGAACTGGCAGAGCGGCAGGCTGGGAGAGCGGATCGCGGAGCTGCTCTCCAACAAGAAAGCAGTCGCCTACTATGACGCCGCCCACACCTCCCGCTTCCTGTTCTATTATCCCTATCTGCTCCGTCATCATGGCGATGACACAGGCCGGCGCCGTCTGGCTACCATGTACCTGCTGACCGCCACAGAATCGCTCTGCCGCGCCGTACCGAATATCTTTGGCCTCTGGAGCATCCGCCTCAGCGGGTGGGACACCGTGCGGGCGATGAGTGAGCAGGAATATGTGCTCTATCAGGCGGCAAAGGGGCTCTATCAAAACCACCAGTACATCTCATTCCAGGAACTATGCGACCGAGAGCTGGTGGATGATACCGCCCTGACGCTGATCCTGGACGCGATGCTGATCGCCCACTACGGCAAGGCCATGTTCACCATCGGCGGAACGGGAGGTGAGGTCTGATGGCTCCCTTGGTGCAGGCGGTGTTGGCCAATCAGGAGCATCCTGAATATGGCGTGGCCACCATCCCATTCCCCATCCCCAACGAGGAATATGACCACTGTGTTGAGCTTCTATCCGCACTGGAGATCGGCGATCCCGTCCACCGGGATTGTCAGGTCATGGAGATCAGCAGCAGTTTTCCCGTGTTAAAGCGAATGGAGATGCTCACCGTCAATCTGGACGAGCTGGACTACCTGGCAAAGCGGCTGGACAGCTTTGATGTTGGTGAGGCCGCGCAGTTTCAGGCCATGGCGGAAAAGCTGGATCTTCGGGATATGACAGACTTTATCAACCTGACCTTCTGCTGCCAGCAGGCCACGGTGATCACGGACTTCTCCGATCTGGAGGCCATAGGCCGTGACCACTACATGAACCTGCATGGCGGCTGCGCCAGGACGGAAGAACTGGACGCTCTGGACGGATATGAGACTGCGCTGCTGCTCATTGAGGGCGGAGGCGGGACAGTCACACCCTATGGCGTGGTGTATGACAACGGCATGCGGCTGTCCAGTATCTATGACGGCCGCCATCTCCCGGAGTTTTTCTACGAGGACTGCGCGGCCTCTGTAACGCTTTCGGTGATCGGAAAGCCGGAGCAGCAGGAAACGCTCTATTTCCCCTGCGCGGAGAGCAAGATCGCCCGCGCGGTGCGGCGGCTGGGCGCGGACAGGCCGGAGCAGTGTATTGCAGTCTTGGATACCGCCGAACTCAGCGACGCGGTCCGGAGCGTCTTTGAGCGTGAATATCCTCTGAATGAGCATCTGGCTGCCCTGAACGCCCTGACCCGGCACCTGCGAAAGTTCGACGGGCAGGCAATGGAGAACTTCCATACTGTTTTCGATACAGTCTGGCCCCAGACGCCGGAGGAGATCCTGGCCCTGGCGGAAAATCTTCACGAGTTTACGGTGGTGCCGGACATCAGCACCGCGGAGGAATATGGGCGTTATATGATCCAGGAGTCCGGCCATTTTGAGGTGGACCCAAATCTGGAGGACTATATCAACTACCAGAGCTACGGAGAGCGCCGTATCCGGGAGGAGGGCGGGCTTTTTGGAGACCGGGGCTATGTGGCCTACCTGGGGACAGCGCAGGAGATCAGCGAGATTGTGGCCCGGAACATCCCAACAGAGCAGATGGAGCAGGGCCCGCAGATGGGAGGCTTGTCATGATCGAACTGCATCTGACCCGCGGGGATAACCAGGAGGGCGTCCGCCTGCGCTTTCCCACAACACCCGCGGAGATCGGCGAGGCGTTCGCCCTGCTGGATACAGTCAGCCGCTATGCCGGGGATGTCAGAATCCTGGATGTCAAAAGCCCGGTTGCCAATATCGGGCAGTATGTCCGCTATGCGGACCTGAACAGCAGAGAGGACATGCAAAAGCTCAACACGCTGGCCGAAAGGATCGGCGGGATGAGCAAGCGTCAGCGGGATATCTTCGCCGGAGCGTTGGATGCCGAAAGCGTCAACGGGCTGGATGATGTGCTTCGTGTCTCAGAGTCGCTGGAGGAATATACCATCATCCCCAATGTGAGCTCGGATACCGATCTTGGTAAATATGTGGCTGCTGCCGGACTGCTCCACGGCGATCCCCGGTTTCCGGAAAAAGCATGGCCGTATTTGGATTTTGCCAAGATCGGCGCAGAGTATTATGCCGACCGAGGCGGCGCTTATACCTACAGCGGCTATGTCCTGCGCAAACAGTCAGCAGAGCCTGAACAAAAGGAGGATTCGGTGATCCGGCTCCAGCTGGAAACCACCGGGACAGTCTGCGTTCTGCATCTTCCCGCAGAGGAAACAGAGTTGGACGCCGCAAAAGCACAGCTTGGGATCACGGACTTCGCGGAGGCCAGGATCGAAGCGGTTGAATTTCTCGTCCCTTATCTGGAAGAACATATTCCTGTGGACTGCGTCAGCGTGGAGTCCGCCAACGAGCTGGCGATGGCCGTGCGGGAGATGGGACAGACAGACGGCGAGCTGCTGAAATACCTTGCCGTCCTGTCAGCGGAGCAGCCGGAGGACTTTCCCGCCGCTCTGGATCTGGCGCTGGAGCTGGACGATTATGAGCGTGTCCCTGACGACCAGGAGGAATATGGAAAGCAGGTTCTGCGGCGATTCGGCGTCGATGAAGACGTTCTCGATATTCTTGAACTCTACACGGATTTCGAGCGGCTCGGTGAGGCTTACATGGAGGAGGACGATGTCCAGCAAACCGAATTTGGCTTTGTGCGACGCATCAGTACGCCCTTTCCAAATCAGACGCAGTCCCAGCAAAGCATGTAGTCTATAATAGGAGGTCAAAATTGCCCTTGCAGGAAATGAGCCAAGCCGCTGGGTGCAGAATTATAGCTCGGCAGGTCCTGGTGGGTTTCCGCCGCAGTTAGTGTTAAGGAAAATAAGTATGGACTTTCGAGAATCAGCGTGGTATTGTTCCCGTTACCAAAAAGCGAAGGAGGCACGCTATGAGTATCAATATCAAAACCGATCCCCTGCGATCAGCCATATTGTTCGGCAGGCCGGTACTGTTCACTCCCCAGCGTATCCCGCGGGAGGATGTCCCGGAAGGCTGGTATTACTACGAACTGAGAGGCAGCGTCCGCAATGCCAAAAAGCCCATCGCACTGTCAGACCGCGCCCGTATAAATCCCATTGGCTCTGTCCTTTCCCCCGTTCCCCTGAAACGGGCCGACACAATATCCCGCAGAGTGAACAGGCAGTTCCTCCTGCTTGGAGAGACCATGACACTGCGAGACTACTGCCGGAACAACAGCCTGGAATATCCCTTTCACAATCAAACATTTGCCATTCGGCCCGCTTCACCCGAGGAAGCGGGCTTTTTCTACGCCATGAGTCCGGAGGAAGATGCGAAATTCGGCTGCGTCGGCTATGTCCGCATGGATTTCGGACGGAGCGGCACGGAGTTCTGGCACACCTGGTGGCCGAGAGGCCCGGAGGAGCTGAACTCCCCGGAATTCAAGTCCGAATTGCAGGATGTGGTGGATGAGCTGCGAAATAACGTCCTGAAGAACTTCTCCGCCATGGCTGGCTACTGCCGGGGCCATGGCGGAGAGATCAGCGGCGGCTGGGTACAGAACTACGGTTATATCGTGGAGACAGAGAACTATCGCTACTGCCTGCGGTGCAACCCCGTAGCCGGTGAGTATCAAGCCTATCTGACCGCCTTTGACCTCCGTGTCCAGAGACAGAATATGACAGATAAGCCGGTGGTGGGGCGGGTGACCTTTGCCAGCGGCGAACAGGTGGAGTACACGGATGCGGAGGCATATCTCCAGTGCATCCGGGAGGAGCTGCCAGACCATCCGGCCACCGGCTTCCGGTATGAAACGCTGACCGATGACCCCACAGTCCGCAAGCAGGTGGACGATATCCTGTACGACCTCTACGGCGAGGAAAACCCCCGCCTGTTGGAGGACTATCAAAATACGCCCGATGAGGGCATGACGATGGGGGGATTGTCATGAACAGTATTCCGAAAGAGTGGCTGGCTTTCCTGCGGGAGCAGTACCCCGCGGGCAGCCGAATCAAGCTCAGAGAGATGAAAACCGATCCAGATCCAATTTCTTCTGGAGCCATGGGAACGCTGGACTTCATCGACGACGCCGGCCACTTCCACATGAGGTGGGACAACGGAAGAACATTGTCGCTGGTCATTGGTGAGGACAGCTTTACCGTCCTGCCGCCCGAACCCACCACCATGAAACTCTATATGCCCCTGACCGCTGACCTCTATGAGCGGAACGAATGGGGCGATATGGAGGAGGAAGGTACTCCGTTGGACGGCAGGGAGCTGCGGACCTATGAAGGGGATATCCTTGCCGCATTGGTGAAGAACCGGATGCCGGAGGAAACCGAGCGCGGGATCATGCACTGGTACGGCAAAAATGACAGTGTGGATGACAAGGTCAGGTCTGTGGTATTCACTGCTGAGGAGCGGAACGGCCAGCTTTGGGGCGTGGCGGAGTGTCGGGTGGTCGGCACCCTCACCCCGGAAGAACTGGACACGCTCAAGGAGTATGTCTCCGGACAGGCTTCAGACGGCTGGGGTGAGGGCTTTGAGCAGCGGGAGATCGAGGCAGATGGCGGTGAGTTGTATGTCCATCTCTGGAATTGGAACAACTGGAGCATCCAGACCGAGGAGGAGCGGTTCAGTCCTAAAATTGCGGAGGGATTGCCGGAGCTGTGCTTCTCCACCATCCTGACCACCGGCGAATTGATCTGCATCAAGCGGGGCGAGACCGGTTACTACCCCTCCGACTGGGACACCGGTGACAAGGAACGGAATGTGGAGCTGGCGGACCAGCTCAATGAGCAGCTTGGCGTGACCATGTGGCAGCGCAAGGCCATGGAGGTGGGCAGTATGTGCGGCTGGGGATGTCCCGGTGCTGACCCTGCCAAGTATCTGGAAGATTTTCAGCCGAAGACAGGAGGGTTGACGCTTGAATAAGGTGTTTCGGGTAGAACTGTCTGGAGGCAACGGCTGTTACTGCGAACTGGAGCTTCCCGCCGCCCCCTATGAACTGCTGGACGCGCTGGAGCGGCTGCAAATGCCCATGGACGGCAAGCCGGACTGGGATATCCTCGAGTATAACGACTTTCCGTATCTCCATATTCATCTGACGGATGAATGCGATCTATTTCAGCTCAATGCACTGGCAGACAGGCTGGCGCGGCTGGATGAACGGCAGAAAGCCGCGTTCGAGGGGCTGTTCCAGGTGGAGGTCTCCAAAAAGTATGGTCCGATCCAGATATCCACGATCATCGACCTGGCCTACAGCACGGACTGCTGCCATGTGCTGAGTGAGGTGCAGAACGACTCCCAGCTCGGCAGGTTTTATGCGGAAAACGGTTTTATGCCGGAGCTTGACGCCATCCCTGACAGCGTGTTTCAAATGCTGGATTTTGAAATGCTGGGCAGAAAGGCCCGCATGGATGAGGGCGGCGTATTCACCAGCCATGGTTATGTGACGCAGGACTCAGACTTGGAGCAGGTCTATGATACCCTTGACCTCCGCCTCCGCAGGCCGGACTATGCGGTTCTGATGGAACTGACAAATGGCGAACACAATGTTTCGCTGCCGCTGCCAGCGTCACACCTGATGATTGATAACAAGCTAAAGTCCATTGGAGCGGAAGCGTGGCAGAATATCCGATTCCGCTGTCTGGACTGCGCGGCACCCGCCCTGAAGGATCTGGTGGACGAGGCCGTCAGCATCACCCATGTCAACCGGCTGGCGCAGCATCTGGCGCGGCTTGGACCGGAGGAACTGACAAAGTACAAAGCAATCCTCATAGCAGAGGATCCCTCAGATATCAATGAGGCGTCCCGGCTGGCCGGACAGCTGGACGAATATATGGTGGAGCCGGATGTGCGCACCATGCCGGAGGTGGCGGAGAATGAACTTCGGATCATCCTTGGTGACGAAGCGGCGGAGCTTCTGCTCCCCCATGTGACCCTTTGGCGGTATGGGGAGGCTCTGCTCCAGAAGTACGGCAGTACAGTGACTGAGTACGGCCTGGTAGAGAGGCGGGACGGCCAGGTCATGGCAGAACAGCCCCAGCGGGGCGGAATGGAGATGATGTAATGTGGGAATTTGAGGAACTGATGATACTTCCGGGAACAGAACAGGAACGGGACTGGCTGGCGGAGCGGTTGTCCACATTGAGCAAGAAGGAAAAGCACATTGTCAGCGCCATTGTCATCAGCGCGCGACCGGAATCCATGGCGGAGGCCATCAATCAGCTGCTCTCCATGGAGGACTATGGGGTGTGCTTTCCCGCGGGAAGCTACGCACAGCTGGGGAGCTTTTATCTCCGGCACGAAGCCCATCTGCCGGAACGCACTATGTACTACGCGGATCTGGAACGGATCGGCATGATGTATGAGGACCGACACCCCGGCCTGTTCATCGGGAGCTGCTATGTGGCCTATCCGTCCGGCCCCGTCCCTCTCCGCTACACCGGCCAGGGGCTCATTCCGGAGGATGACGGCTGGAGCGTCAAGGTGAAGCTGGCCTCCCCCACAATACCGGAGGGGGTATGGCTGCGCCTGCCGGATCACTCCGCCGTAAGCGGCCAGCCGGACGAGGTGGCCCTGGCCCTGGACGAGCTGAATGTCCGAAGTCTGGAGGACTGTGTCCTGATGGACGCCCGGTGCGGCCGGCCCCAGTTGGGGGACCTGATGGAGCAATATGCAGACGCTCTGGAGCTGGTCAACGACGGCAGCGACCTGGGCTATGCGCTGGAGGAACAGGGCCAGGGAACGCCCCGCTTTCTGGAGAGGTTTGCCGCTGCCCTGGAATTTGAGAACTGCCATGACCTGCGCTTTGCCCTGGACATCATCCAGAATCTCCACTGCTATGAGTGGATCCCCTGTGACAGCCTGAAGGAATTTGGCAGGCGAAAGCTGCTGGAGGCGGGGGTGGCTGAGGAACTGCTCTCCTCCGGCTGCATCGATCTGGAGGGGTACGCGGCGGATCTGCTGGAGGAAGCGGGCTATGTGCTGACCGCCGCTGAAAGCGCCTACATCACCCGGAACAGCCGGGAGTTTATCTATGAGCGCAGCGCCCCGGAGGAGGCGGGGATGACGATGGAACAGCAGTAAAAAATCGAGAATTGGGGCCGTTTTTCCGAAAGGGACAACGGCCCCTTCTTTTTTTGCGCCCTTTTTCGGGAAAATGGCCCCGGAAAGGAGCGCAAATGGAGAAAGAACGGCTGGCGGAGTACCTGGAACGGTATCACCTGGGCGCCGCTAACGCCGCCACCAGCTGGGAGCTGGAGTGTGCCTTCGGCGTCCGGGGCAAGGACCTGCGGGACGCGGTGAACGGCCTGCGGCGGCAGGGCGTCCCCATTGCCAGCAACGGAAACGGCTACTTCTACGCCGCCACGGAGCAGGAGGTGCGGGCCACCATCGCCCACATGACCCACCGCATCAGCGGCATCGCCGCGGCGATCCGGGGCCTGTCCCGGTCGCTGGAGCGGTTCGACACTGCCCAGACCAGGCTCCCACTGGAGGGAGGCGGCGGCCCGTGAACAGCTTCATGAGCTGGGTGGGCGGCAAGAAGGCGCTGCGGGAGGAGGTGGTGCGGCGGTTCCCCATCTACTATGAGCGGTACATCGAGGTGTTCGGCGGTGGCGGCTGGGTGCTGTTCCATAAAGATCCCGGCAACGATTTTGAGGTCTACAACGATTTCAACAGCCTGCTCGTCAATCTGTACCGCTGCGTCCGGGACAAGCCGGAGGAGCTGATCGCCGCCCTGCGGTATGTCCTCAATTCCCGTGAGGACTTTGAGCGGGCCAGGACCGCCCTCGCCCGCGACAGTCCCATGGACGCCGTGCGGAAAGCGGCCTTGTTCTATCAGATCATCCGGTACAGCTACGCCTCGGCCCTCACCAGCTATGGCAGCCAGCCCCACGATATGCGGGCCAACTTCCCGCTGATCGAGCAGGCCCACCGGCGGCTTGCCAGAGTGGTGGTGGAGAACAAAGACTTTGAAAAGCTCGTCCGCCAGTATGACCGGCCTGTGAGCCTGTTCTACTGCGACCCGCCCTACCACGCCACGGAGGGGTATTACCAGAACATTGGAGAGGACGGCTTTACAGAGAAAGACCACATCCGCCTGCGGGACACGCTGCTGTCCATGCAGGGGAAGTTCCTGCTGTCCTACAACGATGACGAATTCATCCGGGAGCTGTACGACGCGCCCGGCATCCGGATCGAGCCGGTGACCCGGCTGAACAATATCCGGCAGCGGTACGATCCCAACTGTCAATTTTCCGAGCTGCTCATTGCCAACTACGATATGCATGAGCGTGAGCGGGCCTCGGTCCAGTTAAACCTGTTTGACTATGAAAAGGAGGAAGATGACGATGAAATTTTTGAAGGAACCTACTGACAAGGGCCTCCACATCCCCAGAGCGGCCCTGAACCTCTGCGGCTTTGAGGCGGGAGAAAAGGTGGAGCTCCACACGGCTGAGAACGCGCTGGTGGCGCTGAAGGGCCGGATGACCGCTATGGAACTGCTCCGCGCCGCCCAGTCCCTCCAGCAGATGGCCGTGGAACTGCACACCCATCTGGCAAAGGTCTGCGGCCCCTGTGACGGCTGCGAGGGGGAATGCCCCTTTGAGACGCGGGATGAGGACGAGATCGGCCTGCCGGAGTACCTGCGGGAGGAAGCCGGTATCCCCGCGGACGCCAAGCTGTGCGCCTGGGTAGACGATGAGGAGCACACGGTGACCATCTCCGAGGCGGACTATGACCATGACCTGCGGGATGTGCCCGAGGAGGTGCTGGAAATGTTCAGAGCGACCGGAATCTGTGTCGGGGAGCTGGAGGAGCGGCTGATCGTGGGGGATACCGTCTATGGCGGGTAAGGGTGACAAAAAATGAGGTGTTCCTATTATACCATCGACGATCTCCGGCTGGGCCGCGACCCCAGAGGCGTGACCGGCTGGCGGCTGTCCCGGTTCTTATCCCTGGCCGACGCATTGGAGCACTACCGCTCCTTGCCGGATTCCGGGGTCAAAGCCTTTGGCCTGACAGACGGCGTTCATGTGCTGGAGCTGGTGCGGCATATCCCTCCGCAGGACGAAAAAGCGGGAATGGATGTGCTGGCATCGGACTACCGGGCGTTTCCACTCTGGAGGGAGGTCAGGGCGGCAGCGGAAGCCGCCAGCGCCTGTGTCTCGGTTCTGCACATCCATGACCGCCCCGTTCCCATGGCGGCTTATCCGCGTTGAATTCTATATGATGAGGAGGAACCCAGCATGAAAAAAGCAAGCGCACCCGCCCCTGTTTCCGCGCAGGGCCAGCCTGCCCAGCGGGAGCAGCTCCCCATGAAGGTGGATGTGAAGATCAACACCCTGCGCACGGACGGCCCGGTCCTGGCCAACGCCTCGGTCAATCTCAACGGCTGCTTCGCCATCCGGGGCGTGAAGGTGATAGACAGCGAGAAAGGGCCCTTCGTCTCCATGCCCAGCTACAAGTCAGGCGGTGAGTACAGGGATATCTGTTTCCCTTGCACCCAGGAGTTCCACCAGCAGTTCCATCAGGCGGTGCTGGACGCCTACCAGCAGGCCCTGACCCAGCTCCCCCAGCGGCAGCAGACCGCGCAGGCTACCCCCGCCCAGGACATGGGCATGACGATGTAAGAGGAGGAAGACCCCATGAAACGAGTATTTGCCCTTTGCGCCATGGCGCTGACGCTGGCCATGGCCCTTCCCGTCCAGGCTGCCGCCGCGGAAACGGTGGCGGTGTGCTATCCCACCTCCATCACCCGCAGCGAGGATGGGGGTGAGATTAGGAAGATCTATGACCTGTCTCCCACGGACGATCCCGCGGGCATCCCCCGGTCGGACTTCGAGCAGGACGGGTTCCGTTACACCCTGACGGACCTGCTCAAGCAGGAGCTCCCCGAATATGAGGAGCGGCAGCACACGGAGACGGTGTCCCTGGAAAGCAAGAGCAAGGACATGGCCTCGGTGCTGGCCCTGCTGCCCCAGGAACGGGAGTTCATCACCGATGATGGCCTGACAGGGACCCTGACGCTCCAGCTGGATACCGTGCAGGTGGAGGTGGCCGGGTACGGCAGTTCCACAAAGGAAGTCCAGGCCACCCGGAGCTATCCCAACCTGGCCGGACAGGACACCCAGTACATCCCCAAGACCATTGAGGACAATGGCCGCACCCTGACGCTCCAGAGCATCGACTGGCAGACGGACAACACCGCCAGCACGGACGGCTATGCCCTGGGGGACCGCTTTACCGCTGTCGCCACCTATACGGGCAGCGCCACCAGCAGCTATGTGAAGGGCTACACCGTTACCGCCGACTACACCGGCACCGTCAGCCGCATCGCCCTGAACAAGACCCGGTATGTGGCCATCTTTGAGGGGACTGCCATCGTCCCGGTGGAGCCTGCCGTGGAACTGCCCGATGTATTGGAAGCTCCGAAGCAGTTCAACTGGGCCTATGTGCTGGTCCCGCTGGGCGTTGTCGCGGCGGCTGGCGGCGGCGTCGGCATCGCCCTGTTCCTCAAACGCCGCCGTGAGTCTGATGAAAGCGGAGGTGACGCTGAATGAAAAAGCTGAGAACGGCTGTCCTGCTCCTGTGCCTGACCGCCTCCCTCACGGTGGGCGCCAGCGCGGCGGAGCCGCTGGAATATACCATCGACGCGCCGGACGGCCCGGACTATGGCACGCCCACCTCTGTCGAAGTGGTGCATACGGTGGACGGCGGGGCCAGGAAGAATGAGGATGTCAGCAAGAACGCCGCCCTCATCCCGCCTGCCTTCGGCAGCCCCAGTGCGGACACCAAGGGGACGGGAACTTACCTGACGCCCAACCTGGCCCCCAGCGGTATGGCCGCCACTGGTACGGTAATCAACGGGACCGGCTCTCCTGTGGTGGTCCCCGGCAGCACGATGCCCGGCACTTCTTCCGGCACAGTCACCTCCACGGGCTACACCGAGGTGACGGACGACCTCTACTACAGCGGCGGGCATCTTGGCACCCTGAAGATCCCGGCCATCGACCTGACCGTCAAGATCTATGAGGGTACCGGAAGTTCCACGCTGAAAAAGGGCGCGGGCCACTTTGAGGAAACTTCCATCTGGGATGGAAATGTGGCCTTGGCGGCCCACAACCGGGGCGTCAACGCCTACTTCGGTCAGATCCATACGCTGGAGGTGGGTGATACTATCACCCTGACCACCAAGCTGGGTACCCGCACCTACAAGGTGATCTCTGTGTCCAAGGTGTCTGAGACAGACCGCAGCGCCCTCGCCTCCTCCACGGAGAATATGCTCACCCTGTATACCTGCGTCCGTGACCAGCGGGAGTACCGCTGGTGCGTCCAGGCCGTGGAGAAATAAGCACAAGCCCCGGCTTGTCCATTCTGCTTCGTTTACACCCTTTGATTTCTCCATCTTTCCCGCTTCTTTCCGCTCGACTTTGTGCCATCCTTACGGTATTGTGTTGCTTGCAAAAGCCCCACAATATCTGAAAATGAGGAGGACAACGATATGAGCAGAAAGAAAAATATGCTGCTGGTCACGGCGGGTATCCTGGCCGGCGTCACCATGACCGGCCCCGCCGCCCATGCCGCGGCGGAGTACCTCAAAGCTCTGCCCAGCGCCCAGAGCTTCTATCTGGACGGAGCGCAGGTGGCGCTGGAGGCGTATGCCATCAACGGGCGTAACTACATCCAGCTTGTGGAGCTGGGCGAACTGCTGGGCGTCACGGTGACCTACCGGGCCAGCGACAACTCCGTCCATATCTCCACCGGACAGGCCCAGGCGGATGGGACCGTCCAGCTCCCCGCGGATGGCTCCCGCTACATCCCCCAGGCGGGCGATGTGATCCGCTGCAACGACGGCACGGACTACACCATCACCGACGTCAGCCGGTACGACAAGAGCCTGTTCGCCAGCGGCCCGCTGGGGGAACTGCCCGCGCCCACCTGCGACTGGAGCAGTTTCCCGGAGGTGGAGCTGCCGGAGCCGGAGGCCCGCCACTTCAATCTGGAAGCAGGCGACTACCTCTTTATCCGCAACCTCTATGAGACCCGCAGGATGCAGTACACCCTCCAAAACCTGGCGGGGAACCATCCAGACACCAGCCAGAACGGTCAGCTGAAATACGGCGCCAAGGGTACCCCCGCCGTCCGTATCCGGCTGACCATAGACCCCAGCCTGACGGCGCACTCCTTCTGGCCCTGGCGGGAAAGCGAGCTGGAGGACCTCTTCAATTCCTGTCCTCCGGGGACCTACTCCATGGAAGCCTGGGATGTGTTCCGCAACGGCGTGTACATGTACACCGAGTACAAGCTCCACGCCATCTGACCCCCAGCGGGACGGCGGCAGTATGACACCCATACTGCCGCCTCTTTTTTTGCGCCCATTTTTCAAAAACAACCGATCATCAGGCCGTGCCAGGTGTAGTCACGACCTAAAATACATGATTTGAATGACCCTCCTGTCACGGCCCCTACAGGAGGTAATCATGAAAAAACGATTCCTATCCCTGCTCCTCTGCCTCGTGACGCTCCTGAGCCTCTGCACCGGCTTCGCCTCCGCCGCCAGCTCCGAGGAGGAGGCGCTCGGTGAGGTGA
Organism: Dysosmobacter sp.; assembly: GCA_022778785.1. GTDB lineage: Bacteria > Bacillota > Clostridia > Oscillospirales > Oscillospiraceae > Oscillibacter. The sequence goes on along the minus strand of JALFSO010000005.1, from coordinate 22,451 downwards.
ACATCTTCAACGGCGGCACGGCAATGTCCTATCTGTCCATCAACGGGCGGATCAGGGAGCAGATCTATACCTATTATAATTATGTTTCCAGCACCGGGCAGGTGAAAGAGATCCCGGCTTACTGCGTCAATCCCAACACCAAGGGCGTCCCTCAGACGGTGGCCCCCGGCGAGAGCATCGAGTATCTGGCCGAGGAGAAGACCAGTGACCCCAAGGTCATGGGCATCGTGGCTAACGGCTACCCCACCAGAGGGCTTAGTGAGCTCAAGCTGGAGAACAAATATCACGCCTACTACGCCACCAAGATGGCCCTCTGGTGCTATCTGCTCCCCAATTGGGACATTAACAACCTCAAGGTCAATCCCAACCTGACGGGCGTGGAGCTGCAGCGGGCGCAGGCGATCCTGGCTGCCGCCAAGAACATCTATGTCCGCGGCACCGCGTGGAGCCGCACCCAGTCCCCCAGGCTGACCAGCACGGTGGAACAGGACACAGCCTATCCCGTCACCATCAACGGGACGAAGTATCTCCAGCAGGTATTCACCATCAAAAGCGATACCTGGGTCTGCGATTACGATATCAATGTGTCCTTCGCCAACCCCGACGAGGTGCCGGAGGGTACCCGGCTGGTGGATACGAACAACAATGACATTACCGCCATCACCACCAGCGGCACCGGGGACGGCTATGCCGGGCAGGTAAAGGTGCTGTACCCGGCCGGCAGCGTGGAGGGCAAGAGCGGCAGCGTCCAGCTGGCCTTCTCCTGCAATGTGTACCAGTACGCCATCTATTACGCGGTCTGCGCGGAGCAGGGCAAGTACGGGGAGCTCCAGAACTACATCTGCGACACCGACCCCACCACCCCCATCCGTCTGTCTGCCCAGAGCAATTACAGCGATGAACCGGAGGACACCCCGGACACCGGGCTGCGCATCATCAAAAAGGAGACGGGGAGCGAAAAGCGGCTCAGCGGGGCCCTGTTCGAGGTCATCGACCCCAACGGCGCCAGCGTGGGCACCTTCTCCTCCAACAGCTCCGGCGAGGTGCTCCTCGACCTGACCCTCTGTGGAAATTATACGGTCATTGAACGGGAACCTGCCCCGGATCACCTGATCAGCACCCCGGATGTGCAGAATGTCAACGTGGAGTACGGGAAGGTGGCTGAGGTCACCTTTTACAACGACGCCTACGGCTCCCTCCGGGTGGAGAAGCGCAGCGATACCGGCGACCTGCTGCCCGGCGCGGTGGTGCAGATCAGGCACATCGAGAGCGGCACCACCTATGTACAGGAAACGAACTTCGCGGGCTGCGCTTTCTTCGACCGGATCAAGCCGGGTGCATACGAAATTTTGGAGCGGACCGCCCCGGTGGGCTGGCTGAAGGACGATGCCACCTACAATACCACCGTTGTGGCCGGGGAGGTCTCCGATTTCCTGCTGATCAACCGAGAGCTGCCGGGGATCCGGATCATCAAGTATGATCGAAAAAACAAGGTGGCTATGCCCGACGTCACCTTCGAGATTTTCCGGGACGGCGTATCCCTGGGCAGGTTCCGCACCGATGAATTTGGGGAGATCCTACTCACCGATCAGGAACCGGGCACTTACCGGGCCGTGGAGGTGGACACAGGGGATCCCGGCCTGATCCTGGACGCCACGCCCCAGGAGGTGGAGCTCCAAGCCGGGGACGGTATCCGGGAGCTGCTGTTCTTCAATGACCGGACACCCGGCTTGCGGCTCACCAAGGTGGATTCCGCCGATCCCTCTAAAGTCATTCCCAACGCGGTCTTCGAGATCAAGGCCGTGGACGGCAGCTACGGCCCGGAGGAGTTCCGAACCAACGCCAAGGGCGAGATCGACCTGACCAACGAGAACCTCCCCGCGGGCTCTTATGTGGTCACGGAGAAGTCCTGTGCCGGCTATGTGGTGGACGACGCCCAGCGCATCGTCTACCTTGGCCCCAATGTGGACGCCGAGTATGTGTTCACCAACTCCAGGCTGCCCTCGCTGCTGCTCATCAAGCAGAGCTCTGACGGCACACCGCTGGAGGGCGTTTCCTTCCGGCTGGCTAAGATCGAGGACGGCAGCTATTATCTGGACCGCACCTCTGGCCCGACAGGAGAAATTCTCTGGGAGGGCCTGGAACCCGGCGTCTATTCCCTGTCTGAAATTTCCACAAGATCGGATCACATCCTCGACCTCAGAGAATACCACATCGAGCTGTTTCCTGGCAAGACCAGCACCAAGGTGCTGACCAATGACCGCCGCTCCAATTTGTATATCCATAAACGGGACGGCGATACCAGCGAACCGATCCCCGGAACGGTCTATTTGGTCAGAGGCGCGGACGGCCACTCCATCGCGGAGGTGGAGACGGACGAGAACGGCGTTGCCGTGGTGCCCAACCTCCTGCCCTCGGTGGTGGAGGTCATCGAGAAATCCGTCCCGGAGCCTTACCTGCTGGCAGAGGAGTCGCAGCTTGTAACGATGTACCCCAACCGGGACCGTGACGTCTATTTCGAGAATTTCAAGCGTCCGTCTATCGAGATCATCAAGGAAAATTCCGTCACCCATGACCGACTCTCTAATGTGCGGTTCCAGGTTTGGTATGCCAGCAACAACACCAGCACCGGGGAGTTCAACGACCTGGGCATCTTCACAACGGACGAGAATGGCCGCATTGAGCTGACCGGCCCGGCTAATGGCCTGCGGGACGGGTGGTTCCGGGTGAAGGAGTTGGCACCGCCCACCGGGTTCTCCATCAAGGACAGCGATACCCAGGAGGCATTTGTTCAGGCGGGCAAGGGCCACACCTTCTTGTTTGAGAACACACCTCTCTCCGCTATCTGTGTATGGAAATATGACTCCAAGACCGGGGCCGCCTTATCTGACTGCTGGTTCCAAGTCCGTTATTTGAGCGGCAATACCAGCGGCACAGGGGGCACTGTCATCGGCACCTACCGCACCTCGGCCAACGGCTCTTTCACGGTCACAAATTGCAAGGCTGGCACTTATATCATCGAGGAGCTCTCCAGCGATGGCTCCCATGTGATCGACACCCCGCCCCAGACAGTGTACCTCTCCGGCCAGGAGCAGGAGGTCGTTCCCGTCTACTTCGGCAACAGTCCCAAGGGGGCCGTTCTGGTAAAAAAGGTGTCCAGCGCCGACAATACGCCTTTGAGCGATGTGGAGTTCTTGGTAACGACCTCGGACGGGGCCGTGGTGGGCGACGCCAACGGCAAGTTCGTGACCGACAGCGCCGGGACTTTTCTGGTGGAGAATGTCGATCCCGGCACCACGATGGTCATCAAGGAGACCAGAGGAAAATCGGGGTTCCTGCTGGATGACACCCCCCAGACCGTTCAGGTCAAGGCGGGCCAGACCGTCACCGTGGAGTTCCGCAACCAGCCTCTGGGAAATCTAATCATTGAGAAACTGGGGCGGAATAGCACAAAGACCGTTCCCCTGGAGGGCGTGAAGTTCGAGATCAAATACGCGGATGGCCGCTATGTGGACGCCGCCGGCGGCACTCTTTCCTCCAAAGGCATCTACTATACCAATGCCAGCGGGCAGATCATCCTCCCCGGAATTACAGGCACGGTGGTCGTGACTGAACTGGAAAGTGTGTCTGGCTATACCATTGACGAGAACAGCCGCAGCCAAACCGTTACCGTGAATCCCAACGACACCCAGACTATCCGTTTTTACAACAACGCAGTGGGCGGCGTGGAGATCATCAAGATCAGTTCAGCGGACAAGACCGAGCGCATCCCCAACACCACCTTTGAAATTCGCAGGGTATCGGATGACGCTCTGGTGGACACCGTGACCACCGGGAAAACCGGCAGCGTCTTTGTGACACTACCGGATGACAGCTACTATGCGGTAGAGACCGAGAGCGCCGAGGGCTTCAAACTGGATTCCACACCCCACTATTTCACCGTGAAGGACGGGAGCTGTCCACCGCTGACCGTGACCAACGCGCCTATTTCCGGTATTTTGATCCACAAGGTCTCAACGGCGGACGGCTCCGGGATCTATGGCGTGACCTTCCTGCTCTACGATGCGAACAAGAACCCCATCGGCCAGTACACCAGTGACCAGGACGGCTATGTCTATATCGATGATCTCCCCGGCTCCGGGCGGTTTTACCTGCGGGAGCTGGAAAATGAGGGATATGTCCCGGATACGCAGCTCAAGACCGTCTATGTCACCGCGGGGACGACCACGGAAATCGAATGGGAGAATACACCTATCACCGGCCAAATCCAAGTGACCAAGACCTCCGCGGACTACAACAGTATGAACGGCTGGCCTGCTGGGACGCCCATCCCCAACACCATCTTTGAAATCTATAACTACAGGACGGGCAAGCTGGTGGACACGATCAAAACAGGGAAAAACGGCGTTGCCGTCAGCAAGCCCCTCCCCTTGGGCCGCTACCAGGTGATCGAATCCCAGAGTGCGGACTTCTATGGCCTGGATCAGACGCCCATTGATGTGGAGATCGAGTTCGCCGGCCAGATCGTTAAGGCGGCCATGACCAACAAGAGCCTGTATACCAATGTCAGCATCAAGAAAACAGGCTACACCGAGGTCATGCCCGGCCAGTCCATCCGCTATGACTTTTCCGGCATCGCCAACAACTCCACCACCAGCCTGACCAGTTTTTATTGGAGGGATACCCTGCCCGTGCAGGCAGTGCGGCTGGATAAGATCGTCACCGGCACCTACAATGTGCAGGGCAATTACAAGGTAGTCTTCAAGACCAACCTGAACGGCGAGTACCGCACCATGTACGACAACCTGAGCACCATGCAGAACTATATGCTGGACGCCTCTCCCGCCGCGCTGGGGCTGGCCTCCAACGAGTATGTGACGGAGTTCATGGTCTCCTTCGGCGTTGTCCCCGCCAACTTCCGGCAGGTGGAGGCACCCAAGGTGTACTGCAATGTGGTTTCCTGGCTCACCGGCGGTACCCAGTTCACCAACCAGGCGGACGCGGGCGGCGTTTACGACGGCCAGTGGATCATGGCAACCACCCGCTGGGTGACCAGGGTCTATAAGCCCTCCAAGCCCCTGCCCCGCACCGGCTATTGATCGTTCCATCTCATTTCACCAGGAGCGCCGTCCTAACAAGGCGGCGCTCCCACTTTATAAACGCACAGGAGGTTTTCAAGATGAAGCACAAGAAAATCATCCGCGCCCTGACCCTTGTTCTTGCCCTGACGCTGGTCTGCTGCGTCCCCGCCTTTGCCGCGGGGGATGTGGCCTCCGCCGTGGAGAGCACCTGGAAGGACGCGGCGGCGCAGATCAAGACCGTGGTGGACAATGTGGTCTTCCCGGCGCTGGATATGATCCTCGCCATTGCGTTCTTCACCAAACTGGCCATGGCGTACTTCGACTATAGAAAGCATGGCCAGTTCGAGTGGACCGGCCCGGTGATCCTGTTCGCCTGTCTGGTCTTTACCCTCACCGCGCCCCTCTACATCTGGGGCATCATCGGGATCTGAGGCATGCATATGACCTTTTTTGAACGGGAGCTGCGAAAGATCGTGCAGCCCATCTATCCCGACGCGGTATTTGTGGGCCGGGCCTGCTATGTCCGCCTGAGCGAGATGAACCGGGCCAAGCTGCAGTTCGTCACCTGCGGCATGGCGGATCGCTATGAGGCGATCCAGATGACCATCCTGAACCGCAACGACGGGCAGGTGGACGCCCTGCGCCTGCGCTTTGCGGACCTCTGGGGCAAGGGGCAGACGGATAACCCCTACATTCGGCGGAGCGGTCCCTACGCATGGACGGATAATGGGCAGACCGACTGGTACGCCTACCGCCCTACAGCGGCGGACTATGAAACGCTGACCAACGCAGTCTCCAGCTATCTGGAAGTATTCCAGGAGCAGACCGCCGCCCAGCAGTGGCAGCAGACCATGTAAACAAACGAAGGGGCCGTACCATCTGTGCGGCCCCTTGACTGTCCCAGAAACGGATGATACGGCCTTTGAAACGAGGTGAGTCATTCATTGTTCATCTGGGACTTTGTAGCCGCCACCATCATGGACAACCTCATCGACTGGTTCTATGGCCAGGTGGTGGGCTTTCTCGGCAACTTCTTCTCGGCCATGGGCAACATGGGCGTGGAGCTGTTCGAGCTGGAGTGGGTGCAGGCCATCGTGCTGTTCTTTTCCCAGCTTGGCTGGGCGCTGTTTGGCGTGAGCCTGGTGGTATGCGCCTTTGAGTTCGGCATCGAGTACACCACCGGCCGGGCCAATCTCCAGCACACCGCCCTCAACGCCATCAAGGGCTTCCTGGCGGTCAGCCTGTTCACGACGGTACCCATCCGGCTCTATGCCCTTTCCGTATCGCTGCAAGGGCGGCTCAGCGCCGGGATCACCGGCTATGGGACCAGCATCGGGGATGTGGGGCAGCAGATCATCACGGACCTGAACAGCGTGGAGAGCATCGCGGATATGACGCAGGTGACGCTGGACTTCGGCATCGGCCTGATCACCAGCCCCATCATGCTCCTGTTCTGCATCATCCTCATGGCCTACGCGGTGATCAAGGTGTTCTTCGCCAATCTGAAGCGGGGCGGCATCCTGCTCATCCAGATCGCCGTGGGGAGTCTCTATATGTTCAGCATCCCCCGCGGATATGTGGACGGGTTCACCCAGTGGATCAAGCAGGTCATCGGCCTGTGCCTGACGGCCTTCCTGCAATCCACCATCCTTGTGGCTGGGCTTATGGTCTTCAAGGACCACGCCCTGCTGGGGCTGGGCCTCATGCTCTCCGCGGGAGAAGTGCCCCGGATTGCCGGGACCTTCGGGCTGGACACCACGACAAGGGCCAATATCATGAGCGCAGTCTACACCGCACAGGCCGCCGTCAACACCACCCGCACCGTTGTGCAGGCGGTGGCGCCGAAATAAGGAGGAGCGTTGTATATGACAGAAGGAAAAGAAAACCGTCCACCTAAAATCTACGCGATCTGGGTGGAAGCGAGGCCGGAGAGTCCCATGGCGGGGCTCTCCGGCTTTTTATCTGAGAACGGCCAGCGCCTGTTCTTTACTGAGTGTGGGAGCGCGAAACAGAAGCTTTGGGATATGGAGGCGCTCCGTCTCAACCGTCATCCCGCTGTAAAGTACCAATGTGTGGAGTATCCAGGCGGCCATGATATAGAGCGGAGTGTTCAGGCTGAATTGATCAAGGCTCTTGATACAACGCCAGACCCCGGAGTCATGCGGTATGCAGTCATAGACCGTATCTATGGCAACACCGGAGGCGGATGCATGGTGGGGACGCTGGCCGTGCGGCTCCCGGAACTGGATAAGACTATTTGGATCAACTGCAATGATGAGGGTGTGACCATCACCTCAGCCGACTATGTGTGGAACGAGGATGACAGCGGGAGCTGGGAGCGGTATGAGGATGTGGTCCTGCGGGAGATCAGCTTCTGGGATCACACCCCGGAGGACTTGGGCCCTCTGCTCCCCGCTGTTCGGGAAGCTGTCGCCTACACCATGGACAAGGAGCTGGAACACACCTCCGGACTGCTCAGGATCCCGGCAAAATGGCTGCCGGAGGTGTACCGCCAGGCCGCCGATCCGGAATATCTGGACTGGGCCGCGGCAAATGAACACGCGGTGGAATTCGGCAGAGAGGGTGTGGTGGTCAACGACCCGGCCTATCTCTTCCGCTCAGAGACACAGGAAAATGCCCCTGGCGCGGTGGTCTACATCGCTTCCCCCTTGTCCGGGGATGTGGAACAGAACCTCCAGTTTGCCCGGCAGGCGTGCCGGTATGCCATCTCCCAAGGCGTAACGCCCTTTGCGCCACGTTTGCTCTACACCCAGATGCTGGATGACAGCGCCCCGGAGGAACGGCAGCTCGGCATTGCCATGGGAAACCGGATGCTGAAACGGTGCGACGAGCTTTGGCTGTGCGGGGACCGGATCAGCCCCGGCATGACGGGAGAAAAAGAACTGGCGGAGCGTTTCGGCATCCCCGTGCGGAGCGTCAGCACGGAGGAGATCCAGTCCACGGAGCTCTCGCATACAGAGGGGATGGGGATGGCCATGGGGTGACCCTGACGATGGGGAGTCTCTTCGACGGCATCGGCGGATTTCCCCTTGCGGCGGAGCGGCATGGTATCAGAACGCTTTGGGCCAGCGAGATCGAGCCGTTCCCCATGAAGGTCACAGAACAGCGGTTCCCGAGCATGGCCCATAAGGGCGACATTACAAAGTTGAGCGGCAGGCTGCTGTTCCCTGTGGACATCATCTGCGGGGGCAGCCCGTGTCAGGATCTCTCAGTGGCCGGGGCGCGCGCCGGATTGTCTGGCGCCCGCTCCGGTCTTTTTATGGAGCAGATCCGCATCGTCAAGGAGATGCGGACGGCGGAGAGAGAACGGGGCCGCACGGCAGCCGACATCCGTCCCCGCTGGCTATGCTGGGAGAATGTGCCTGGCGCGTTCAGCAGCGGATCGCCCAAGGGTGAGGACTTTCGCATCGTGCTGGAGGAGATCATTCGGATCCATGACGCCGGCGCGGAGGTTCCACGGTCCTATCCCTATTCGTGGCCGGACGCGGGAGATATCGCGATAGAGACCGGCTTCTCACTGGCGTGGCGCTGTCTGGACGCACAGTTCTGGGGCGTCGCTCAGCGGAGAAAGCGCATTTTTCTGGTGGCGGACTTCGCCGGCCCTCTCGCGCCCCTGCTCCTGTTTGATAGTTTAAACACGGAGGTTTGACCATGCAGAACTACGACAGCAACGGCCAGATGATGCTGTTCTCTCTGGATGAGCCTGATGATGTAGATGATATATTCGAGAGCCAGCCAAAACAAAAAAGCAAAGCCGTGTCCCTGTCCGTGCTGATCTCCATCCCCTATTTCCACCTGGACCTGTCCAGGGGCCATGTGGATCTGTTTGGGTGCCATTATTGGGAACTCCGCTCCCCGTGGCGGGAAAATGGTCCGCCGCTCAACACCGGACCGGCTCCGCGGGAGCCTGTCAAGTGTGCTTTGTCCGATATCCTGGAAACCAGCCCCCGGAGAAAATACTATCTGAGCAGGACGGCCTGCCTGGGTATCCTGCGGCGGGCGGAGGAACGGGGCAAAGAGCTGCCGGCACAGCTCAAGGCGGCGCTGATGGCGCAGGCGGGACTGATTCTCAGGCCGGGACAACCATATCATACCGCAACAGAGCCTGTCGGCTTCGATGGCTACAATGGAGATATCACCGATCAGGTCTCCGCAACACTTGGCACCAATTGCGGCATGTCTACCGGGCGTAACGGAGTGATCGCACCAACAGCTTTTGCGGCCAATCAGCGGGAGAAGGTGAATTGCCGCAAAGCGGCAAGAGAAGCCGCCCTGGGGCGCGAGGTGCGGGATATCCACGATGTAGCGGGGGCTTTGGGCGCACAGCCGGGAATGAAACAGCAGGCTTTTATTGCTGAAAATTGTCTCAACCCATGGGATACGCAGCAGGCCCGTGTGTTTACCCCAGAGGGAAAAGCTCCAACCCTGGCCGGCGCGGACGGCGGAGGCGGGCGGATTCCCGGCGGGCTGCTGTTTGCCGCAGGCGTGGTGACCAAGGGAAACGGCGAGTGCTATCTCAGCCCGGAACGGCATACGTCCATAAGCGGCGGGGGCGGTATGCCCGGCCAGGGCTATCCCTGTGTACTGACCGCAGGTTTCTGTGCCGGAGCCGCGCCTACAGCGGGCGGGATCGGATATCAGGAGGAGATCGCGCCCACATTGAAAGCCGCTGAGAGTGGAACGAACATGGTGCCGTCCGTCCTCTGCCTGAATGACCAGGGCGGCGCGGCCATGGGGTGCAGCAAGGATGTCTCCGGCACCCTGCGGGCACAGGAGCATGGACACCAGCCGCTGGTCTATGAGAATCACGGCGTTGATGCCCGTTATACCGGCCCGCACCCTATATCTCCCACACTATCCGCAAGAGCGGGGACCGGCGGAAACAACCTGCCCTTGGTGACGGACGCTCCCTGTTTCTGCATTACGGGCAATGCCATCGACCGCCAGCCCCAAAACGGCGGCAACGGGATCGGGTATCAGGAGAACATCGCCTATACCCTGACCGCCACGGATCACCATGCGGTCTTCTCCCGTCAGCGGGTGGATGTATTCAAAGATGACGCAGTAGCTTCCACTGAAAGCGCCCGCCAGCACAAGGACGCCACCGATCTGGTGTATCAGGAGACGGTGGGTGCCCTGACCAGCAGCGACCGGAAAGGACCCAACAGCCAGTATGTAGGGCAGGATAAGCTGGTCGTAGACGGCCCCCTGCTCATCCGCCGCCTGACGCCCCTGGAATGTGAACGGCTCCAGGGCTTCCCGGACGGTTGGACGGACCTGCCCGGCGCGTCGGACTCGGCCCGCTATAAGGCGCTGGGCAACAGCGTGGCAATCCCCTGTGTGGAGTTCATCATGCGCGGCATTGCCATGGCCGCAGGCTATTGATTTCCCGGATAGCAGAAGCAGCAGGTTTCGTGGTCATTCACCACTCCTGTGGCCTGAAGAAAGGAATAGATAATCGTGCTGCCTACAAAGCTCATCCCCCGGCGCTTCAGGTCTTTGGAGATGCGGTCGGACAGCTCCGTGCGGGCGCGCATTTCATCATCTGTGTTCAAGATGACCTTGCCCCCGGTAAAGCCCCAAAGGTAGCGGTCAAAGGAGCCGAACTCCGCCTGAATGGTGAGAAACACCCTGGCGTTTTGAGTTGCGGCCATGATCTTGCGCCGGTTGCGCACAATTCCCGCATCCGACATCAGAGCCTCCACCTTCTCCGGGCCGTATTGGGCGACCACGGCTGGCTCAAAGTTGTCAAACGCGGCCCGAAACGCCTCCCGCTTTTTCAGGATCGTCAGCCAGGAGAGACCAGCCTGAAACCCTTCCAGAATAAGCATCTCAAAGAGTTTGCGGTCGTCATGCTCCGGCCGCCCCCATTCATTATCATGATAGGCGGTGTATAATTCCGAGCTTGGATCCGCCCAGCGGCACCGTTTCATCTCAAGACCCTCCCACAATCAAGCTGTCTTGATTATACACGCCATTGCACCAAATGGCCACCAAAAGTTCCGCGAAAGGGCTTGTCGCTTGTGCTTCGTTTCATGCCCTGTTCTTCGTTGGGTTTGGTGAATAGCTTTTGGCCATGGCTTGGGACATACTTGCCCTACCAAAAGGAAAGGAGCGCACAAAATGGGCAAACTGACCATCAATTTATGTGAGGAACTCCACCAGAAGATCCGGGAGGATGTGGCGGCGGACGAGGCTCTGACCACCGGCATCCTTATGGAACGGATCCTCCGGGAGCATTACGAAAGGCCCAAACCGCGCCCCAGGGCAGAGGGCGGCAGGACGATGGCGTTCTCGGTATCGGAGGAGCTGTTCCAGCGGGTCAAGCAGTATCTGGCGGCCCACGGAGACCAGTCCCAGCGGGACTTCGTGGTTGGTCTGGTGGAGCAGGGCCTCGCCCTGTGGAAACAGGGTAAGACCCTTAAGCCCCTGGAGGGGTACAAATCCCAGAAAGGAGAGCGGACACTGGCGTTCACCGTCACGGAGGAGCTGTTCCAGCAGATCAAAGCCTACCTGTCCGCCCACAAGAAGCTCTCCCAAAAGGAATTCGTGGTCACCCTGATCGAAAATGCCGTCTCCGGCTGGGAGACTTGCCAGGAGAAGGACGGGATCCCTGTCGTGGAAGTCCTGCCCGAGTTGAGTGAGGAGGAAAAGCCCGCAGCGAAGGACTCTGTTGCATGAGGGAACCGCGCCCTATATCACCACTATCCAGAAATAGGCCAAGGACGGGAGGCGTTACTTCCCGTCCTTTTCGTTAGGAGGAATCTGACCATATATATCTACCCTGATAATCTGAAAGCCAAGGCGATGCTCTGGCTGTGGACGCTGCGGGATGTGGCCATCATCGGGATCGGGCTTTTGCTCTCTGTCCTGGCCTTGGCACAGAGCGGCTTCCTGCCCCCGCTGGTGGTTACCGTCCTCTTCGCCTTCCTGAGCATCCGCGTGGAGGACGCCAGCATTCTGGACTTCCTGCGCTATGCCGTTTGCTTTTTATTTTTGAAACAGCAGTACTATGAATGGAGTGAGAATACTGAATAGGAAACAGAAAAAGGAGCTGCGCCAGCGGCAGACCACCCGGCAGCTCATGGGCATCAGCCAGCTCACCGATCACGGCCTCAAGACCGCCGATGGAGAACTGGCCTTTTTTCTTATCAAGCCGGACAACCTGTCCGTCCTCTCGGACGAGGGCATCCGAGGCCGGATGCTGGCCCTGACCCGCCTGCTGTGCGCCATGCCGGAGCTGCGGATGCTGGCTCTGGACTCCCGTGAGTCCTTCCGGCACAACAAGGACTGGTACCGCCAGCGATTGGAGGACGAGGAGCTGCCCGCCCTGCGGGAACTGCTGCGGCAGGACAGCGCCCACCTGGACGAGATCCAGTCCGCCACCGCTTCGGCACGGGAATTTGCCTTCGTCTGCCGCCCGGAGCAGCAAAACGGCGAGACCGCCGAGAGCCGCCTGCGCCAGACGGAAAAGCGCATCCGGGACCAGGGCTTCCATGTCCGTCTGGCCGGTGAGCAGGACATCAAGCGCCTGCTGGCGGTCTACTACCAGCAGGATGTGACCACAGAACACTTCGAAGACTGTGACGGCGGGAGGTGGGTGACACAGGATGCCTAAAAAAGCGCAGAAGAAAAAGAAAGCAAAGGCTCCGGCCAAGCCTGCCGAACCCCGCGTCAAGGACTTCCTGGACCTCATCGCGCCCACGGCGGTGAAGTTCAACACCGACCACGCCATCTGCGGCGGGGCATACCGCTGTACCCTGGCCCTGCGGAGCTATCCCACCACCACGGAGGAGCTGGCCCTGCTGCGGCATTTAGGCGAAAAGAGCGGCGTGACCCTGACCATTTACAACCGGCAGGTGACTGCCGCCGAGGAGGATAAGATCATCCACAATGCGGAGAACAAGAACCGCATGGACCGGGGCAGCAGCAACAGCATGAAGCAAGCCGTCACCGCCGAGGCCAACCTCCAGGATGTGGCGGCGCTCATCGCCTCCATGCGGAAGAACAGCGAGCCGCTCCTCCACTGCGCCGTGTTCATCGAGCTGTCCGCACGGGACGCGGAGAGCCTGCGCACCCTGCGGGACGAGGTGACGGCGGAGCTGGTGCGGAGCAAGCTGGGCGCCGACCCAATCCTCCTGCGCCAACGGGAGGGCTTTCTCTCCGTGAACCCCGCTGGCCGCAACGCCTTTGGCTCCCAGTTTGAGCGCGTCCTGCCTGCCAGCTCGGTGGCCAACCTGTATCCCTTCAACTACTCCGGCAAGACCGACCCCAAGGGCTTTTACATCGGACGGGACCGCTACGGCTCCAATATCATCGTGGATCTGAACCGCCGTGCCGACGACAAGACCACCGCCAGCGTCCTCATCCTGGGCAACAGCGGCCAGGGCAAGAGCTATCTGCTCAAGCTCCTGTTGTGCAACATCCTGGAGAGCGGGCAACGCGCCATCTGCCTGGACCCGGAGCATGAGCTGACTGACCTGTGCGTCAACCTGGGCGGCTGCTTTCTTGACCTCATGAGCGGTATATACCGGATCAACCCCCTCCAGCCCAAGCTGTGGGATGTCAGCGGCGAAGATGACCCGGACGCTCCCGCGGCCTTTCGCCAGAAGACCCGGCTGAGCCAGCATATCTCCTTCCTGAAGGACTTCTTCCGCTCCTACAAGGAGGACTTCGCGGACAAGCACATCGACACCATCGAGCTGATGCTGGAGCGGCTGTACGCCCAGTGGGGCATGGATGACAACACGGACTTTTTGTCCCTGACCCCCACGGATTACCCCGTTCTCTCCGACCTCTACCGTATCATTGAGGATGCGTATCAGAATTATGACCAGGAGGAATTCCCCCTCTACACCAGGGAATTGCTGCGGGAGGTCCTGCTGGGCCTCCACTCCATGTGCCGCGGCGCGGAGAGCAAGTTTTTCAACGGCCACACCAACATCACCAGTTCCCGCTTCCTGGTCTTCGGCGTCAAGGGGCTCCTCCAGGCCAGCCGGAATGTGAAGAACGCCATGCTGTTCAATATCCTCTCCTATCTCAGCGACAAGCTGCTCACCGAGGGAAATACCGTGGCCACGCTGGACGAGCTGTACATCTGGCTGAGCAACCTGACCACCATCGAATATATCCGTAACAGCCTCAAGCGGGTGCGGAAGAAGGAGTCCTCCATGATCCTGGCCAGCCAGAATCTGGAGGACTTTGATGTGGACGGTATTCGGGAGCTGACCCGGCCCCTGTTCGCCATCCCCACCCACCAGTTCCTGTTCAACGCAGGCAGCGTGAACAAGAAGTTCTATATGGACAACCTCCAACTGGAGCCTGCTGAGTTCGAACTCATCCGCTATCCCCAGAGGGGCGTCTGCCTCTACAAGTGCGGTAACGAGCGGTATCTGCTGGAGGTCCATGCACCGCCCTATAAGGAAAAGCTGTTTGGAAAGGCGGGCGGACGGTGAACCCGTAAGTTAGTGAGCTCATTCCGAACCAATGGCCTGGAAATTGCCAAGCGGCTTCCAGGCTGTTTTCTTTTTGGAAAGGAACATCAATGAAACGAATCTATACCATATTATCTTTTTTCATGCTGACCGCAGCCCTGTGTATGCAGCTGACCGCCCCAGCATCTGCGGCCAATGATCCGGGATTCCGGGATGTCAGCGCGGAATCCCCTTGGTATGAGGGCATTTCCTTTGCGGCTGAAAACGGGATCACCTGTGGGACCGGGGACAATAACTTTTCGCCCGACGCTGTCATCACCACCCGCCAGTGGGCAGTCATGATCTGCCGTGCCTATGATAAGGAGGTTCCCGAAACTCCTGGTATTCCCTTCGGGCAGGCCCAGCTCGAGCTTGCGTACAAAGAGGGATGGCTCAATATGAGTGCGGTACTGGAACCAGACACGGAGATGTGCCGCAGCGCAATTTATGCCAGTGCTTTTGCGGCAGAGGGGATTCCCGTTTACTGTTATGAGCTGTATGAAGACGGAGAATACATGAGCGACGCTGATAATTATGTTCGTATCGCCTGTGAAAATGGATTGTGCGCGGAAAATGCCGATCCACTGGAACGTATCACACGCGGCGAAGCGGCACAGATCATCTATCTGGTCCGTACCAAAGGGCTGCACGTCGATCCCCCCGAGATGGTGGAGCGGTTGAACATCAATAATGTTGATCAGGTATATCTCGGCTCCTATCTTGTCGAGATGAAAAAGATTCCCGCGGCTATTCTGGATGAATATACAGCGCACGGCTGGTCGTTTGATCTGGACAGTCAGTATCTGGACGATTTAAGTGAGCAGTTGAATATGCAGTGCGCCGGTGCGACCAGTTATCGTCAAAAAACGATCTATGCCCGTGAGCCGTCTTGTACCGTTCATGAGTTCGGGCACTTCTATCATCAGGTAATTGGCTTTCCATCCACCACGGAAAAGCTCTATGAGAAGGAGTCGGGATCCGCGCGTGCTGTACTGGGAGACTACTCAACAGTCAATTCGCGGGAGTATTTTGCGGAGTTTTTTGAGTATTGGATCGATTGGAGTGAAAACGAGGATAGGATGCGCCCTCTGGCAGATGCCGCGCCGGAAACCTTTGCATACTTTCTGAAGCTCGAAGAACTCGGCTGGCCTGAGAACGCAAATGCGCAATAGGGAGCCAGCTATGAATGTCATCTCTTATGGCGGCGGCACAAACAGTACCGCTATGCTGATTGGAATGTACCACAAAAATATCCCCGCCGACCTCATTCTCTTTGCGGATACAGGCTGCGAGCAGCCCCACACCTATGAGTACCTGTCCGTCATGGACCAGTGGCTGATAAATCACGGGATGCCGAAGATCACAGTGGTAGAATACATGGACATGAATGGGGACCGCCTGACACTGGAGCAGGAGTGCCTCCGTTCCGGCACCCTCCCCGCTCTGGCCTATGGCTACAAGAGGTGTTCCCTGAAGCACAAGGCCGGTCCGCAAGAAAAATTCTGCAACAACTATCCGCCCTGCCGGGAGGTGTGGGCCAGAGGCGAGAAGGTAGTCAAGTTCATTGGCTATGACGCCGACGAGGAGCAGCGCAGGACCCACGCCTATGTCTATGATATACAGGATAAGAAATACCAGATGGAATATCCCCTGATCGACTGGGGCTGGGGGCGGGAGGACTGCGTTGCCGCCATCCAGCAGGAGGGCCTGCCGCTGCCCGGCAAGTCCTCCTGCTTTTTCTGCCCCGCGATGAAGCACCATGAGATCCGCACCCTCTACCACAACCACCGGGATCTCTTTGACCGGGCCATCGCCATCGAGGACAACGCCCAGCCCAACCTCATCAGTGTCAAGGGCCTGGGGCGGAACTGGTCCTGGCGGGACTTTGTGGAGGCGGATAAAAATCAGATGGCCATGTGCTGGATGTTCCCGGAACATGATATGCCCTGCGGCTGCTATGACGGAGGATAGGAAAGGAGTATTGATCAGATGAAAACCATTGAATTGGACAAATGGGAGCCTTCCGAGGAAGACCCCCGCAAGCTGAAGTGTGCCGGACAGCGCACAGCCCAGGAGGTTTTCGAGGAACTGAAATACCGGCTGGAGGGCATGGGCTATCTGCCGGACGAGTATTTTCTGCTGGCTCAGGAGTGGGAAAATGGCCGGGAGATCCCCCAGGACGCAGACATCTTCTGTACCACCGACTATGGCGGCAGCGAGGGCGTCTATCTGGATGTGTACCTGAAGTGGTATGAAAACGGCCAGCCGGTCACCAGGAGCTTCATCACCGGCAAGACCCTGGGCGATACCGGCGCGGACCTTGACCGGATGTTTCTCATCTCCTCCGCCATCACCAAGGCGTTCCACGGGGATGGCGGCACCTATGCCCGGTATATGCGGTTGGGGGAACGACCGGAGCCAGAGGACATGATCGTCCACCTGGATCCCGCGGAACAGCGTACCATCATCCAGGCGCTGGCAGAGCAGCGGGAACGACAGGAGGCTGCCATGTCCCAGACCGAGCAGCTTCTACGGCGCATGACCGGGAGCATCACCGCCTATATGGACACGGCTGGTCAGCGGCCCCTGCGCATGAGCGACTATGACAAAACAGTACTGGCCATCCGGGACGGCGAGTTGGAAACATTCAAGCAGTTTTACCCCAAGGTGCCGAATCAGGCGGACAGTCTGCTGGCGGAGGCGGCTGGACGGCCGGGGATAGTTGGACGGAAGATGGTTCTGACATTGCTGGCCGACGCAAGGAGTATTTCGCCGGAAGCCTACCTCACCGCCTGCAAGCGGGCGGTGGATACGGGAGACAGCCAGCGGGTGCAGACTCTGGTGGAGCAGATGAAAAGCCGGCTCTCAGAGCCGCGTCCCACGCTCCCCGGCGAGGTCATCCAGTACGCCTATGGACACGATCATCAGGAGATCGCCAAAGACCTGCTCCGGCGATGCACCCCGGAGCAGATTGCCGCCGCACCGCCAAGCCTGCTGCCCATGGCCGCCATGCGGCAGGATTTCCAAACTGCCATGGTGCTGGTGGAAAAGGGGGCGCAGCCGGACCGTCACATTTCCCAGGTGCTCCGTCCTTTGCTCTCTGGTCATCTGGAATGGATGGCAGAGCGGCTTTTGAAAGCAGGGATGCCGGTGGAACTGGATGATTATGCCGCCCTCTCTGCCTGCATTCAAAATGACGCGGTGGATACGGCCAAGCTGCTGCTGGATCGCGGCATGGATCTGGAGCAGTACCGCCTGTGGGATGCGGCCTACGGCAGGAGCGACGGCCATGCGGAAACCATGGATGCGCTGTCCGAATACTGGTCAGAACTGCAAAGCGGCCCACAGCAGGACGGCCCAGCCATGGGCGGCATGAGTCTATGAGCGCCACAGCCGCCGCGGTAGTCAAAGCGGCCATCGCCGCCCTCTCGGATGAAAATACCCGGAAGAAGCTGGGCTGGGTGCTGGTGGCCATCCTCTCTCCGGTGATCCTGCTCATCGCCTTTTTATGCTCTCTGGGTTCGGGCTCCGCCTCCCACAACCTCTCTGTGGTGGAGCTGTGCTTCTACGGCGGGACGATTCCTGCGGAACTCCCGGACGAGTACCGTGCCTATATCGGAGAGATGCAGACCTGTTTCGCTTTGCTGGATGGAGCCATCGCTGAAATCAACGCACAGGCAGAGGATGAAAATGGCCTTGACGGTATCCGTGTCAAGGCCATCTTTTATGCTCTGTACTTCGGCGCGGAAAGTCCCAGCCGCCAGGACTGCCGGGCGTTTGCGGACTGCTTCGTCACCTATGAGGAGCGCACCCGCACCGTAATCATAGCGAATGAAGATGGAACTACCACAGAGGAAGAAGAAACCTATACCGTGGCAGTACCTATCGAGGATCTGGCACAGGTCTACAAGAACATCTACGCCGTGCTGGGCACAGAGTCCACCGATGATCAACAAGCCAATGCGGACAGCGTCTACAGTCTGATCCGCTATGGCTACACCGGGAGCGGCAGCGGCTTTTCCGGTTCGGATGTGCCGTTCATCGGGGCGGACGGCTTCTGCTCTCCCATCGGGGAGAACTGGCGGAGCGTGGTCACCTCGGAGTTCGGCAATCGTATCGACCCCATCACGGGAGAGCGCCGGGGACATACCGGCATGGACCTGGCGGTACCCACCGGCACGCCGATCCGCGCCGCCCTGCCGGGGACGGTGACAGTCTCCGCCTACAACCAGGGCGGGTACGGCTACTATATCATCATCGACCACGGCGATGGCCTGTCCACTCTATACGGCCACTGTTCCCAACTGCTGGCCTCGGCGGGCCGGACGGTGGAGGCAGGGGATGTGGTCGCCCTGTCCGGCTCCACCGGACGGTCCACCGGTCCGCACCTCCACTTCGAGGTGCGGGTCAACGGGGAGCGGACGAACCCGCGCAGCTATCTGCCATAGGGCAGAGGAAAGGAAAATGTGATGAAAATCAAAGCAAATCTCTTGAACAGACCCAACAATTTTCAGATGGATGATTGTCAAATCGAGAAGGTGGTGGAGTTATCAACGGCGGAGTTTTCCGCGCTGGTGATCACACCGCTCACAAATCAGCCGTTCATTGCGGAGAACAAAAGCCGGATGTTCGTCGACAACAGAGCCATCCACTGCCTGCTGGCGCTGGGCCAGGGCAGCGAGGACGGTGTGCTGGTCTATTCCGACGGCTATGATTACCCACGCCTCGCCGCCTATCTGCCGGGGATGCGGGATATCCTCAACGCCAGACTGGAGCGGGCGGCGGACTTCATCGTCCGGCAGGGTACGGAGGCCACAGAGAACGGGAACTGGGGCGTCAGTTTCGAGGAGCTGGAGAAGCGGACCGGGATCACGATCCGCAGAGGAAACGGCCTGGACGGGATGCTGCTGGATGTGCTCACACGCCGCAGAGAGATAGCCTCGGCGGTACTGACCGATACAGGGCTCGACATAGCGTACCACCCCAGTTTCTGTCCCAGGATTCAAGGCCAGAAACCGTGCTACTTCGCCAAACTTCCGGAGGAACAGAAGACCCGGCTTTTCTATGACGCGGTAGAGGTGTTCTGTGAGCTTTTTGAAAGTGAAGGTATCTACTCCACTCTTCACGACGGCCTGCAAATGCCGAATGAGGAGATCCTGGCACGCGGATACCTCACCGTCGAGGCCATGCTGGCCGCGGGTGCCGTCATAGCCCTGCCGGAAAACTCTGATATCTCTCTGCGGGACATTCTCCAGTACGAGCTGGCCGAGGATCTGTCTCTCGTCCACACCCAGGGTGGAGAACCGATATTCCTTGAACAGGAGGAGGAACTGACCCGTGCGGAGCGAAAACGCTTCTCCGATGTGCTGGACGCCCGCGTTCTGGAGACCCGCGCCGGGGAGGACGGCACGGAGATCGTGATTGACGGCGTGAAGCCGGAACGGCTGGAGCAGTTCCGCTCTGTCCTCGATGCCTATAAGCCGGAGGCTCAGAGCATGAAATTCATTCAATAAAGGGGGCGGCAGACTCATGGACAGTTATGGCTTCCCCCATGTGCGCCCCCTGTTTGGTGAGAACCAGGACTTGGCCGGCCTATCTGCGGGAGGTCGAGGCAAGCTGGAACACCCAGCAGGCGGAGGCGCAGACAGATGCTCCCCAGATAACGATGAAGGAGAGATGACCATGTCAAGTTTTAATATTGCTCTTGCAGAAGAGGGCCTCACCGCCTATGCCATAGAACGGCAGAATGGAATCGAGCGTCACCAACGGCAGGACGAACCGCCCTGGTCGGAAACACGCCGGTTCTGGATCGACGCGATCCTTCAGGGCATGGCCCGGCTGGATGGAGTGCGGCCTGACCCAAAGCAGATGGAGCGGTTCGACCAGCGGCTGGCACAGGCCCGCGGCAGCTTTGCCGCAGAGCCTGCCACAGTTCAATCGCAGAAAGAGACGATCCGGGAACTGCAATGCTACCTCTCTGCGGTGGAAGCAGCCGGCGATGACCGCAGGCGGCAGATTGCCGTTGTCCGGGATTTGCTGGAGGACATGGCCTCCCATCTGCCGTGGGCCGGCGTGTCAAATGGGCTGCACGACGCCTATGACCAGTCGGCGTCCATGCTCCGCCACATGACCGCCCGGATGCCCATTCGGTTCACCCGTATCCTTCTGGGCTGGGAGACCGGCCCCTGCGAGAGCGCCTATGTATCCGGCGCGGTGACCACGCCGGAAGAAGTCACGGATACACTGCTGTTCAGGAAACTCTCTGAGCGGTATCCAGAGGTAACCGATTGGCCCGCGCTCTGCGTGGTCTACAACGGCGCTGGGCTGGATAACCCCATGGGTGTGGTGGACGCGTCAGAGTTCGATCTGGCGATCATGAACGAGGCCGGCGACTGCTTTCTGAATTTGCCTGGGATCCGCTGGGCTGGAGGTCCCTACGAAATGCGGGTCGCGGACAGCCCCGCCATGACAATGACGATGCAATAAGATTGGAGGCTGTCACCATGGAAAAAAGTGAAATCACAATCAGCTTCGACTGTGAGCGGCTGGAGGCGCTGGAGTTCTATTTGGGGAAGGAGCATTCCAGCGTCCAGAAACGCATGGAGGAGGCCCTGCGGCAGCTCTATGAACAGGCTGTACCTGAACCGGTGCGGGAGTTTCTGGACAGAAAAGCCGCGCCAGTTCGTCCCAAGCGTCCGACGCGGCCAAGCCAGCCGAAGCAGGAACCGCGTCCTGTTGCACCACTTGCGCAGAAGGAGGATGCACGCAATGAACAGTAGAGAAATCACCCTATGGCTCGACGGGCGATGGTACGACGCGCTGAGCCGCCAGCTGAAAGGTGAGACAGTGGAGGACAAGCTCAATGAGCACCTGGACGAGCTCATCAACGCCCTGATCCCGGACACGGAGTACAGCCGCATCAGCCAGGAGATCTGGCAGGAGGAGCAGGAGAACAAGCAGGCGCAGGAAGCCGCCCGCCGCTTCGCCGTGTTCCATGTGACGGAGGACGGCGGCGATACCTACTTCGTGGCCGAGGAGAATCTGGAGATGCTCCAGGTGGCCGCCCGGCTGCGCAGCTATCTCCGCAAGCCCCCTGAGAACTCTCCCGCACGGTTCACCGGAATGTTTTCCCGCGGGGAGAAGATCTCCCGTGAGCAGTTCAATGACTATGTGTCGGAGCGGCTGGAGAACACCGGACGGGTGACCGGGGCATTCGACATCGACCTGGACTCCGGCCGCTTCAACGCGCTCCATATCATGGACGGCTGGCAGTGTTTCCGAATCAGGGATGTCAGCAGCGCCGCCTACTATGCAAATAAGAGAGCCTATACGTCGTTGGAGGAGCGGTGGAAGGTGTTCCTCAACCATCTCGATGGAAAACAGCTCACCCAGGAAATTGAGCCTGGATATCTCACCGGCAGCCGGATGCTCCGAACCGGGGACATCTCCTTCAGCGGGGACATCGAGCAGAACGAAAACCTGCTGGAGTTCTATCTGGATACCGCTTTCGACGTCGACAAAGTATTCGGCACACACGTCTGCACCGATGAGAATGATGACTGGCTGAACATCTATGCCAACTACGATATGGAGCACCGCCGCGTCTGCGACACGCTGGAAGTGTTCCTGGTGCATGGCGATGGCAGCGAGCAGGACTACAAGTACTGTCTCAGCGAGGAGGAGCAGGCGCTCCTCCTTCCGAAGATGGAGGACTACTGCCAGCAGCAGACGGGCATGAGCCTTGCTGACTACAGCGCACAGTGCATGGCGGAGGATATGGCGCCGCCCATCGGCCCTGCAATGTGATCTATGTCAATCTGCTGGTGCTATTTTTCGTTGGCTTTGCTGAATAGCTTTTCCGGCGAAGGTGTGCCAT
>JALFSO010000107.1 GCA_022778785.1 Dysosmobacter sp. | reverse complement strand
TCTTTGCCGCAAATATGGAGCGCAAACTACGTCTCCTTTTTGCGCCTGACTGCGGTTGGGCTCTGGACTACGATTTTGACCTCGGCGAGCTGGTCATTTTTCCGAGATTTCCAAATGTTCCAGCCATTCAGTAGACCCTATTTAACGGAGGTAGTATCATGGCACTGTTCAATTTTGGGAAGAAGAAGGAAGAAAAAAAGGCTCCGACCTGTTGCTGTACGGCATCTCAGGCGGAAGAAACCGCAGGCTGCTGCGGCTCTGTTTCCAAGGAGGAATCCGCCGGATGCTGCTGCGGCGCACCCGTGGAGGGGATCTGCTGCGTCAAGGTCTTGGGAGCGGGCTGTAAGTCCTGCCATGAGCAGTACGAAAACGCCAAAGCCGCGGTCAAGGCCCTGGGACTGGACCTGGAAGTGGAGTACATCACCGATATGGAGAAGATCATGGGCTACGGCGTCATATCCATGCCCGCCATTGTGGTCAACGAAAAGGTGGTTTCCGTGGGCAAGGTCCTGAAGACCGCCGATGTGGAAAAGCTGCTGAGGGGATGAGTTGATGGAACGAAAAGCAAGCGTTGACCGGAATGTCTGCGTGGCCTGCGGCGCCTGCGCCAAGGTTTGCCCTAAGGGAGCGATCTCCGTATGGAAAGGCTGCTACGCCCAAGTGACAGAGGATGTCTGCGTAGGCTGCGGTCTGTGTGCCAGGACTTGTCCTGCCGGTTGCATTGCCGTGAAGGAAGGGAGGGTCGCCAGATGAAAAAGAAGCGTTGGTATGACTATCTCTGGGTCTGGACCATCGTGTACTTTGCCCTGGGCTTTTTCAATATCCTCTTTGCGTGGCTGGGCATGATCGATTTTCTGGTCCCCCTGTTCATCGCTCTGTTTGGCGGCGGGAAGGCGTTCTGCAATCGCTACTGCGGCCGGGGACAGCTGCTGCAGCAAGTGGGCGGATGCATGAAGTGTTCCCGGAATACTGCCGCGCCAAAGTTCCTGTCCTCCAAGTGGTTCCGCTACGGGTTCCTGGTATTTTTCCTGACCATGTTCGGCAATATGGTATTTCAGACCTATCTGGTAGCCGCCGGAGCCAGAGGGTTGCGAGAAGCCATCAAGCTTCTGTGGATGTTTCGGGTTCCCTGGGGATGGGCATACACTGCCGGTACGGTGGCTGACTGGATCGCTCAATTCAGCTTTGGATTTTACAGCATTATGCTGACCTCTACGATTATTGGTCTGGCAGTCATGGCGCTGTTTAAGCCCAGAACCTGGTGTACCTTCTGCCCAATGGGGAGCATGACCCAGATGATCTGCAAGATCAAAGCGGGAGAGAAGCTGTGATGAAGAAAGTCGCCTTTCTCTGCGTGCACAATTCCTGCCGCAGCCAGATCGCGGAGGCTCTGGGGCGGCATCTGGCGGCGGATGTGTTCGAGAGTTATTCCGCCGGAACGGAGCTGAAAGACCGCATCAATCCTGATGCTGTACGTCTGATAAAAGCACTGTATCACATTGACATGGAGGCCGAGGGCCAGCACAGCAAGCTGCTGTCCGACCTGCCGCCGGTGGATGTTGTGGTGACCATGGGCTGTAATGTGCAGTGTCCAGTTCTGCCCTGCAAATGGAAGGAGGACTGGGGTCTGGACGACCCCACAGGACAAGCAGATCAGGTGTTCATGGAAACGATACGGCGCATCGAAGAAAAGGTGCTTATCCTCAGGGAAAAACTGCGCTGAAAAGAGAAGGCCGGCCTTGGTTGTGTGAACCAGGCCGGCTTTTTCACTGGTGATAGATCAATGTTTTTGAATTTGGAAAACGGAACAATTCCGGGCACTCTCCGGGAACTGTACGGAGGAACAGGCCAGCCTCACCGCAGGTATTCCGAAAAGGGAAATAGTCATTCAAAGTTCGGGGAAGAGTGTGAGCGACACAGACAGATTCCCTGATAAGGCAAAGCGGTGTACCGACATCACAGAACCGACGCCCGGACTGCTGCAGCCCGGGAAACCAAGGGACCCCGGCAGGCATCGCAAACACGACGGCCTGCCGGGGTATTCTTAAACCAATTTGCTTGCCCTTGTTGCGGGGATCTCAAAACTGAACCCGGATTTCAGAATAATATGTTGTTTTGGTGTCTGCCTTATCCTGAATAGCTGTTTCTGGTTGGGCCATCTGTACCATGGAACAGAGGAGATGCACCCGTCCATCAATATCCCTGTGCGTAGCCATCCCGCCGGGGATCGGCGGAACCGCGGAGAGTACCGTCGGGCAGACGGATGACCGCCTGAACGCAGGGGAACAGGAGGAAACGCTCGTTGGTATTCAGCGTGTGGCCCATGGCCTCCAGCTGGGCTTTTACCTCGTCGCTGATCCGGTTCTCCAGGATCAGTGTGCCGAAGTCGTCGTGCATACGCACGGCGTTGATGGCCTCCTCAATATCCATGCCGTGGTCGATGACCTTGGAGATGACCTGGGTCACGCCGGTGATGATGCGGGTAGTGCCGGGTGCGCCCAGGCTGAGGAAGGGCTGGCCGTCCTTCAGCACCAGCGTGGGGCTCATGGAGGACAGGGGACGTTTGTTTCCGGCCACCACGTTGGGGCTGTCGGGATCGGTGGAGAAGTCGTACAGGGTGTCGTTCAGCAGAATGCCGGTGCCTTCCGCCACCAGACCGGAGGCGAAGGTGGCGTCCACCGTCTTAGTCACGGCCACCATGTTGCCCGCCGCATCGATGATGGAGTAGTGGGTGGTGCTCTCGGATTCGTAGGGCCAGGGATCACCGGCCTCATAAGTCTGGGACGCGGTCAGATCGATGGAGGCGGCCAGACCGGCGGCGTACTCCTTGTTCATCAGACCGGCGGAGGGCACGTCCACATAGGCAGGATCGCCCATGTACTTGGTGCGGTCCGCGAAGCCCAGCTTCATGGTCTCGGACAGCAGATGGAAGTACTCCGCGCTTTCGGGGTCCATGGAGCCCACGTCGAAGTTCTCCAGAATGTTCAGCAGCTCAATGATGATGGTGCCGCCGGAGGAGGGGAGGTTGGAGGAGTAGATGTCATAGCCGCGGTACGTGCCGTGGACCGGCTCGCTCACCGCGATCTCATAGTTGGCGAAGTCCTCCATGGTCAGGTGTCCGCCGTGCTTCTGGACGGAGTCCACGATCTTCTGGGCGATGGAGCCGGTATAGAATTCCGACTCGCCCTTTTCGGCGATGAGCTCCAGAGTGTCGGCCAGATCGGGGTTCGTGATGATGTCTCCCGCCTGATAGGGCATGTCCAGATTGTCGTGGTCGAAGTAGATCTCCGCGGAGGATTCAAACTGCGCCAGGGTGCCGTAGGCGTCGGCGATATCCCGTTCAGTGATGGCGGACACCTCAAAGCCGTTCCGTGCCATGTCGATGGCAGGCTGCATGATCTCCTGACGGCTCATGCTGCCGTAAGTATCCAGGGCATAGAGAAGGCCCTTCACCTCGCCGGGAACGGCGATGGCGTTGGCGCCGATCTTGTTGGCCTGATCCGCCACGCGGCCATCCTCGCCGATCTCCCACATATCCAGACTGGCCGCCGCACCGGACTGGTCCCGGAAATCGATGAACACGATCTCGCCGCTGTCGGCAAAGCGGACCACCATGAATCCGCCGCCGCCGATGCCGCTGGACTGCTGCTCGCACACGCCCAGCACAAAGCCCATGGCCACGGCTGCGTCAATGGCGTTGCCGCCGTTTTTCAGGATCTCCACGCCTACCTGGCTGGCCTCCATACGGCCGCTGGACACCACGCCGTTTTTGCCTTCCGCATCACGGCCGCCCAGAACGATGTTGTCGGGGTCAAAGCCGCTGACGGTCTGACTGGCCGCGGCGGACTGGCTGGAAGAACCGGCGGAACTGTCGGCCTGGCTGGAACCGGCGGCAGAACTGGCGGCTGGACTGCCGCAGGAGGTGAGCAGGGTACACAGGGCAAGCGTCAGCACGCCCAGACGAAAGAACTGATGCTTCAATGGTAGTCATCCTCTCTTTTGATGAAAACGAAAGGGAAAATGGCAGATCCCTTTTCGTTTTCGATTTACGTTCCATATCATATAGTATCCGCCGCAGGATTGCAAGAAGGGACGAAAAATCTCAGGTGACTTTGGCGAGATATCCATGCGCCCGGGACGGCTTTACCCAAATTTTCGATAACAGAGGAAGAGAATTTAATGCCGCACCACGCATAATGATATCATCCATATCGCAGGAGGATATCAAAATGGGAACAACCATCCGAAAACGCATCACATCATTCCTGTTGGCATGCTGTTCCGTTTCCACGCTTTCCGTTTCGGCGGTACCATCCGCCGCAGCGGCGGCACCGGACAGTATTCCATCGCAGATCACCCTGTCCATCGGCACCAGCCGGACGGACGGGGAGACGTCCGTGGCAGTCAACTGGGTCACGGACCCGGACGTGGAGAGCTCGGAGGTCGTCTATGGGCAGAGTCGGGACCTCACAGACGGCACCACGGTCACGGCGGATATGATCGCCGTGGACAGCGCGGATTACGAACCGGCGGGCAAAGCGTCCCATGTCAAGAACATCCACGCCTTTCGCGCGGTGATGGACGGCCTGGAGCCCGGTGAGACCTACTATTACACCGTCGGCAGCAGGGAAGACGGCTACAGCTCCGTGGCCTCCTTCACGGCCCCAGCGGCTTCTGAGGATGAGGCCCCCTTTACGTTTCTCATCAGCGCCGACACACAGGGGACCTCTGCCAGTACCTATCAGAACACCGCTGATCTCTACGATTATCTGGCAGAAAACGAATCTGACGCCGCCTTCATGATCCACACCGGCGACGTGGTGGAGGATGCCAGCTACTCCGACTACTGGCAGTATTTCTTCGACGCAGCGGAGGATCTGCTGCGGGTCATGCCCATTATGGCCACGCCGGGCAACCATGATGCCGGCAGCTATGACACGGCCATGGAGCAGTTCCGGGCCCGGTTCGACTACACCGGTCTGACCGCGCCGGAGGGACTGCCTGAGGCGGGGAAGGGTACGGTCTACGCCTTCGAGTACGGCGACGCCCTCATCATCTGCCTGAACTCCTATCTCTCCGAGGAAGACGACGCCCTCCAGTGGGAGTTTCTGGAGGAGCAGTGCGCTTCCACTGACAAGGCCTGGAAGATCGTCTATTACCACGAGGCCACCTATGATCCCGGCGCCAGCCACTATCAACTGGACAATGAGGTCGGCAGGCACATGACCGACGCCGGCGTGGATCTGGTGCTCAACGGCCACGAACACGCCTACGCCCGCACCACCCTGCGCACCATCTCTGCCGAAAACGGCACCGGCAGCATTGAGAGCGCACAGCCCGGCGAGGCGCCCACCTACGTCATCGGCGGTTCGGTGTACAACTACGCCTACAGCCTCTCTGACAACGACACCTCCTGGAACGACGTCTTCTATGACCTGCGCATCGACAAGACCGGTACCGGCGGCGGAAAGATCTACGCTCCCGGCGTCTACGGCAAGGTGGAGGTCACCGGCAATTCGCTGGTCTATACCGCTTATTACAAGGCGACCGGCGAGGAGAATGACTTTCGCGTCATTGACACCTTTACCATCCAGAAAAGCGGCGGCGCCATCCGCCAGCCCGACGGCACCGGCGAGACGCCCCGCAGTGTCACCTACCTGTGGGACTCCTTCCGGCAGGAGAAGGGCCTGTTCTCCGCCCGGTTCAACTGAGTGACGGATACCGATATCACCGGTACGCAGCTGTTCTACGCCAAAAAGTCCGATTTCGACAGCAACGGCGGCCAGTTCACCCATATGGTGCTGGGCACCAGCGAAGTGGTGGACCTGTCTGAGCAGCTGGAGAACCTGCACTACACCGGCGGCACCGCCAACTATGACGGCGGGGACGGCGCGGACTACTGTTATGCCCCCGTCCGGAGCCACAAGGCGGAGACTCCCGCCCTGGAGCCGGACACGGAATACGTCTACTGTGTGGGCGACGGCTACGTCAACACCACCAGCGTGACGGAGCCTCAGGTGATCAAGACCCCTGCCAGGGACACGGACACCTTCAGCTTCCTCTTCTTTACCGACGCACAGCAGGGCGCCTGCGGCAGCTATGAGGAGACCCTGGAGGCCTATGGCGGCATGAGCGCCATGCTGGACCGGGCCACCGGGGACTATCCCGACGCAGCCTTCATCCTCAGCGGCGGCGACCAGGTGAACTACGGCATCGACACCTGGGAGTGGGACGCCTTCTTTGCCAGCAGCCAGAACGTCTTCTCCAAATACCCTCTGTATCTCGGCACCGGCAATCACGAGTGCGACGGCGCGGGCAATGAGTGGACGGTCAGCGGCGGTGACTGGACGCCTGTGGATCAGAGCTGCAGCGCGGTGCTGGGGCGGTACAACCCGCCGGAGAACGGCGCCGCCTACTACGGCGGCGGAGACGGCACGGAGCGCATGACCTCCGGCGTCGCCCGTCTGGAGGCCATGGCCGGCAACTACTACTTCATCTACGGCGACACCCTGTTCCTGGTGCTGGACTATCAGGACAGCACTCTGGGCGAGCTGACTGCCGTCCAGCAGGATTGGATCAAGTCCGTGGTGGCCCAGAATCCTACCAGATGGCGGGTGGCCATGATGCACAAGACCCTGTTCGGATACCGGATATCCAATCCCTCCGCCGGCGTCTACCGCAGCTGGACCGACACCTTTGACGAAGCCGGCATCGACCTGGTGCTGATGGGCCATGACCACGTCTACGCCCGCACCAAGTACTATGCCGACGGCGCGGTGACGGAGTCCCAGACGCCCGGTTCCGGCACTACCTACATCACCGGCGCTTCCGCCAACACGGACAACCGCTCTGACCGGTACGTGGAGAAGGCCTACACCCTGGTCAACAGCACCACCGACTATGGCCGGGCCTATGTGGCCGTCACCGGCACGGTCTCCGGCGGCAGCTATACCGCCGGTCTGGTGGGCCGTCTCCACGGCGGCACGGTGCAGAACTGTCTGGTGGATGTGACGGTCACCGGCAAGAACGGCGGCGGCCTCATCGGCGGCACCAACTATGGCGGCCCCATCACCACCAAGAACGATAAGACCGGCAACGTGATCCTCAACAATCTGGTGCTGGGCACGGTCAACGGCACCACGTATACCGGCGCCGTGGTGGGCGACATGGGCGGCTCCAGCGGCTGCCCCCTCCAGACCTTCACCGGCAATGCTATCAACGCCTCCGTCACGGCGGACACCTCCAACTGCATCGCCGGCTACTGGTCCGGCAGCCGTCCCATTCTGGACGCCGGTCCCGTGAACTACGCGGTGGATATCCTGACCAAGGAGGGCATCTCCTCCTCCAATACCTCCGCACAGAACGCCTTCGTCTTCCAGCCCGCCGCCGCATTCTCCCAAAAGGCCACCTACGAGGCTCTGGGCTGGGACTTTGAGACCGCGTGGGAGTGGGATGAGACCGCACAGCATCCCATGCCCCGGACACTGGAGGTCACCAGCGGCGACGGCCTTGTGACCATCATTGCCTCGGCTGGAAGCGGCGGTATCATCAGCCCCGAGGGATATGTGCTGGTCGCCTCCGGCAAGGATCAGACCTTTACATTTACCCCCGGCGACTACTATGAGATCGACTCCGTGAAGATCGACGGCGAGGATAACGCTGCTGCCGCCGAGACTGGCAGCTACACCTTTGAAAATGTCACGGTCCTGCACACCATCGAGGTCTCCTTCCGCCTGTCCGATTCCACCTCCGGCTGCTCTCCATCTCTGGTCTCCGAGAGCGCCTACTACAACCGCACCCAGAACGACCACATCAACCTGACGGTGGACTTCGGAGAAGGCGCTCTGGGCATTGCCCAGGAGAACTGGCGCAAGGCTGTGGAGAGCGTCCGGATCATGAAGGACGGCCAGCTGGTATTTGATTGCTCCAGCTGCTACTGGTTCCCCAGCCACGGTGCGCCGGATGAGCCGCCTGCCGAACTGTTCCAGATCTGCTACGATGACATGCAGAAAAAGCCGGATTACAGCAATCTGGTCCCCGGCGTCTATGATCTGGTCATCACCTTCCGGGATTTGAAATCCACTGTCTGCACCATCCCTCTGACGGTGGTGGAGAAGCCCGTCCACCAACTGACAGTCACTGGCGGTACGATGGAAGCCCTAGGCGCCCTGGACAGCGTCTCCTCCAAAATCGCGGAGGATACACTGGTCACCGTTACCGCTGCTCCGTCCGGGGACCAGCAGTTTGTGGGCTGGACCGTCACCGGCCTGGAGAACGTGGATACCACGCAGGATCCCCTGACCTTCCGGATGCCTCAGAACGATGTGACCGTCACTGCCTCTTTCCGCACCGTCTCCTATACCGGCGGCTCCTCCGGCGGCAGCACCCCCGGAAGCGGTTCCTCCGGCGGCAGTGTCTCTTATCCCGTCAATATGGGAGAGGCCAACAACGGCAGCGTCTCCATCAGCCCGAAGAACGCCAGGGCAGGCGAGACTGTCACCGTCACGGCGAAGCCGGACGACGGCTATGAGCTGGACGGGCTGACTGTCACCGATCAGAGCGGCAATGCTATGAAGCTCACCGACAATGGCAGCGGGTACACCTTTACCATGCCTGCCGGCAAAGTCACCGTGGACGCCGCCTTTGTCAAAACCGATGACGGCATTTTCAGCGACGTGCCTGCCGGTTACTGGGCGGCGGATGCCATCGCTTGGGCCAGAGAGAACGGCTATATGAACGGCAGGACGGCTGATACATTTGACCCCAGCGGCACCGTCACCCGCCAGCAGCTGTGGATGATCCTGGCCCGCCTGTCCGGCCAACAGCCCGCCGATATGGCGGAGGCCCGAATCTGGGCCGTGGCCAACGGCGTCTCCGACGGCAGCAATCCCGGCAGCGCCGTCAGCCGTCAGCAGATGGTGACCATGCTGTACCGCTACGCCGGACGGAAGGGCTATGATGTCTCCGGCAAGGCCAGCCTGGCCGGCTTCCCGGATAACGGCTCCGTGGCGGATTACGCGAAGGACGCCATGGCCTGGTCCGCGGCCAACGGAATTGTCACCGGTACGGCACAGGGGACGCTGGATCCCGCCGGTACTGCTGCCCGCGCGCAGTTCGCGGTGATTCTGATGCGGTTCTGTCAGGCGTTCCGCGTCTGAAGAAAGCAGGGAACCGTCTCTTTCCTGTGTCTTTAGCAGCAAGAAACAAGGGAATGCCCTCGGCGGGATTGCCGGTCGCGCAGATCCCGCTTTTGCGGGGCTGCTCCGCACGGTGAAGATCTCCGACGGAAGCAACTGCGGGAGCAAAAACAGCAGCAGGCCTGCCGCGATGACGCGGTAGGCCTGCTTTTTGCAAAAAGCCGCGCAGGCAAAAGTGGGGACAGGATAAAAACAGCGGATAAAACCGGCAAAACGTAAATTGACAGCCGCACGCTCATGTGATAGGATAAGCCGAAAAAAGTTAGCACGGTCTAACATAAGGGGAGCTGCATGAAAGATGATCTGGAGCGTGATCGGCATTACGGCGCTGGCCGGCATGGGCGGCACAGGTATGGGAGGACTGATCTCCTGTCTGTTCCGAAAGGATTCCAGCAAGACTGTCAGCCTGCTGCTGTCATTTGCCGCCGGGGTGATGACCTCTGTGGTGTGCTTTGACCTTCTGACGGAGGCACTGCATCCGGATGAAATGGGCAACGATGTGGGTCTGGTAGTGATGGGGGTGCTGGTTGGCTATATCGTCATCGCCCTGCTCAACGCCTGGATCGACCGCAACACCAACCATGAGGTAGCCCATATCGACAAGGACCATCCCCGCACCGCCGACTCTCTGGAGGAGCTGACCCACGCTAACCACCTCCAGGAACACCGCGAGGGACGCCAGCCCCGCAGCGGACTGTTTCTGGCGGGACTGGTGATGGCGGCAGCCATCGCCCTGCACAATGTGCCGGAGGGTATGGTCATCGGCACATCGTTTGCCCGCACCGCAAGTGAAACGCTCTTGAACCGCGGCGGCCTGACCATGGCCATCGTGATCGGCCTCCACAATATACCGGAGGGCATGGCCGTGGCCGTGCCGCTGATCTCCGGCGGAATGCCGAAATGGCGCTCTGCCGTTGTCACGGCGCTGACCGGCTTTCCAACCATTCTGGGGGCTCTTTTCGGCTTCACTGTGGGCGCCATGGGTCCCACGGCCCTGGCGCTGTCCCTGAGTTTTGCCTCCGGCGCCATGCTGTATGTGGTGTTCGGTGAGCTGCTGCCCGAGTCCATCCTCATGTGGCGGTCCAAGCTGCCTGCTACCGCAACCATCATCGGCATGCTGACAGGACTAATCATCATCTACATGTGAGTTCCGCTGACCTCGTACATCAAGTTCAGCTGCGGCGATACAGAGAAGCTGCGGGGATGCTTTCCATCCCCGCAGTTTCTTTTGCCTTGCACGTTGCTCTATAAATATTTGCTTCCCCAAAGAGCCATTTCATAAAAAACGGAATACAGCTCTTTCCCTCTGTCGGAGAGAGAGTATTCCACATGGGGAGAGATCTCATTGAATTGCGCCCTTGTTCACTGGACAGTCAGCACTGAGGTCTGTTTTGACGCCAGTTGTTTGTATTCTTCATATGATAACTCCATTACTCCGCCTCCCGGCCTGTTTCAATGAAAAGCTCCGGTTCCCGGAAAAGTACACGTTCGGTCTGGCGGTGCTTCTCGGCAACGCTGTCGAAGAAAAGGCGTCCCATCAGTCTGATCTGGGGAAGATCATCTGCGTTGACTGAGCACATGGGAGCAGGCTGTAAAAGCGTCTGCTCCCATTGCCTGCAACGGGGCCCTTTGGCCTGTAAAGCGCACGATCTGCTCCTCCGGCTTGACATTCCACTGGATTCCGGCTACCATAATAACCGCTGAAAACTCAAAGGAGGCGGAAAAGTGGAGCGGCCAGCCATTCACATCCGACAGTTGAATAAAGTCTTTTCCGGCCCCCAGAACCGGCTTCCCGTGCTGCGGGACATCGATCTGGACGTGGCACCGGCGGAATTCATCACGGTGGTGGGCCGCAGCGGATGCGGAAAGAGCACGTTGCTGCGGATCATATGCGGTCTGGAGACCGGCGACACCGGCGTGGTGGAGCACAATGGCTGCCGGGTCTCGGGACCCGGACCGGAGTGCGGCATGGTTTTCCAGGATCACCGCCTGCTGCCTTGGCTGACTGTGGCGGATAACGTGGGCTTTGGCCTGCGGCGGCTGCCGCGGGACCGGCGCCGGGAGCTGGTGGGCCTGACGGATTACGGGGACTGCTATCCCAGCCAGCTCTCCGGCGGCATGGCGCAGAGGGCCGCCATCGCCAGAGGACTGGTGACAAAGCCGGATATTCTGCTGCTGGACGAGCCCTTTGCGGCGCTGGACGCCCTGACGCGGATCCAGATGCAGCGGGAGGTGCGGCGTTTGCAGCGCAGCTCGGGGATCACCATGGTCCTGGTGACTCACGATATCGACGAGGCGGTGTATCTGGGTGACCGCATCGTTGTAATGTCCGAGCGGCCCGGACGTATCCGGGAGATCCTCTCCGTTCCCCCGCAGGCGAAGGAGAACCGGAGCGGCGGTGCCTTCAACCAATGCAGGGAAAGGGTGCTGCACTACTTTTTTGGAGCGGAGGCTGTGGAATGAAGCCAATCAGACGGGTTTTACTGGGACTGCTTCTGCCCGGAGCCATTCTGCTGGCCTGGTGGTGGGCCACCACGTTTACCGACATTTCCCACGCCATCCTGCCGTCGGTCCCGGAGGTGGCCCGGACCTTCCGGGATTTTCTGGAGGACGGCACGCTTCAGTCGGACCTGGGATGCAGTCTCTCCCGGGTACTGAAGGGCTATGCCATCGCGGCGGTGCTTGGCATCGCCATCGGCTCGGCAATGGGTATGTGGGGAACGGCCTATGACCTGATCCATCCCCTTGTAACGGCGGTGCGGCAGATCCCGGTGATCGCCTGGATCCCTCTGATCATCCTCTGGTACGGCATCGGAGAGCTGTCCAAAATGGTGGTGATCGCCATTGCGGCCTTTTTCCCCATCGCCCTGAACACGCTGGGAGGCTTTCATTCGTTGCCGGCGGGCTATCTGGAGGTGGCCCGTCTCTACCGGCTCAGCGCAGGGGAGACATTCCGGAAGGTCTATCTGCCCCATGCGCTGCCCCAGATCCTGGTGGGGCTGAAGCTGGGACTGGGCAGCTCCTGGATGGCGGTGGTAGCGGCGGAGCTGATCGCCGCGTCCTCCGGCATCGGCTACCGGCTCAGCTATTCCAGAGGCCTGCTCCGCTCGGACGCGGTGATCCTGTGTATGCTGGTCATCGGTCTGGTGGGCATCGTCATGGACCGTCTGCTGACCGTCCTGTTCCGCCGTCTGCTGCCCTGGCAAAAGGTATCTTGACAGATGGCGGATCTTGTTATAAAATACAGCACAGAGTGTAGGGTTACACGAAGGGGCATACCACCATGGGTATGAACTTCGGGTAACTCTATCTTTTTTTGCCTGAAAATCTGAATGAGGAGATCTGAAAATGAAGATGTATGGAAAGAAACTATCCGCCCTGCTGGCAGCGATGCTGCTGCTCGTCACGACCGCCGCCTGCGGGCAGAAAGCGGACAACGGGAATACCAGCGAACCGGACGCCCTGACGCCGGTGTATATCGGCACGCCGGCCACCGGCGACCACGGAGCCCGGATGCTGGAGGCCGCACGGGTAGCGGCGGAGAAGCAGTATTTCGAGGAGGAACTGGCGGCCGTGGGCTGCTATCCCGAGTATGTGGGCTTTGACGGCGCGGGCCCAGCCGTCAACGAGGCCATGATCTCCGGTGATCTGGACATGGCCATCTACGGCGATTTGCCCGCTCTGGTACTGGCCAGCAAGTTTGACGGCGTCACCTTCATCGCCATGGACAACAGCGCCGTCCAGCAGGGCATCGTGGTGCAGAAGGACGCCGGTATCGAGACCGTGGAGGACCTGCGGGGGAAGCGGGTGATCGCCGAGACCGGCACCACCTGCCAGAAGTTTATGATCTCCCTGCTGGAGAGCGCCGGATTGACCCAGGCCGACGTGGAGGAGATCAGCGCCACCACCGCCAACGCCCAGGTGGAGTTCGCCGCCGGGGAGGCGGACGCCGTGGTGCTGCCCTGCATGGCCGCCTACCGGCTCATCGATGAAAAGGGCGTCGGCACCATGCTGGCGGTGGCGGGCAGCGACGAGCGTCTGGAATCCCAGTACGTGGTGTCCGCCCGGAACGATTTCCTGGAGGAGCATCCGGACGCGGCGGCGGCCATCGTCCGTGCCCTGATCCGGGCCCAGGCCTTCGCGGCGGAGAATCCGGAGGAGATCTACACCCTTTTCGCGGACTCCAATTATTCCGCCGGTGTGTATCGCTCCGTGTACAGCTTTGACGCCAGCTTCTCCTACTTTGATCCCGAGATCACCCCGGTCTGTGTGGAGAAGCTGAAGAGCCTGAACGACTACGCCCTGGAGAAGGGGCTCATCACCGCGTCCGTGGATGTGGACGCCATCGTGGACACCTCCTATTATGCCGCCGCGACGGAGGGGAACGGATGAGCGGCTATCTCTACACGGACCAACCCAAGCCCGCCACGGCTCACACCCAGGAGGCTAACCGCGCCCTGGCGGAACAGCTGGGACTGGACCCCGAAGCCCTTGAGAATCGGGAGCTGGAGCTGGCCGCCTCCCATCTGATCCGCGGCGCCGGGGAGGTGGTGATCCGGGACGATGCGGGCAGCGTCATATGGGATCTGGGCGCATTCCGGTTTCTGAAGGAGCCGCGGCCGGATGACCGGGTGAATCCCAGCCTGTGGCTCAACGGAAGGGCCAATCTTCTCAGCGGCCTCTTTGAAGTGGTGCCCGGCGGCATCTATCAGGTGCGGGGCTTCGATCTGGCCAACCTGACCCTGGTCCGCTCCGTCACCGGCTGGATCGTGCTGGACTGCACCACCAACGTGGAGACCGCCCGGGCCGCCATGGCCTTCGCGTCGGAGACGCTGGGGGAGGACATCCCCTCCCGGGTGCGGGCCATTATCATCAGCCACTCCCATCTGGACCACTACGGCGGGCTCCGGGGCGTCACGGACCCGGCCCGGCTGGGGCGGGAGGTGCCCATCTACGTGCCCGCCGGGTATGACGAGGAAGTGGTACGGGAGCATGTCTTTGCCGGTGCGGCCATGTCCCGCCGGAAGAAGTTCCAGGTAGGCAGCCGGGGTCCCCACAGCGGAGAGATGGACATCGTCTCCACGGGCATCGGCCTGACCCATCCCACGGGACATGCCTCCTTCGCCCACTCCACCGTCTATGTGGACCGGGACTGCACACTGGAGATCGACGGCCTGACCGTGGAGTTCATGCTGACGCCGGAGACGGAAGCTCCGGCGGAGATGATCAACTATTTTCCCGCCTATCGGGCCCTCTGGATGGCGGAGCTGTGCAACGGTACCCTCCACAACCTCTATCCCATCCGGGGAGCCCAGGTGCGGGACAGCGCCGCATGGTCCCGGTATCTGACGGACGCCCTGGTGCGCTGGGGAGACCGGACCGATGTGGTATTTCAGTCTCACAACTGGCCCCACTGGAATACGGAGGAGAATCCGGAGGCGTCCGCGTTTCTGCGCAACACGGCGGCGGCTTACCGCTGGATCCACGACCAGACGCTGCTGCTGGCCAACCAGGGATACACGCCCCGGGAGATTGCCCGCAAAGTACAACTGCCGGAACAGCTGGCCCGATGCGGTTACCTGCGGCCTTATTACGGGACCGTGGAGGTGAATTGCCGGGCGGTCTATCAGAAATATCTGGGTTTTTACGACGGCAATCCGGTGCATCTGAACCCGCTGACGGACGTGGAGTCCGCCCGGAAGTACGTGGAGTACATGGGCGGCGCCTGCGCGATCCTGGACCGGGCGGAGGCGGACTTTGCGGCGGGCGCGTACCAGTGGGTGGCGGAAGTCACCCAGCGGGTGGTTTTCGCGGACCCGGACTGCCGGCGGGCTCGGCTGCTATGCGCCGACGCCATGGAGCAGATGGGCTATCAGGCGGAATCCGGTATCTGGCGCAACGCCTATCTCGCGGCGGCGGAGGAACTGCGGTTCGGCACCCGGGAGGCCCGTCTGAAACGGGGCAACGGGGAGATCCTGCAAAATCTGTCCCCGGATTTTCTGCTGGACTATCTGGGGATCGTGCTGGACGGAGAGCGGGCACAGGCGATGGAACTGCGGCTGGATCTGACTGTGACAGATGGGGGAGAGGCGTACCGGTATCTCCTGGAGATCCGCTGCGGCACGCTCCTCGTATACCACGGCGGCAGCGCGCCGGAGGCGGAACAGCTGACCATCACGAAGGAGGTGCTGGCCGCCCTGGTACATAAGCGGCTGGATTCCGTCCAGGGACAGCTGGAGGCGTCCGCCTACCGGCTGCTGCGCGGCATTGAGGAATATGTGACGGACCTGGCCAGCCTCCCGCCGTTTCATATCGTGGAACCGTAAAGAGACTGACCCGGTCGTTCGTACCGGGGCAGAATTGAAAAGCTCCTAAATATGCATATCCCAAAAGCGTTTGCTGACAGAAGGCACACTTTTGGGATATGTTTTTAGGCTTCAACAAGGAAATCAGAGACACGCACAGATGACACAGTCTACTTTCGCTGCCCTGCCAGAAACGAGCCGCAATATCGAGGCCTCTTGTGAGCGGTCCAAAGGCTTGATATACTGAACGTGAAGCAGCCGGCACACTTTCAGATGCCGGAACTCTGCTTGTATCGCTCTGCCGCCGGAGGAGAGTAAATCGGGACAGCTGTAAAATGATATTGAGAAAGATATTAATAGGCAAATAATTAGCCTATTTTATTGAAGGAATGGAGCGTAGGAGAGAAGTACCTGCCAACCAAACATGGAGATAAGTCCGAATTTTCAGCAGTTTTCCCCGCGGAACGGAATTGGCACGGGAGTTGCTTATATTTCGTATCAGCCACATGATGCATCGCACACATTTTACGACGGAGGGGAAACAATGAGCAGTATTTTTGAAATGGTCAACGCACTATTCGCAGGTGTCGTCCCGGTAGCTGACTTCCTTTGGGATTTCCCAACGAATTTTGAGTGGTACGCGAGCATCCCCATTCTGGGGAGATTTTCCCTGGCGATTCTCCTGCTGCTGGGCGGCAGCTTCTACTTCACCTTTAAATTCGGCTTCGTGCAGATCAAGGAATTCGGCACCGGCATCCGGCTGCTGACCTCCAAGACCAAGGCGAAGGTGGGCGAGACCCAGCTGGCCGCCTTCCTGATGAGCATGGCGGGCCGCGTGGGCGCCGGCAACATCGTGGGCGTCACCGGTGCGGTCACCATCGGCGGACCGGGCGCCATCTTCTGGATGTGGCTCTCCGCCTTTACGGGCATGGCTACCTCCTTCGGTGAGGCCACCCTGGCTCAGATCTTCAAGGAGAAGAAGGGCGACGAGTACGTGGGCGGCTTCACCTTCTACATCCAGAAGATCTGGAAGAACAAGGCCTGGATCGGCGCGGGCATGTGCATCCTCTATCTGCTCTACAACATGCTCAGCATCCCCGTGCATACGTTCCACGTGTTCACCGCTGCCAGCTCCATTGTCAATGAAGTGACCGG
This sequence comes from Dysosmobacter sp., assembly GCA_022778785.1. Taxonomy (GTDB): domain Bacteria; phylum Bacillota; class Clostridia; order Oscillospirales; family Oscillospiraceae; genus Oscillibacter. The sequence continues at coordinate 6,107 of JALFSO010000107.1, read as the reverse complement.
CAGAGCCACCGACGTGTCTGAGCCTGTCTACTACGTCATCGCCATTGCCATCATCCTGATCATCGCCATCATCACCTTCGGCGGCATCAAGCGGGTGGTGAAGTTCTCCGACAAGGCCGTCCCCGTCATGGCAGTACTGTACATGGTGATGGTCCTGCTGCTGATCGTTCTGAACCTGAACAAGGTTCCCGCCTTCGTGGTGGCGGTGTTCGCCGGTGCGTTCAAGCCCTCTGCCATCTTCGGCGGCGCGTTCGGCGTGGCGCTGGCCCAGGGTCTGAAGCGCGGCCTGCTGTCCAACGAGGCCGGTATGGGCACCTCTACCCAGGCATCCTCCATCGCGGACACCAATCACCCCTGCGAGCAGGGCTTTGTGCAGGCCATCGGCGTCTTCGTGGACACCATCGTCATCTGCTCCATGACCGGCTTCCTTATCACGGCCGGCGCTCTGTGGGAGGACCCCTCTGTCGACTGGGCCGCTCTGAAGGCGGACAAGATCGGTACGTTTCTGGCGTCCGTCAAGGCGCTGGTCCCCGGTACTGCCATGGATTCCCTGGCACTGATTTTCGTGGCCCTGGCCTTCGGCCTGTTTGCGTTCACCACCCTGCTGTGCGATCTGACCTATACGGAGATCGCCGCCAACAAGATTTCCAGAAGCAAGGGCTTCATCAACTTCGTCCGGGCGCTGGGCGCCGTGTTCTTCGTGCCCCTGGGCACTCTGACGGTGCTGGCGGGACTGCAGCTGGACAACCTGTGGTACGTGTCCGACCTGATCAACGTGGTGCTGGTGTTCATCAACATCCCCACCCTGATTGCGGCCAGAAATATCATCAAGAACGCCTACAGGAACTATAAGGAATCCGACGGCAGACGCTTCGTGTCCAGCGACATCGGCATTGAGACCGAGGTCTGGAGCGAGGCTGCCAGAGCGGAGGCCGAGGCCCAGTGACGGGGAGAGCGACCATGAAGATCAAAGTCATTATGACGGACAAGGCCATGGACCGCCCCTCCATGGACGACCGGGAGCGGATGCTATCCGCTGCTGTGTCGGACGGGGTGGAGATCTCCGTGGATTGCATCAAACGTGGCCCCGATGAGCTGGACTGCAACACCGACGAGGCCTTCGCCGCACCGGAGCTGGTGAAAGAGGCCATCCGGGCGGAGCAGGACGGATTTGACGCCATCGTCATCTACTGCTTCAGCGACGTGGGACTGGACGCGGTGCGGGAGAATGTCCGTATCCCGGTCATCGGCCCCGGCGAGACGTCCCTGGCGGCGGCAAACATGCTCTGCAACCGGTTCGCCGTCATCACCACGGAGAGCGTCAATATCCCCAGGACCTACCGGCGTCTCATGCGGAACGGCATCGCCCGGGAGAAGATGACCTCGGTGCGGGCGCTGGATGTGCCCATTGGGGAGCTGAGAGCCGACCCTGCCGTGACGGGACGGTATCTGAAAAGGGTCTGCGAGGAGGCTGTCCGGCAGGAACGGGCGGACGGTGTCATCCTGGGCTGCCTGGGCATGGCCGGCTACGGCGAGATGCTGGAACGGGAACTGCCCGTGAAGGTCCTGGACCCCGCGTTCATCGCGGTGGCCTACGCGGAGCTGTGTGTCCGGCTGCATCTGGCCCATATCCCGGCGGTGTATCCGCCGTTCCGAAACGCCAGCCACGTGGAACTCTGAGGAGTCCATGGCCCGCAGAAAGGCGGAAAAGAAGATCCATAGCGGTATCAAAACAGATCCCGCACAGGAGCGTGAGTCTCCTGTGCGGGACTTTTCCTATGGCTGCAAACGCTGAAACAGTTGCGCCGCCGGGGGGCGGCAGTTTATAATGGAACCAGTATCTTTCGGGAGGTAGTGAGATGAAACGGATCGCGGTGATCGCAACAGACGGAAAATTCGCCGGATTTCTGATGCAGAGCATCCAGCGCTATATGCACCGGTACGCTGAATTTACATCCTACTCCATGGCGGAGATCGAGGGGAAGGAGACCATCGAGGAGGACTTCATCCTGCTCTCGGCCTTTACCATCTACCAGAAGGTCCGGGAGAAGATCGGCAGCCATGCGGAAGTCATCATCCTGACACTGGCCCTGAACAAGCGGCAGATCCAGGCGCTGAAGAAGATCCCGGAGGGAACCCGGGCGCTGCTGGTGAATTTCGACAACCGCTCCTGCATGCACACCATCACCTGTATCTACGACGCGGGTATCCGGGGACTGGAACTGTATCCCTACTACGGGGAGGGCGACTACGACCACACCGTCAAAGTGGCCATCACGCCGGATGAGGCCCAGCTGGTGCCGGCGGATATCAGCGAGGTGTACGATATCGGCCAGAGCTCCATCGACATGGCCAGCCTGTACGATCTGGCGGACAAGCTGGGGGTCTACGAGGAGTTTTCCGCCAATGAGGCCAATGAGGCGAAAAAGGAGTACTATCAGCTGAACTCCAGCATGGACCGGCTTCTCAACGAGAAGGAGAGCATGACGGACAAGCTGAACACGCTGCTGAAGCTGATGAATGAGGGCATCATCATCACCGATTCCCTGGGACGGATCTACATGACCAACGACAAGGCGGACCGGCTGCTGGCGGCCCGGTCCCGCATCCTGCGGGGCTTCGAGATCAGCGAGATCCTGCCGGAGGTGGACCTGGGCTCCACTAAGGAAAAGCTCATCAAGATGCCCGGGACCAATCTGGTCGCCTCCGCGGTGGACATCCGCTCGGGAGACGAGGTGGCGGGCCACATCGTCACCGTCACCGACTTCACAGAGGACGAGGAGAAGCAGCACGGCATCCGCGCCAAGCTCAGCGAGACCAGCCACACCGCCAGATACCATTTTGACGACATCCTGGGGGGCAGTCCGGCCATTACGGCGGCGGTGAACGAGGCACGCCGGATGGCGGACTCCGACGCGTCGGTGATGATCACCGGCGAGAGCGGCACCGGCAAGGAGCTGTTCGCCCAGAGCATCCACAACGCCTCCGCCCGCCGGAAGTACAATTTCGTGGCGGTGAACTGCGCGGCCATTCCGGATAATCTGCTGGAGAGCGAGATGTTCGGCTACGAGGAGGGCTCCTTCACCGGCGCCCGGAAGGGCGGACGCATGGGCTTCTTCGAACTGGCCCACCGGGGGACCATTTTCCTGGACGAGATCGGGGAGCTGCCGCTGCAATTGCAGTCCAAGCTGCTGCGGGTGCTGGAGGAAAAGAAAGTGATGCGGGTGGGCTCCAACCGGAACATCGACATCGACGTGCGCATCATCGCCGCCACCAATCAGGACCTGTTTGCCATGATGGAGCGGGGGGAGTTCCGGGAGGACTTGTACTACCGGCTGAACGTGCTGCCCCTGTCCATCCCGCCGCTGAGAGCCCGCCGGGAGGACATCCTGCCCATCTTCTACGCCCTGTCCAAGGGTCTCAACGCCACATTGCAGCTCAGCCCGGAGGCCTCCGCCGTGCTGGAGAACCACTCCTGGCGGGGCAACGTCAGAGAGCTGCGGAACGTGGCGGAATACCTGGCCAGCAAGGGGAAGAAGTACATCGAGGCGGAGGATCTGCCGGTCCTTCACGGCCGGAGCCGGGAGGCGGCGGAGGAACCTGCCGGGGAGCGATCCACGGTGATCGACAAATTCCTTCTCAACGAGGGACGGGAGATCGACCTGTACTACGCGGTGCTGAGACAGCTGCGGGATTCACTGAATCAGGGGGAGCGCTTCGGCCGCCGGAAGCTCCTGGACAGGGTGAACGAATACGGCGGCGCCTATACCGAGGGGGAGATCCGGAAAGCCCTGGCGAAGCTGTCCGCCTACGGCTTTGCCCGCTCGGCCAGAGGCCGGGGCGGCAGTATGATCAGCCGGGACGGCCTTCAGCTTCTGGCGGTCATTGAGCGCATCCGGGAGCGGGGAAGCGTGATATAAAATACAGGCGGCAGGGAAGTCCCTGAGCCGTGCGGCAGAGCATTTTACAGGAAATGACTTTTTTGGGTTAATTATTGACCTAATTAAATAAGCTATCTGACCGAACACCACCGGAAGCACCTCGCTTCGGATGGCGCGGCCCTCATTTTTCAGCGGTTCCGGCATGCCCGGCCCGCTTGGCACGCCGTTTGCTTATACTACGATATAAGACATCGCGGCTGATGCCAAGAAAAAAGGGGGACGTTCATGGATACCATCAAATGGCCGGAAGGCAAGAAAGCGGCAGTTATGTTCACCTTTGATGTGGATGGAGACACCACATGGGAAAACGGGAACAGGGGACTGCCCAACGGAGAAAAATACATTCGGTCGCTGTCCGTGGGACAGTACGGACCGCGGCGCTGCGTGGACCGGATCCTGGACAAGCTGGACGAGTACGGCGTGAAGGCCACCTTCTTCGTGCCGGGACTGACGGCGGAACGCTGTCCGGACGTGGTCTGCCGGATCGCGGAGGCGGGGCATGAGATCGGCCATCACGGCTACGCCCACGAGCGGTTCGCGGGACGGACCACGGAGGAGCAGATCGAGATCATCGAGAAGACCCAGGAGATCTTCAAGCGGCTCATCGGACATGAGGTGACCGGCTTCCGGACGCCCTCCGGCGATTGGGCCGTGGAGACGCCGAAGCTCCTCTACGAGCGGGGCTTCCGGTACTCCAGCTCCATGCGGGGCGACGACCGGCCCTACCGGACCGTCATCGACGGTGAGGAGACGGACTTCATCGAGATCCCAACCAAGTGGGAAGTGGACGACTATGTGGCCATGGCGTACAACATGTACCCTGCGGAGCCGGCGGGACAGGACCGGATTTCCTGCTACCGGTGCGTGGAGGACAACTTCCGCAGGGAGTTCCTGGGCCACTACCGCTACGGCCTGTGCATCTCCTACATGAGCCATCCCCAGGTCATCGGCACGCCGGGCAAGATCCGAATCCTGGATCATCTGCTGAAAGAGATCACGGCGAAAGAGGACGTCTGGGTGGCCACCGGCAGCGAGATCGCCGACTGGTATCGTGCCAATCATCCGAAGCGGGAGGTGCAGTAAAATGTATAGTCAGAGACCACAGTGGCCGGAGGGAAAAGCCTGCGCGGCCATGATCACCGTGAACCTGAACGCGGAGCTGTTCTGGCTGCAGCTGGACCCGTCCTGCGTCAATATGCCCAAGACCCTGTCCCTGGGCCAGTACGGCATGACCCGCGGTCTGGAGAGAGTTCTGGAGGCACTGGAGACCAGAGGACTGAAAGCCACCTTCTTTGTGCCGGGCTGGGTAGCGGAACACTATCCGGAGAAGATCCGGGCGGTGCGGGACGCCGGCCATGAGATCGCAGCCCTGGGCTATCACCATGAGAACATGGCGCTGCTGCCGGTGGCGGAGCAGCGGGAGGCCATCGCCAAGGGCATCCGGGCCATCGAGACGGTGTGCGGCGTTACACCGGAGGGCTTCCGCAGCCCGGAGGGCGAGCTGACGCTGGACACGCTGCGTATCGCCAAAGAGTTGGGACTCACCTATTCCAGCAATCTGTGCGACGATGACCGGCCCTACTTCAAGGACCTGGGCGGTGGAGACAGCATCCTGGAGATCCCCATTCACTGGGACAATTACGATTTGCCCTACTTTGCCTTCAATTATCATCCCGCCTTCCCGGCGGGGCAGGGGAGGATCGCCAATTACAGCGGCGTACTGTCCAACTGGATGGACGACTTTGACGGCTGCCGGGAGTACGGCCTGTGCTATGTGCTGCAGCTGGACCCCGCGGCCATCGGCGCTCCGGGACGGATTGAACTGCTGGAGGAGCTGCTGGACCATATGACCGGCTGCGGTGACGTGTGGTTCGCCACCGGACACGACATGCAAGCATACTATAACAAATGAACAGAGCCGCCGGGAGCGTCAGAGCGTCCCTGGCGAAGATAAGAAGGAGGAACAGCGGAATGGCGAGTTTATGGGGAGGCCGGTTCGAAAAGGAGATGGACGAGCTGGTGAAGCAGTTCAACGCCTCCATCGGATTTGACCAGAGAATGTATAACGAGGACATCGACGGCAGCATCGCCCATGTGACCATGCTGGGGGAGCAGGGCATCGTGTCCATGGAGGAGAAGGACCAGATCATCGCGGGACTGGAGCGG
>JALFSO010000095.1 GCA_022778785.1 Dysosmobacter sp. | reverse complement strand
TGGAATCGAATGTCTGCAAAAAGCCTGCGTTAGCAGGCGTTTGCGCCGCGCAGCGGCAGATTTTCGGTCCGCTGCGCGGTCCGAAAATCGAGACATTAGGCAGGCTGTCGGAAAAGTCTATGGACTTTTTCGACAGCCTGGAACGAGGGCCGGACATCCGTCCGGCCCTCGTTTTTTCGTTTCGCTCTATGCGGTATCCCGCCTTACAGCCCCATGGCCGCCAGCTCGGCGTTGACGCCCTCCTCGCAGGAGCGCATGGCCAGGATGGTCTTCTCCATCAGCTCCTCCAGGGTCCAGCCCAGGCGCTCCGCGCCCTCCTTGATGACGTCCCGGGAGCAGCCGGCGGCGAACTTCTTGTCCTTGAACTTCTTCTTCAGGGAGCTGACCTCCATGTCGGAGACGGACTTGCTGGGCCGCATTTTGGCGGCGGCGCCGATGAGACCCGTCAGCTCGTCGGCGGCGAACAGCACCTTCTCCATCTCATGGGTGGGCTCGATGTCGCAGCACAGGCCGTAGCCGTGGGAGCAGACGGCGTGGATGAACTCCTCGGAGCAGCCGCCCTCCCGCAGCAGCTCCGGGGCCTTCTGGCAGTGCTGGTCCGGCCACTGTTCAAAGTCGATATCGTGGAGCAGACCCACGGTGGCCCAGAAGTCCGCGTCCTCGCCGTAGCCCAGTTCGTTGGCGTACCAGCGCATGGTGCCCTCCACCGTCAGGCCGTGGAGGATGTGGAAGGGTTCCGCGTTGTACTTCCGCAGCAGCGCCAGGGCCGCGTCTCTTGTGATGCACTCTTTCATGGAAACGTCTCCTTTGTAAAAAAATTGTTCGCTCAGCCAGAATTATACACCCATTCACCGGCTCCCGCAAGTCCCGGCAATGGACCGCTCCAGCAGCTCCCGCATGGCGTCGGCGTGGCGCAGCTCATCCGCCGCCAGCTCCGTGAAGGTCTTCTGCAAACACGGGTCCGTGGTGCCCTCCGCCGCCCGGATGTAGTTCATCCAGCCGCAGGCCTCCTCATGGTACCGCTCCCGCAGGGCCGGACACCAGGCCCCGATATACACCCGGTCGCAGCTGACGCTGGGGCGGTAGCACCGGCCCGTGATGAGATAGTACACCGCCATCAGCCGCCGGGCGTGGCCTCCCTCGTCCTGGGCGATGCTCCGCAGCAGCTGCCGGGCGGAGACGGGGGCCTGCCGGGAGAAGGCCAGATAGTACCGCTGATCCGCCAGCTCGCCCTCGATGAAGCCCTCCACCACCGCCAGGTCGTCCATGGCCGCGGAGCCCATGCAGCAGGGATTGGCCGCCGCGCCGGGCAGATTCTCCTCCGCCCGCACCGCCGCCGGGGTCTGGGGGACGGACGGCGCGGTCCGGGAGACGGACGGTGCGGCGCCGCCGGTCCCCTCCGCCGGGGCCTCCATGCCGGGATAGGGGTTCAGGCTGGGCGACACCCGCTGCCATATCTGGTCGTACTGCCGGTAGTCGTACGGCACAGCGGCCGCCGTGCTCTTCATGTCTTGCTCCATAACAACAGCCTCCTTTACGACAGGGTATGCCCGCCCCGTTCCGCTGGTGACTGGTGCAAATGTCACAGCATAAAATCCGGCTTTCTGGTAAAATTGAGAAAAACCTGATTCTCCGCCGGAGAATAGGATTTTTCTCCGCCGGGAGGCCCTTCCGTATCTTGCTTTTTCCCCAAGGCTCTGTTATATTGAATAAGTTGCAGCATATTTCGACAAAGGAGGAACCTGAAGTTTATGCTGGAATTGAAGCATATCAGCTACACCGTCCAGGAGGAGGGCGGCACGCTGGGGATCCTGAATGATATTTCCCTGACCATCCCCGACCGCAAGCTCATGGTCTTCACCGGCCCCAACGGCGGCGGCAAGACCACCCTGGCCAAGATCATCATGGGTCTGGTGCAGCCCACCGGCGGACAGATCCTGTGGAACGGCGAGGACATCACCGGCCTCACCATCACCGAACGGGCTAGGCGCGGCATCAGCTACGGCTTCCAGCAGCCCCCCCGGTTCAAGGGCATCACGGTCCGCAAGCTGCTGACCATCGCCTCCGGGGACGGCAAGCTGTCCAAGGACCGGTGCTGCCAGTACCTGACCAAGGTGGGCCTGTGCGCCAACGACTATCTGGACCGGGAGGTGGACGTCTCCCTGTCCGGCGGCGAGGTGAAGCGCATTGAGATTGCCAGTATCCTGGCCAGAAATGCCGATTTAATGATCTTTGACGAGCCGGAGGCGGGCATCGACCTGTGGAGCTTCGCCCGGCTGACGGAGACCTTTGAGCAGATCCACCGCCAGGGCAAGGCCACCATGATCATCATTTCCCACCAGGAGCGCATCATCTCCCTGGCGGACGAGGTGGTGGTCATCGGCGCCGGGGCCATCCAGCACCGGGGCGCGGCGGACGAGATCCTGCCGAAAATCCTGTCCGATACCACCGGGGCCTGCCCGGTGCTGACCAGAGGAGGTGACCGCGTATGATGGACACACAGGTGGACCGGGATCTGCTGGAAAAGATCGCGGATCTGGTGGGCAAGCCCGTGGGGGCGTTCAACATCCGCAAGGACTGCGGCTGCGACGGCCGCCAGTCCACGGAGCACATTGAGATCACCGGCAAGACCGACAAGCAGGGCATCGACATCCGCGTCAAGGACGGGACGAAGGGCGAGACCTGCCACATCCCCGTCATCATCACCAAGCCCGGCATCTCGGAGATGGTGTACAACGATTTCTATATCGGCGAGAACTGCGACGTGGACATCGTGGCGGGCTGCGGCATCCACAACTGCGGCGGCGAGGACTCCCGCCATGACGGCGTCCACACCTTCTATATCGGCAAGAACTCCCACGTCCACTACTCCGAGAAGCACTACGGCGAGGGCGACGGCAAAGGCGGAAAGATCATGAACCCCCAGACCATCGTCTATCTGGAGGAGGGCGCGTCCATGCAGATGGACACCGTCCAGCTGCGGGGCATCGACTCCACCAAGCGATACACGAAGCTGGTCTGCGGCAAGGGCGCGGAGGCCGTGGTGACGGAGCGTCTGCTGACCCACGGAGACCAGATCGCCGAGAGCGACATGGTCATCGAGCTGAACGGCGAGGACGCCAAGGGCCGGGTCATCTCCCGCTCCGTGGCCCAGGACGACTCCTCCCAGGTGTTCAAGCCCTGCGTGGTGGGCAACGCCAAATGCTTCGGCCATGTCCAGTGCGATTCCATCATCATGGGCAATGCCCGCATCCAGTCCGTGCCGGAGATCGCCGCCAACTGCACCGAGGCCCAGCTGATCCACGAGGCCGCCATCGGCAAGATCGCCGGCGACCAGCTGCTGAAGCTGGAGACCCTGGGTCTGACGGAGGAGGAGGCCGAGGACTGCATCCTGAAGGGCTTCCTGGCCTGAGTTCCCTTTCATCTGTCAAGACCACGGGTGAAACGAGTGTCTTGAAAAAGCCCTAAAAGGGCATAGTGAAGCCAGCGCCTGAACGGCGCTGGCTTTCACTGCGTTCAAGCCATTGTGGATGGATTATCTCGCTTGATCCTTAAAAGGGTTTTTGTATTCCTTGGTGCTGATCTTATCCATCATCTGATCCTGTTTCTCTTGTCCTTGTATGTGTTTCCTCAGAGCTTTCTCCTGGATGCCTGCTGTGCTGACATAGTACCCTGTTGCCCAGAAACGCCTGCTGTCAAATTAATGCTTCAAATTTGCGTGCCGCTCGAAAATCATCATCGCACGTTTCCATCTCTCATTCCCCAATAATCGATTTTCCTTCGATTTGCTCCGCTTTCGCGGAATTCACAAAAGAGAGCAAACCGGCTGCCGCATACCCGCGGAAGCCGGTTTTTCCGCTCACCGTCCGGACAGGGCAGCCAGTTTGGCGTTGAGCTTTTTGTAGATCCGCTCCCGGAACCAGGGCTCCGTGGACGCCGCCACGGCGTCCTCCGGCGGAAACCAGCCCACCCGGCTGTTCTCGTCGGGCTTGCACCGCAGGGGCTGATCGTCGTCCGCCTCCACCAGATAGGTGACGTTCAGATGCAGGTGGGACGAGACGTAGACGCCCCGCTTCTCGTGGCCGTCCACCGTCAGGATCTCCAGGGAGAAGATATCCGGCGACAGCAGCCGCACCCGCTCCGCGCCGCTCTCCTCCCGGACCTCCCGCAGGGCCACCGCCGCCAGATCCGGATCGCCGTCGGCGTGACCGCCCAGCCAGGCCCAGGAGCCGTAGAGATTGTGCCAGGCCATCAGCACCCGGTCACGCCGGGGATTCACCACCCAGGCCGACGCCGTCAGATGGGCGGCGGCGTTCTCACGGGTCAGCAGCGCCTCGCCGCTCTCCAGACGGCGCAGCAGCTCCTCCCGGTCCCGCACCTCCTGTTCATTCCATGGACGGAAGGCCCGGACGGCTTCCGTCAGCTCCACACAGCACAAAATGCGCACTCCCTTCCATTGATTTCTGTACTTTAGTTTAGCGATTTCAATAAAAAAAGCAAGTCTTCAGCAAAAATAGGGGGAAAAAGCACAAAAAGTAGAAATTTTAGCAGAAATTTTATGGAAAAAAATAACAAATAAAGGTTGAAAATCGTGTCCGATTATGATATTTTATAGATAACGTGATGTGAAGCTTCATTAATCCGTCAAAATTAACTCTTGCAAATTTTATTAGGAAAGCCAGGGAAACTATGGAGAAAAGGAGTAAGGTCCTGCTGGCGGATGCCAGCGAGGAATTCCGGAGACTTCTTCAGGAGGCCATAGAGAGAACAGACGAGTTTGCGGTCATTGGCTCCGTGGGAGACGGGGCGGAGGCACTGCGCCTTGCGGAGGAGCAGTCGCCGGATTTGATCCTGATGGACATCGTGCTGCCGGGTCTGGACGGTATGACGATTCTGCGGCGTCTGCCGGAGAAGGACCGCCCAAAGGTCATTTTCCTCTCGGCGCTCTACAGCGATAAGACCGTATCGGAGGCCATGAGGGCGGGGGCTTATTACTTTGTATCAAAGCCCTGTGAGGTCAACGCCCTGCTGGACCGGATGCGGCTGGCTGTTGCGCCTACTGCCGCTGCTGCGCCGATGGATCACTCGGCGGAGCTGAAAAACCGCGTTACCAATATTATTCATGAGATCGGCGTCCCCGCCCACATCAAAGGCTATCAGTATCTGCGGGAGGCCATCATCATCACCGTGGAAGATATGGATGTGATCAACGCTGTTACCAAGGTGCTGTATCCGGAAGTGGCAAAGCGGTTCGGCACCACCGCATCCCGTGTGGAACGGGCCATCCGCCACGCCATTGAGGTGGCGTGGGACCGGGGCGACCTGGAGACGCTGCAGCGGTTCTTCGGGTACACCGTATCCAATACCAAGGGCAAACCCACCAATTCTGAATTTATCGCAATGATCGCCGACAAGCTCCTGCTGGAAGATCGGAGAAATCCCAGCGCGTGATGTATGAAAACGGTGAGAGGACAAAGAGCCTCTCACCGCCTTTTTTATGTGCGGGCGCCGTTACGCGCCGCTCAGCTTCTCACCCACCATTGCCATCTGTTCCGCCGTGGGCTCCCAGTTTCCCAGAAACCGGATGGACACCAGCCGGTCCGGGTAACACAGCAGGAACTGGTTTTCGGCCTCGCCGCCGGTGTACTGCCGGTAGGCCTCCGGCGCGCCCCAGAGGGCGGCGTCCGTTGGCCGGTATTCGTTCCAGAACTCCGGCACGTCCGGGTCGTTGTACTGGGCGTACTCCCGCAGCAGATCGCGCCTGCACAGCCCGTAGACCGGCTTCCAATGGACGTCCGTGACGGTGTACCACAGCTCCGGCACGTTGGGGCCGTCCAGACGGCCCTCCTGCCGGGCCGTCCGGCGAGTCACCAGGAACGTGGACGCCGTGTCCAGCTCCGTGGAGTAGCCGCCGTAGTCCACGTCCGTCAGATCCTCCACCGTCAGGGGCAGATCGTCGTGGTACACCTCCCAGGTTATGCCGTGGTACTGATACGTCTCCGCCGGGGCATGGTCTTCCAGCCAGCCGTTGCGGACGCCCTTCAGGACCAGCAGCGCCCCACCGGCGGTGACGGCGAAGGACAGCACCACCGCCAGAACCGCCGACGCCGCCCGATTGAACCCGGCGGGGGTGCCCAGCCCCCGCAAAGCGTCCCGGAGACCGCTGACCAGCAGAATAATGAGGGTCACCATCACCAGGGCGGTCAGTCCGATGACCAGTGTCTGCCGGGAGGCAGAGGCGTAGACCGCCAGCAGCAGAAAGACTATGACCAGCGTCATCCACGCCCACAGCCGGGAGCGGCTGCCGGGACTGGACGTCCACAGCCCCTGTTCCGCTGCCGCTTTCGCCCGGCGGTGCCAGCGGAGATAGGCCCACAGCTCCGCGCCCTGGCCTACCGCCAGCAATGGCCAGCACAGAAGGGAAAACAGCGCCGGACCGCTGGAGAGCTGACGCACGGGATCGTCCCACAGCCGCCAGAGACAGAAGCCGCATTCCAGCACCGCCAGGATCAGCACAAACACGGAGCCGGGGAGGAAGTTCTTCTTCATGGAGCGGTGGATGGTCTCCACCTGGGCCGCCGGGTCCGTGTCCATGGGCACCGGCTCCGGGTCCTCGGAATAGAAGATCTGCATCTGGGCCCGCTGGGCCGCCAGACGCCACCCGGCGTTTTCGCACAGGTCCAGGAACGTCTCCTGTCCCTCTGTGGGGCGGGGATGGAAGTCCGACGCCTCCGGAAAGTAGGTGACGGCCACGGCCCGCCGCTTCGGCTCCACCCGGCGATAGCGCCAGCGGAAGTTGGTGATTTTGTCCACCACCCAGCCCTGCTCCGACAGGGACTCCAGATGGGCCCGGATGCCGTCGTAGTCGTAAAACGAGAACCGCGAGAACTGATACTTCCGGTTTTTCATTCCGCACCTCCTCCCGGCGTGAACCGCCGGTAATCCGCCGCCAGGGTCTGGAGACGGCGGTATTCCTCCTCCAGGGCCGCCCGGCCCGCCTCCGTGATGAGATAGCTCCGCTTCCGTCCCTCCGCCTTCGTCTCCAGGATCATCCCGGCGGACAGGAAGCTCTCCAGCAGATTGTACAGCGTCCCCGGCCCCACGGACACCCGGCCCGCCGTCATCTCCCGCACCCGGGCCATGATGTCCGCGCCGCAGCACTCCCACTGGAGACACAGCAGAATGTAGAACATCTGCTCCGTCAGGGTCTGAAATTTCTCCCGGGCCATGGCCGTCCTCCCCTCTGAATATCAAATATCGAATATCGTTATTGCTTTGGCTACAGCTTATCATCGAATATCGATATTGTCAAGGGCCGGGGTTGTCATTTGGACAAAAATGTGGTATGCTCGATGAAAATTCCATCGGGTGAAGACCGATACAAAAGAGGAGAGACAGAGACATGGTATACGAATTCCGTCCCAGAGGCGTCTGCTCCCAGCAGATGCGGGTGGAGCTGGACGACCAGCATATCATTCAGAGACTGGAGGTCCTGGGGGGATGCAGCGGCAATCTCCAGGGCATCTCCGCTCTGGTGCAGGGGATGAAGGCCGAGGACGCCATCCAGCGTCTGCGGGGCATCCGGTGCGGCTTCAAGTCCACCTCCTGCCCGGACCAGCTGGCCCAGGGTCTGGAGAACATCCTGAAGCAGGCGCAGTAAGCGGCTCCCGTACGGCAGGGAGCCGGCTCGCGGGAGACTTACCGTTCACGGAAGGTACCTCCGGAAAGCAGGGGGAGTTCGAAGGGGCAAAGCCCGCCTCGAATGGGATCAAATGTCTGCAAAAAGCCTGCGACAGCAGGCGTTTGCGCCGCGCAGCGGTCCAAAATCGAGACATTCAGTATGGAAAAGCCCTGGCGCGATTTCGCGCCAGGGCTTTTCCATGGTGACGCGGCGCCGGGACGGCGCATACACTGAAACAGCGACAGGAGTGTGATGGATATGGCTTATTCTGACCGGGAGCTGCTGGCGCGTCTGATCCAATGCGAGGCGGGCGGAGAGGGAGAAAACGGCATGAAGGCGGTGGCGGGCGTGGTGATGAACCGGGTCCACGCCAGAGGCGGCGAGTATGCCCGGGTGGGCCAGGGCAGCATCCGGAACATCATCATGCAGCCCGGCCAGTTCGTCTGCGCCAGCGAGACAGAGCGCGGCGCCTACAACCCGCAGAACATCTACAATATGCGTCCCGAACAGATCCACTACGACATCGCCGACTGGGCCATTGCGGGGAACCGTCTGCCGGACGTGGCGGAATCCCTCTGGTTCTACAATCCCTTCGGGCCCATGTGCCGGTCCCAGTTCCCGTCCAACGTGGGCTACTGGCAGACCCGCATCGGCGATCATTGTTTCTATAACCCGACAGATGCTTATTACAAGACTTGAGAGGTGTCAATATGGTGCAGTATCAGGATACGTATACGCCGGGAATGTCCCGGATGCAGGACTGGAGCACGGAGATCACCCCGCCGGAGCGCCGCCATCCCGCCATGGTGGGGACGGAGCCGGGCAGGAAGGTGGGGGAGATGACCGGTCCGGCGGGCATGACCGGCATGACCGGAATGGCCGGACAGAACCGGAACACCGCCATCAGCGGCCCCACGGTGGTCACGCCGCCGGAGCTGGCGGATATGAAGAACAACATGTCCATGGAGGCCATCAATGCGCCCTCCTCCCGGGAGGAGGCCTATCTGGGGTCCTGGAAGGCCATGCTGTCCCGGTACGTGGGCAGCTACGTAGTGGCTACGTTTTTGGTGGGCACCCAGAACACGGTGGCCTGGGAAGGCATCCTGTTCGACGTGGGCAACGATTATATCACCATCTACCAGGAGGCCCGGGACCGGTATATCGTCACGGACTACTACTCCCTGAAGTTCGTGGAGTTCTACGACGTCCAGCGCCGGCAGGAGTGCAACCGCCTGCTGGCGGAACAGGGCTACGGCATGAATTCCGGGCGCTGAGCCGGGCGTAAAAAAACGGAGGCCGGAGGGCAGGTGTTCGTAAAACAGTGTTAGCCCAATAACACGAAATGAGCATCTGTCAGACGGGATTGGTCAACGAAAATACACGCCATATTCAGCTTTAAAGGCTGAGTATGGCGTGTTTTTGTTTATTTGCGTTTCTGTTTCCCTTTTCCATATGGCTGGTATGGCCTCGCTTTGCCACGCTGGTTGGTTGAGCTTTTCATGTACTTGGACAGTTTCAAAACATCAATGATATTGACAAACTGCTCCTTGGTGATGGCGTCGTAGTCAATGCCGAATGTTGCAAGGTAGATCCTCGCCTGTTTCTCGGCGTCGCTGCCCTCAAAGTTCATGGCATCCTTCAACTGGGCCTGAACTTCCTCTGCGATGGAGGGTGTGTCTGCCGTTGTGGTATCGTTGCTGTGTTCCTCCCGAATGTCACGGAGGATCGCCTTCAGATCGTCGGCAAGCACATGACCGAAATAGTCATCCTCCCGCACCTGGGCCAGCTCCAATGTCCGGGTGGCAAGATCGTCCTGTCCGTCCTGCTTCATCAGGGCCATCTTCCGTACTGCTTCCAGCATGGCGTTCATATCGTTGATCCGCATATCTGCAATCCGGTCCACATAGATCTCCGCATCTAACATCATACGTTGGAAATCTTTGTGGCACAGCATTTCCGACAGCAGTCGGTGATTAAACTTCCCCGTCCTTAATACTTCTATCGCACCATCACTCAGATGCAGAGCGTCCAGCTCTGTGTCTGGGTGATTTTTCGTTTCTGTCATACCCAGCAGATAGTCCGTGGACACGCCGTAGAACTTCGCCAGCGTGACAATGCTGAATGGGCTGATGTCCTTGAAATCGTCTGCCTCATATTTGCCGAGGGCGGACTTGGAAAGCCCGGTCTGCTCCGCAAGCTGTTCCAGCGTCAGGCCCCGTTCCACTCGCAAATCCTTCAATCGCTCCTGTATGGTGAGTTTTATCTGCATGGCG
>JALFSO010000046.1 GCA_022778785.1 Dysosmobacter sp. | reverse complement strand
TCGTTTTCTTTTTGCGGAAGCTGTATTCGATATCCGTAAATGTTTCCTGTTTCTTCATCGTCATACACCACCATTGCTGTGATAGTCTTATTATCCCACATCCGGAGCTTTTATGGTAGTGCGGATTAAATCAGAGGTTCCTTAGCTTTCTCCGCTATCCTCTCTCACAAGGACGCACATGGCGTTAGAACATCCAAGGAGGAAGCGCGTATGGAAGAAGATGTGATGCGGGAAGTCCCGGCGTCTGCTCGGGACAGCGGAAAGCGGAAGCTGTTCCGGCGGGGAGAGGGCGGACGGAAGTCCGGAAGAAAAACGGGAAAGAAGAAGTGGCTTCTGCTGCTGGCCGCGGTGGTGGCAGTGGGAGCCGTGGTCGTTTTGATCCAGGGCCGCGCCAACGGCCAGCAGGAGACAGCCGCGGTCTACACAGAGGCGGCAGCGGAGCGCCGCTCCATTACCAAATCCCTCACCAGCAGCGGAACGCTGGAACCGGCGGACTCCTACGTGGTCAGCACGCTGGTGTCCGGTGAGATCCTCAGCGACACCTTTGAGGAGGGGATCTGGTGGAGAAGGACCAGCTGCTCTACACCCTGGATTCCTCCGACGCCGACACCTCACAGACCCAGGCCCAGAACAGCCTGACCCAGGCTCAAAACAGCCTGACCCAGGCGGAAAAGAACTACGATCAGACGATGAAGTCCAAGTATCCCAGGGCGGATATGAGCGGCACGGTGGAGGAGGTCTACGTCCAGAACGGCGACACCGTCAGCGCCGGGACGCAGATCCTGAAGATCGTGGGAGACAAGAACCTGATCATCGACTTCCTGTTCAGCTACGCGGCTCCCGAGGACTTCTCCGTGGGCCAGACGGCGACGATCTATGTGGACGGCTTTGTGGACACCATCACCGGTACAGTGGTGGCGGTGTCCAAATCCACCGCCACCACCGGCGCTACAGAGTCCAACGGCAGTCAGACCACCAATGGCCGTCAGGTGGTCACCGTCCGGGTAAAGGCGGAGAATCCCGGGCTGATCACCGCCGGATATACCGCCAGCGCCGTCATCGGGAACTACACCAGCTACGGCAATTCCACGGTGAACGTGGGCGCCACCAGCATTATCACCGCCTCTGTCTCCGGCAAGGTGGAGGGACTGAATTTTCTGCCGGGAGACCCCATCTCCGACGGGCAGCAGATCTGCACCATCACCGGCGACACCGTGGACAATCAGGTAGACAACGCCCAGAACAGCATCGACAGCGCCCAGATCAGTCTGAACAACGCCCAGACCAATCTCCAGAATGCCCAGAAGAAGCTGGATGACTACAGCGTTACCGCCCCCATCTCCGGCACCGTGGTCACCAAGACCGCCAAGGCGGGCGACAAGATCGAGGGCGGCTCCACCGGTACCCTCTGCACCATCTACGACCTGAGCTATCTGGAGATGACCATGGCCATCGACGAGCTGGATATCGGCCAGGTGGCCGTGGGCCAGAGCGTCCGGATCACTGCCGACGCCGTGCCGGATCAGACCTACAGCGGCACCGTCACAAAGGTCTCCGTGGCGGGCACTACCTCCGGCGGTATCACCACTTACCCCGTCACCGTCCGCATCGACGAGACCGACGGCCTGCGGCCCGGCATGAACGTGGACGCGGAGATCGTCATCGAGAGCAGGGACAACGTGCTGGCGGTGCCCAGCGGCGCCGTGAACCGGGGCGACACCGTTCTGGTGACGGCGGACTCTCCCAGCGCGGCCAACGCCCTGGACCGGGAGGCTCCGGAGGGCTACGTCTACGTGCGGATCGGGACCGGCGTGGATGATGACAGCTATGTGGAGATCACCTCCGGCCTCCAGGAGGGCGATACCGTGGCCTATCTTCCCACCAGCTCCGGCAGTTCGAATATGATGATGGGCGGCATGATGATGGGCGGAATGCCCTCCGGCGGCATGGGCGGCGGCGCGCCCTCCGGCGGCATGGGCGGTGACCGCGGCGGAGGGCCCAGAGGATGAGCGCGCTGATCGAATTTCAGAACGTCTGCAAGTATTATCAGATGGGGGATACCACGGTCAAAGCGGCGGACCACATTTCCTTTCAGATTGAAAAAGGCGAGTTCGTGGCCATCGTGGGTCAGTCCGGCTCCGGCAAGTCCACCTGCATGAACATCATCGGCTGTCTGGATGTGCCTACCTCCGGCTCCTATCTGCTGGACGGACAGGACGTGGGCAGCATGGACAAAACCAGCTGGCCGCCGTCCGGAACCGGATGCTGGGCTTCATCTTCCAGCAGTACAATCTGCTGCCCAAGCTGAACCTGCTGGAGAACGTGGAGGTCCCGCTGATGTACGCCGGCGTTCCCAGGGCGGAGCGCCGGGAGCGGGCCAGGGCCGTCCTGGAGCAGGTGGGCCTGGGGGATAAGCTGAAGCACAAGCCCCAGCAGCTGTCCGGCGGCCAGCAGCAGCGGGTGTCCATCGCCCGGGCGCTGGCGGGCCGTCCCGCGGTGATCCTGGCCGACGAGCCCACCGGCGCCCTGGATTCCCACACCAGCCGGGAAGTGCTGGGGATGCTCCAGGACCTCCATCGCCAGGGCAACACCGTGGTACTCATCACCCACGACAACTCCATCGCCGTCCAGGCCCAGCGGATCATCCGTCTGGAGGACGGACGGGTGGTCTACGACGGAGACGCCCACGCGCCGGAGGCGGTGGTCCGGCCCGGCGCCGCCGGGGAAGGGGGGCTTGCCGTATGACGCTGCTGGAAACCTTTCAGCTCTCCCTGAAAAATATCATGGCCAGCAAGACGCGGACGTTCCTGACCATGCTGGGCATCATCATCGGCGTCTGCGCCGTCATCGTCATCGTGGGCCTGGGCAACGGCATGCAGGGCTACATCGAGGACAGCTTCGCCGAGCTGGGAACCGACTCCCTCACCGTCATGGTGATGGGCCGGGGCTCCTCCCGCTCCGTGTCCGAGGACGACATGTACCAGATGATGGAGGACAACAGCGACGTTCTGAAGCAGCTCTCCCCCACGGTATCCGTGTCCTTCCCCCTGAAGATCGGCTCCGACACGGTCAGCACCACCACGTCCACCGGCATCAGCGAGGACTATTTCTCCATGAAGGACTACGACATCGCCCAGGGCCGGGGCATCGAGTACATGGACGTGGCCAACCGGAAGAAGGTCTGCGTCATCGGCCAGTACCTGAACATGGCCTACTTCGGCGGAAACGCCGTGGGCCAGACCATCAAGCTGGGCCAGAACACCCTGACCGTCGTGGGCGTCATGGCGGCGGAGAGCGGCGAGCTGGAGGAGGGCGGCACCGACGACTGCCTGTTCCTGCCCTATTCCACCGCCGCCCGGATGACCTACTCCGGCACCATCAGCAGCTACACGGTGACGGTCCGGGACAAGGACCGGATCGCTGAGGCCAAGACGCTGGTGGAGAACACCCTGTACCGGATCTTCGAGGATGAGGACGCCTACAACGTCATCAGCATGTCGGAGATGCTGGACACCATGAACTCCATGGTGAACGTGATCATCTACATTCTGGCGGCCATCGCGGCCATCAGTCTGGTGGTGGGTGGCATCGGCATCATGAATATCATGCTGGTGTCCGTCACGGAGCGCACCCGGGAGATCGGCATCCGGAAGGCGCTGGGTGCCCGGGAGAGCGCCATCATGCGGCAGTTTGTCATCGAGGCCGCCGTCACCTCCGCCCTGGGCGGTATCCTGGGCATCCTGGCGGGCGACGGACTGTCCTCCATTGCCACGGTGGTGATCTCCAGCGTCATGGACGCGGAGCTGACCGTCAGCCCCACCCTCGGTGCGGTGCTGCTGGCCTTCGGTGTGTCTGCCGGCATCGGCGTCCTGTTCGGCTATCTGCCCGCCAAAAAGGCGGCCCGACTGAACCCCATCGACGCATTGAGAAGCGAATAAAAGAGATCACAAGGCCCCCGGACCATCGGTCCGGGGGCCTTCAGCTTGTCGAAAAACCCTGTCTGAAGGAAAAGAGTCCTTTTTTGCAGGGGGAGTACGAGGGGGCGGGAGCCCCCTCGTGTTGGATTGAATGCCTGCAAAAAGCCTGTGTCAGCAGGCGTTTGCGCCGCGCAGCGGCAGC
>JALFSO010000007.1 GCA_022778785.1 Dysosmobacter sp. | reverse complement strand
TGACAAACAGAATATTGATCCTTGCAGGCGCAGATTCGAACTGCGTCTTTTTCCGTAGCCTAATTTTCCGGTTTTTACGTCTCTCTTGCCCTCTGCTTGCTTCAAGGCCTAAACGGTAGCCTTGTTTTGCTCATCTCTATGAAACAATTCAGATCAGAAGGGTCCTGTTCCGCAGGTCCCCACGATAGGCCAGCTCCACGTCCCGCTCGGACAGTGTGCCGCCCAGATAGCCCTTCAGCAGCCGGTCGAA
This sequence comes from Dysosmobacter sp., assembly GCA_022778785.1. GTDB lineage: Bacteria > Bacillota > Clostridia > Oscillospirales > Oscillospiraceae > Oscillibacter. The sequence continues at coordinate 7,034 of JALFSO010000007.1, read as the reverse complement.
CAGCTGGACATAGTCGCTGATGGCCCCGGCGATGTCCTCCGCCGTGGAGGCCCGTCCCCTGGGCATGGCCAGCGGCCGGACGAACCGCCCGTCGTACAGAGAACAGGTGATGGTGCCGCCCAGCAGCGGCGCGAGGCATGCGTCCTCGATCCGGACCCACAGCCGGAAGAACTCCGACATGGCGGCGATGAGTCCCGCGGACTGGGTGCGGAAGATGACGCTCAGGTCGCCCATGGCGTCCTCTCCGCCGCCGTTGAGGTCCAGCTCATATTTCACCGTGGGCCGGTACTTGTAGGCCAGGCTGGATTTCAGGGACATGGTGGGGGAGTTGGGAGCGAAGAAGGGCACCAGCTCCCGGGAGGGCGTCACCAGTTCCTCGATGGCTTGGAAAATATCGTTGATGCGCCGCTCCGGCGTGGGGACGGAGACATAGTCCGCCAGGATCTGGTTCACCAGGGCGGACCGGTTGGTTCCCATCCGGTGGGCCAGGGCGTCCACCTCCCGCACCACGTCGTCCGACAGCATCAGGCTGTACAGGTTTTTCTTCATCATGCGCCTCCTTGGTTTTCTTACCGCTATCATGGACCCGCCCGGAACTTTTGTCAACAGATTTATATAAATATTTCATCGGTTTATGTGAGAATTTACGCGTTGTTCATATTTTTCCCCAACATGCGCCGGATATCCCCATCCTGCCGCCGGCGAACGGTTTCATCTCTCCCCGGAGTCCGCATATCTTCCGCCCGTTTTGCATAGGTTTAAGCAACACGAGGCAGGGAGTGTTGCTTCTTGAAAGGGAACATCGAGGAACGGGCCTGTGCGCTCGCCCAGTACATCATAGAAAACAGGACTACAGTCCGCAACGCCGCTAAAAAGTTCGGGATCAGCAAAAGTACGGTACACAAAGACATCTCAGAGCGGCTGCCCCAGTTCAATCGGACACTGTATCTGCAAGTCAAAGAGGTCCTGGAGGTCAACAAAGCCCAGCGGCACATCCGGGGCGGCATCGCCACCCGGAAGAAATACCGGGGACAGTGAGGGGAGGGAGCCCTGTGGCTGACAATCGGCGTCCGCAGGATCGCGCCGCCTCCCAGCCGGTGTCCGTCCCTCCACCGTCCCAGGCGAAGCCATCCGCACCTCTGCCCCGACAGGAGCCGGTGATGCGCCGGTGGCCCCGTCCGGCACAGCAGCTGCCGACCGCGGAGGAGGACCCCATGCAGCGCTACATCCGTTGCTCTCTCTCCTATCAGAACCAGATGCTGGCGGATATCAAGGCGCTGCTGGAGCGGATCGCCCTGAACACCGGCAGCGATCCGGAAGATGCGGAAAAGGGATGACGCGGTGCGCCATCCCTTTTTCAGGTTCTGGTATTGTTCACTAAATTGTAACCTTTTTTCCCTTGTACTTTTTTACCTGCCGCCCTATAATGATGGCTACTGACATTTCCGCCGGGATCGCCGCGCGGGTCTCAGGTCCTCACGTCCGGCAGCACATCCCCGTACAAGCCGATAACACTACCGACCGCGGCGATGCCGCGTCTCAGATTGGAGTTTCACCGCCATGCCCCAGACACATTCCCGCCGGAGAAAGCGCCGGCGCAGCTGGCCCCGCACCGTTCTGCTGCTGGTCTTCGTATTCGCCGCTCTGGCCGCCGTCTACCGCATCCTCATCCACAAGCCCCAGCTGGCCGCCGGAAGCTCCCAGCTTTCCACCTCCGTGCAGGCGGGACAGGCCGCCGCCTCCGCCGGTTCCGTGTCCGCAGACTCTGTTGATCCGGGTCCCGACCGCTATGCCCGGAAAGACGACTTTTTCACCATCCTGGTCTCCGGCATGGACAACGACAACGGCGGCAGCGATACCAATATCCTGGTGGCCTTCGACGCAGGGGAAAACGCCGTTCACTGCGTCAGCATCCCACGGGACTCCGGCGTCTATTACAACGGCAAAGCCCAGAAGGTCAACGTCCCCTCCAAGACCAGCGTCCGGACCCTGGCGGACACCCTGGCGGACACCCTGGGCATCCCGGTGGACTTCACCGTCCAGGTGGATCTCAAGGGCTTTGTGAAGCTGGTGGACGCCATCGGCGGCGTGGACTTCTACGTTCCGGAAAATATGGATTATGACGATCCCGTGCAGGACCTGCACATCCACTTCCAGGAGGGTATGCAGCACCTCAGCGGCACCGACGCTCTGAAGGTGGTGCGCTTCCGTCACAACAACGATGATACCGGCTACGGCGGCCGCCAGGATCTGGGCCGCATCGACACCCAGCAGGCGTTTCTGAAGGCCGTCGCCAAAAAAATGCTGTCCAATCCCCAGAAGATCGGGGACTACGCCAAGATCTTCGATACATACGTGGACACAGACCTGCGGGTCAATGAGCTGGCCTGGTTCGGGGAACAGGCCATTCTCATGGGACTGGACGCCATCCAGTTCTCCACGCTGCCCGGCGAGTGGAGCGGCAGCCGCTCTCTGTACCTGCTGGACGGCGAGGCCGTGCTGGAGCTGGTGAACGACTCCCTGAATCCCTACTTGATCGACCGCACCGCCGATGATCTGAACCTGGTGAGCTGACAGACACAGCTTCACCGCCCACCGATCTTAAAAGGAGAACCCACATGAAAAAGCGCATCGCCGCGCTGCTTTTGGCGCTGTCGATGATGACCTCCACCGTCCTGGCGGTCTCCGACAGCTATGAGAATTTCGTCCGCTCCGGGACCTATGACGGTCAGTTTCCCGACGTGGCCGTCACCTCTCCGTTCTATGACAATGTGGCCGCGCTGTATGAATACGGCCTGACGGTGGGCCGGGCCGACGGCACCTTCGGACCGGAGGCGCCTGTCACTGTGGGACAGGTCGTCATCTTCGCTGGACGGCTCCGCAGCCTGTACGCCACCGGCGCCCCGGAGGAGGGCGCCGCCTTCCCGTCGGAGAGCGGAACGGTCTATGAGCCCTATCTCCGGTATCTCCAGTCCCTGGGCGTCCTGGGAACGGAGCTGGACGGCCAGTACGGCGACGCCGCCACCCGGAAAACGGCGGCCCACATTTTGGCCAACACCCTGCCGGAGGACGCGCTGCCGGACATCAACGGCACGCTGGTGGAGCAGGCCTATGCCACCGGGTATTTTATCCCTGATGTGACGGCGGACACGGAATACGGGGAGGATATCCTCTCCCTCTACCGCCGGGGCATCTCCCAGGGCAGCGACCCCAGCGGCACGTTCTATCCCGACGCCTCCATTAGCCGTGGGGCGCTGGCGGCACTGCTGACCCGCCTGGTGGACCCCGCCCTTCGGGTCACGCCGGACTGGGATCTGCTCTCCTACTACAGCGCTCAGGGAACCACCTGGGGCGATTTGGCGGAGGATGCCGGTTTTGTTCTCTCGCCTGCCAGTCAGGAGGAAGTGGCCGCCGACGTGCAGTACATGCTGTCCCAGGGCAGCGACACCCTGACGCTTCAGTTCTCCAAGGTCTCCGCCGTCACCGCCCGGCAGATGATGAATCAGGCGCTGTCCGCCGTCAAGGCCTCCTGTGAACAGTGCTACAACGCCGTCAGCTGCACCTACGACACGGTCACCGGGGAGCTGGTGCTGACCTTCTCCGCCACCTGCTGCACGTCGGAGCAGCTGGCGGAATACCGCGCCTACACGCTGGATGCCGCCATTGCGGTCCACGACCAGCTGTGGGCCGACGGCGCCATCACCGCCAGCATGAGCGAGTACGAAAAGGCGAAGGTCTACTATGACTGGATCTGCCGGAACTGCATCTACGATTACGGTGCGGGGGAGGACTCCCTCAGCCACATTCCCTACGCCCTGTTCCACGACGGCGTCGCCGTCTGCGACGGCTATACCGGCGCCTATAACCTGCTGCTGAAACTGGAGGGCATCCAGTGCGCCGCTCTGGCCAATACCAGCCACATCTGGACCGTGGCGGAGCTGGACGGCACTCAGTATCACATCGACACCACCTGGGGCGACAGCAGCGGCCGCGGCACCGATTACACCTATTTCGCCATGACCGCCCGTCAGTCCTGGAAGTTCCACTCCTGGTAATATGAACTCCCGCCGGAATTCTCCGGCGGGAGTTTTTTGCCCCGATATGGCACGCCCCTGCGGGAGGATTCCCGCAGGGGCGTTTTTTCACGTCTCCGGCACCGTCCGGCGCACGTCCAGATAGTAGTGCTCCTGAGCCGGATCCAGTTCCACGGCAGTGACGCCGTTCTCCGGATCAAAGCCAAAGTTTTGCCCCACGATCTCCATCCATTCCGTGTTCACTAGCGCCGCCCGCTGGGCGGTAAAGGTCAGGTTGGAGCCCAGACGGGTCACCAGATCATAGCCGTAGTTCCGCCAGTTCTCCGAATCGCCGCCGTGATAGAGGTCCATGCTGGGTTCCTTCCGCATCGCCGCCGTCACGGAGACGCTGCCGCCTGCGGGGACGGTGACGTCAAAGGCCAGATAGAAAACCCTGGCCATGGAGACGGCGTCGCTGACCACATCGTCCAGCCGCCCTCCGTCATATCGGGCGATGGTGTTGGCGTAGTTTACCACGGAGCCGGCGACGGCCTTCAGCAGGAGTTCGTCGGAGACGCCGGACAGATCGCCCTCGCCGTTGACCCGGGCGTTCTCCTCCCGGCAGACCGCCGTCAGCTCCCGGAGAAGCTGGCCGAAGGTGGTCTCCCGCCGGGTCACTACGGCGGAAACGCCGCCGATCTCCTTTTCGCAGGCGCCGTTTTCATAGCCCCCCAATGTGTACTCCGCTACGTCGTCTCCGAAGACGATGAGCATCCGGGTCTGTTCCCGTCCTCCGTACTTCTCCACGAAATAGCTGTACCGGCGGTATCCCGTGTCCTGATCCCACTCCATGCCGTTGAAGCCCCAGGTAAGGACGGCGGTGCGCTCCGGGTCTATGGTGAACCACACAGCCAGCGTGGCGGCGCTGTACTTCTCCGTAGGCGCCTGAGAGCCCGTGAACTCGTATACCGTTACCGGCTCCGTCAGCTCCTGTGCCGGCACAAAGGCCCCTGCCTGATAGGTTCCATCCGCCAGCAGGTCCCGATAACCCTCCCAGCTGTGGGGCGGGTCCAGGTTGTACAGCCCCGGATCACTGCCGTCGCCGCCCAGGACGCCAGAAAAGCCCCCGCTGTAACCTCCGGCTGACAGCTCCGTCTTCACGGTCTCCCCGTCCGCCTGAATCTCCGGCCGAAGCTTCCCCAGCGTCCGCAGGCTGCCCGCAAAGGGATACAGCGCCCGCACCGTCACATCCTCGTCGGCGGAATTGGTGAGGGTATATTCATCGGTGACCCGGATGTCCGACTCCCAGGTCTCGTAGGTGAAATCTTCGGTTCCGTCCTCCCGCAGCACTGTCTCCCGGCGGGACTCGTAGCCGGCGAAGTCCAGCGTGATGTCCCGTTCCGCCGTCAGCCCGCTCTGCGCCTCTGTCAGTGTCAGGGGGAACACCGGCCCGGCGTAAGACATGAACGTGCCCTCCGCGTCGCTTCCGCCGCCTCCGCCGCTGCTGGCGCCCATCCGCAGGTGGGACAGGCCCCATCCAACGCCCACCGCGGCGCACAGACACGCCGCGACGGCCACCCGGCGGCCCCAATGGGCTTTTTTCACCGTCCGCAGCGGCGTCTCCTGAGCGGCTTCCACAATGTCCTCCCGGATGCCGGTGATGGCGTCGTACAGCTTTTCCTGCTGCGCTCTGCTCATATGGCCACCCCCTCCCGTTCCAGCGTCTTCCGCAGACTGCTCCGCAGCCGCAGCATCTTCTGGCTCAGACGGTTGGCGGACATGCCCGCCTCCTCCGCCAGAGACGACAGCGGCTCGCCGTTCCAGTACCGCCGGACGAACAGCGCGGCGTCCTGACTGGGCAGGCCCTCCAGCCAGCGGCTGATGCTCCGGGACAGCTCCGCCGTCTCTATGGCGTCCTCCACCGTCTGCCGGGCGGGAATGCAGTCCTCCAGCTCCGAGAGAAGCTGCTCCATGCCGATGTCCCGCTTTTGGGCGTGGTTTCGCCGCCACAGATCCAGCGACAGATTCCGGACGATGCGGCCCAGATAGGCTCGCAGGGAGCGGGGCCGCTGGGGCGGCATGGAGTTCCAGGCCTGATGCCAGGTGTCGTTGACGCACTCCTCCGCGTCCTCCCGCACCGACAGGATGTTCCAGGCGATCTTCCAGCAGAAGAGGCCGTACTTTCCGTCAGTTTCGGCAATGGCCATCTGATCCCGGTGCCAGTACAGCTCCACAATGGCGGCGTCTTCCATGGGTCTCCCTCCCATCTCGCCCTTTTCGGGCAGGTCTTCTGTTGATACAGACGGATTTTTGCCTTACATATGACAGGAAAAACCGGGTTTTCTCCGTCCATTATAGCCCGGTGGTGCCCGCTTTCCAAGGCGCCGGACGGAAAACCCGACCGTTTTGAGCGTAATTTCCCCTGTTTTTTCAGGATTTTAGGAAGATTACTCCATTTTTAACCGGATCGTTCAACGCTCCTTCCCGAATTTTCCAAAGCTGGAAATTTCAGAGAATTCCGTCCGCTCAGCGCTTTTCCGGCTTTTTTCTGCTTGATTTTTCCATTCTCAAAACTGGCTACCAAACAAAAAACTGGCTACCAAATGAATCCCCTGTGCCGCAATGGTTTCCACCGGATTGGTAGTCAAGTATTTTTAAATGGCTACCATTTTTTCTTCAATCAATTGTGCTGCAAGGCTTTGAAATAATTAATGAGGAGTATGTCTCCCCTGTAGTGACGGACGGATTTCCCGGTAAATTTCAAAAGGAGGAAACCCCATGAAGAAATTCCTGTCTCTGGCTCTGGCCCTGGTGATGTCTCTTTCTCTGGTCACCATCAGCGCCGGCGCCAAGGAGTTCAAGGACGACAGCTCCATCAAGTATGATGAAGCCGTTGCCGTGATCTCCGAAATCGGCGTTGTCGACGGCTATACCGACGGCAACTTCAATCCCCAGAACGTCCTGACCCGCGGCGCTGCCGCCAAGATCATCTGCAACCTGATCCTTGGCCCCACCACCGCC
>JALFSO010000004.1 GCA_022778785.1 Dysosmobacter sp. | reverse complement strand
GTCCGACGCCTTCGGCGCCGTGCACCGCGCTCACGCCTCCACCGCCGGCGTGGCCGACTACCTGCCCGCTGTGTCCGGCTTCCTGATCCAGAAGGAGCTGGAGATCATCGGTGGCGCTCTGGCCAACCCCAAGCGTCCCCTGGTGGCCATCCTGGGCGGCTCCAAGGTTTCCTCCAAGATCGGCGTCATCAATAACCTGCTCGAGATTGCTGACACCATCATCATCGGCGGCGGCATGGCCTACACCTTCTCCGCCGCTCAGGGCGGCAAGGTGGGCGACAGCCTGCTGGAGGCCGACTGGGAGTCCTATGCCAACGACATGGTGAAGAAGGCTGCCGAGAAGGGCGTCAAGCTGCTCCTGCCCGTGGACACCGTGGTGGCCAACGCCTTTGCTCCCGACGCTGAGAGCAAGGTTGTCAAGACCGGCGAGATTCCCGACGGCTGGCAGGGCCTGGACATCGGCCCCGAGACCGTGAAGCTGTACTGCGACGCCGTGGCCGGCGCCGGCACCGTCATCTGGAACGGCCCCATGGGCGTGTTCGAGTTCCCCGCCTTCGCCGTGGGCACCAAGGCCGTGGCCGAGGCTCTCAGCAAAACCGAGGCCATCACCATCATCGGCGGCGGCGACAGCGCGGCGGCCGTTGAGCAGCTGGGCTACGCCGACAAGATGACCCACATCTCCACCGGCGGCGGCGCCTCTCTGGAGTTCCTGGAGGGCAAGGAACTGCCCGGCGTGGCCTGCCTGCTGGATAAGTAAGATCCCCGCCGCTGGCGGCGCTTCGGCTGTGTCCAGCGGTTCGCACCTGTCATGGCTGAATGCGGCAAGAGGGCGGCGAAGGCCATCTTTCGCGGCCTTCCCTCCCTTGCACCGCTTTTTGCATACTTAGATACCGGAACCTTGTACAGTCTAGTCAAATAAATAAGGAGTTTTGATCGCTATGAATCGCAGATATCGTAAAACCGTCATTGCCGGCAACTGGAAAATGAACATGACCGCCACCGAGACCAAGAAGTTCGCTGAAGACATCAAGAAGATCCTTCCCAAGGCCAAGTGGTGCGAGACCGTGATTTGCGTTCCCGCCTGCAACATCTCTACCGCTCTGAAGGCTTTCAAGGACCTGCGGATCTCCGTGGGCGCCGAGAACGTCTACTTTGAGGAGAAGGGTGCCTACACCGGCGAGGTCTCCGCTGACATGCTGAAGGACCTGGGCGTGAAGTATGTCATCGTCGGCCACTCCGAGCGCCGTCAGTATTTCTGCGAGACTGACCAGACTGTCAACAAGAAGGTCCACGCCGTCCTGAATGCCGGCATGAGCCCCATCATCTGCGTGGGCGAGAGCCTGGAGCAGCGTGAGACCGGCATCACCAACGACTGGATCGCCATGCAGGTCAAGAGTGCGCTGTACAACGTCCCCGCCGACAAGCTGCGCCGCTGCATCATCGCCTACGAGCCCATCTGGGCCATCGGTACCGGCAAGACCGCCACTGCCGAGCAGGCCGGCGAGGTCTGCTCCAACATCCGCGCCACCATCCGCGCCCTGTACGGCGCCCGGGTCGCCCGCAGCGTCACCATTCAGTACGGCGGCTCCATGAATCCCAAGAATGCCGCGGAGCTGCTGGCTCAGCCCGACATCGACGGCGGCCTCATCGGCGGCGCCGCCCTGAAGCCCGAGCAGTTCGTGGACATCATCAACGCCGCGAACCAGGAGTAAGATCGTTTTAGGAGGGGAGCAGGCTCCCCTCCTAACCACCCCACCACCAGTCTGCGGACTGGTGTGTGCGCCCCAGGGGCGCACGGGCCGCGGTATTTTTCCGCCGCGCATGTCGCCGGAAAAATGATTCCGGCAGATTCTTTTGCCCTGCGGGCAAAAGAACCGTGGGAAACCGTAGGTTTCCCCCTGGCCCCCTTTCCCGGCTTGGCGGCCGCGGGAGTTGCTGCGTTTTTTTGCCTCCCCTTTGTGCTTGCCTGCGGACCTGACATCCCGTGGGAAACCGCAGGTTTCTCTCTGGCCCCCTTTCCCGGCTTGGCGGTCGTGGGAGTTTCTGCGGTTTTTGGGCTCCCCTTTGTGCTTGCCTGCGGGCCTGACATTCCGTGGGAAACCGTAGGTTTCCCCCTGCCCCCCTTTCCCGGAGCGGCGGTTGCGGGAGTTGCTGCGTTTTTTTGCCTCCTTCCTTTGTCCGCTCCCTTTCCTTTTGCGTCGGCTCTTCGCTGGACGCGGGAAGCCTCTTTCCAGTGTGTTTTGTCGATGAAATGGAGAAACAACTATGAATAAAACACCCACAACCCTCATTATCATGGACGGCTTCGGCCTCTCCGACGCAGCCTCCGGCAACGCCGTCTCAGCAGCCCGGACGCCCTGCCTGGATAAGCTGTTTCGGGAGTACGCCCATACGACGCTGGAGGCCTCCGGTCTCAGCGTAGGCCTGCCCGACGGCCAGATGGGCAACAGCGAGGTGGGACACACCAACATCGGCGGCGGCCGCGTGGTGTTTCAGGACCTGCCCCGCATCACCAACGCCATCGCCGACGGCAGCTTCTTCGAAAATCCCGCCTACAACCACGCCATGGATGCCTGCAAGGAGAAGGGTACGTCCCTCCACCTGATGGGCCTGCTGTCCGACGGCGGTGTCCACTCCCATCTGGAGCATCTGTTCGCCCTGCTGAAAATGGCCCGGGACAAGGGCCTGGAGAGGGTCTATATCCACGCCTTCCTGGACGGCCGTGATGTGTCCCCCACCTCCGGCGCCGACTTCGTAGCCCGGACCGTGGAGAAGTGCCGGGAGCTGGGCGTCGGTAAGATCGCTACGGTGATGGGCCGCTACTACGCCATGGACCGCGACAAGCGCTGGGACCGGCTGGAGCAGGCCTACGACGCCATGGTCTACGGTGAGGGCGCCGCCTTTAATCCCGTGCCCGTGGCCGCCGTGAAGGACTCCTATGACCGAGGCGTCACCGACGAGTTCGTGGAACCCGTGGTCTGCGACCAGGACGGCACCATCTCCGACAACGACAGCGTCATCTTCTTCAACTACCGTCCCGACCGGGCCCGGGAGATCACCCGCTCCCTGGTGGACCCGGACTTTGACGGCTTCACCCATCAGTACTTCCCCCTGACCTTCGTGTGCAACACGGAGTACGACGCCTCCATGCCCAACGTGGAGGTTGCCTTCCCCCGCGTCACGGTGAAGAACGGCCTGGGCGAGTACCTCAGCAGCATGGGCATGACCCAACTCCGCATCGCCGAAACGGAGAAGTACGCCCATGTGACCTTCTTCTTCAACGGCGGCTCCGAAACCGTGTTCCCCGGCGAGGACCGGGTGCTGGTGCCCTCTCCCAAGGTGGCCACCTATGACCTCCAGCCGGAGATGAGCGCCTATGAGGTCTGCGCCAAGTGCGTTGAGCGCATCGAGTCCGGCGCCTATGACGTCATCATCCTGAACTTCGCCAACTGCGATATGGTGGGCCACACCGGCGTGTTCGACGCCGCCGTCAAGGCTGTGGAGACTGTGGACGAGTGCGTGGGCAAGGTGGTGGGCGCCACCCTGAAGATGGGCGGCATCGCCATGGTCACCGCCGATCACGGCAACGCCGAGCAGATGCGGCAGGAGGACGGCTCCCCCATGACCGCCCACACCACCAATCTGGTACCCTTCATCCTCTGCGGCGCCGGCACGGAGCTGCGGCCCGGCAAGCTGGCGGACATCGCGCCCACCATTCTGGACGTGATGGGTCTGGAGAAGCCCGCCGAGATGACCGGCAAGACCCTCATCATCAAATAATTCCGCTCTTTTCCGGAATATGATGTATAAATCCCTCCTTTTCCGTCAACACTGTTGGGAAAAGGAGGGATTTCATTGTTCCACAAACTCAGAACCACTCTGGGCGGCGCCGGATTCTACGCCGTTCTGTTCCTCTGTCTGGCCTCGGTGGGCACCGGCGCTTACTTCCTGCTGTTCCGCGATGCCCAGCCGGAAACAGCTCTGCCCGCCTCCTCTGCCGAGTCCACCATCGTGTCCGAGGTGCCGGAGTCGGACGTCACGCCGGAGGTGCCGGTGGTAGAGACTGTACAGCCCCAGCCCATCACGGAGACGGACGCCGATTCCGCCGGAGGCGGGGAGGTCAGCGCCGCATCGGAGGAGCCTGCCGTTGAAGACGTTCCCGCGGTAAACACCGCGCCGGTGATCCCGGAGGCCCCCAGTCTGGTGGTGTCGCCCCTCAGCGGACAGGTGGTGGCCGCCTTCTCCGTGGACGCCCTGACCTACAACTCTACCCTGGATGACTGGCGCACCCACGACGGCGTGGACATCGCCGCGGCGGCGGGTACCAATGTGCTGGCCGCCAGCGCCGGAACGGTGCTGTCCGTCTTCCAGGACGACCTGCTAGGCACCACCGTGGTGCTGGGCCACTCCGGCGGGTATGAGACCGCCTACGCCAACCTTCAGGAACAGCCTACCGTTCAGAAGGGGGACAAGGTCTCCGCCGGACAGATCATCGGCGCCGTGGGCACCACCGCCCTGGCGGAGAGCGCCGAGGGACCCCATCTCCATTTCTCCGTAGCCAAAAACGGCGTCTCCGTGGACCCAGAGGAATATCTGAACAAGTGAGCGGGAAAGAGGCGGGCACAGCCCGCCTCTTTCCTCTTGCGCCGGCGGGCCGTTTCTGTCATAATAGCCCTATCATCAGGAAAGGGAGGTGCCGGTGTGATCCGCATCATTCTGCTGGACGTGGACAATACCCTTCTGGATTTCAACAAATGCTCCGCTGCCTCCATCCAGGAGGGCTTCCGGGAGTTCGGCCTGACCTACCGGCCGGAGATGTTCCCGGTGTTTCTGGACATCAACGACCGGCTGTGGTACGAGATCGAGCAGGGCCGTCTCACCCGGGAGGGGCTGCACAACATCCGCTTCCCCTGGATCTTCGACAAGCTGGGCATTGACGCCGACGGCGTGGCCTTTGAGCGGCGGTACGCCCAGCTCCTCCACGAGAGCCACATCCCGGTGGACGGAGCGCCGGAGCTGCTGGAGTACCTCTCCGGAACATACGACCTCTACGTGGCCAGCAACGCCAGCGAGGAGCAGCAGGCCCACCGGCTGAGGCTGGCGGGGATGCTCCGATATTTCAAGGGCATGTTCGTCTCCCAGGAGATCGGCGCGCCCAAGCCCAGCCGAGCCTTTTTTGAGCGCTGCATGGAGCGGCTGGGTGATCCTCCGAGGGAGGAGGTCCTGCTCATCGGCGACTCCCTCACCGCGGATATGCAGGGCGGCGTGGACTTCGGCCTGCGCACCTGCTGGTACAACCACAACCATCTGCCCCGGGACACCGCCCCGCCGGTGGATTACACGGTGGACCATCTGCGGGAGATCATGGAGATCCTGTAGCCCGGACGAAAAAGCCGGCTGACCGTTTGGTCAGCCGGTTTTTGATTTGCTTTCGGACGGAGCGCCGGTTTACCGGCCGTTTTCCATCTGGTCCACCTCCGCCAGGTTCCAGCCTTCGCCAGTGAGGTCGGCGGTCATGGCCGGGTCCACCGGCACCGCCAGATACATGCTGTTGCCGCTGCTGTAGGCGCCGGCGGTGACGCCGATCACCTGTCCGTAGGCGTTCAGCAGGGCGCCGCCGCTGGAACCCATGGAGATGTCAGCGGTGTTCAGAACGCAGGGCAGGGCGTACCGCTCCACCTTCCGACTGGGATCGCTGATGATGCCCTGGGACACGAACAGACCCAGGCCCAGGGGATTGCTGATGGCGTACACCACGTCGCCGGTTCGGATGTCCGCCGTGCCCGCCATCTCCACCGAGGCGAAGGTGGAGGTGGTCTCGCCGTCCAGGGAGGTCCTGGAGACCTGGATCACGGCAATGTCGATCTGCGGATCATAGTAGAGCACCCGCTCCACCGGATAGGACTCGCCAGTGGACAGTGTCGCCTTCACAAAGAGCGCGGCATCGATGGAGTGGTAGTTGGTGACGGCGATGCCGCTGCCGTCGATGAAGAAGCCGGTGGCGTTGGCGCTGGGTTTCTCCGCGTTCTTCCAGTCCGCGATCTCGTAGCAGTCCAGCCGGAAGACGGCGGCGGAATACCGGTCGGCCACCTGCCGGGCCGTCAGCTCCGTGGGCATCAGGTCCAGGGCGTTGGCGGCGGCACGGGACACCGTGCCCTCGCTGATGAGCCGGGAGAGGACAGTCTCCTGGCTGTCCTTGTAGTGGAACTTCAGGGCGTCGCAGGCGATGTCGAACAGCTCACCACGGGACAGCTCGCCGGAATAAGTCACCTCCGTCAGGCCGATATGCCGGGCGAAGACGGCGGCGTCCGTTACGGCGAAGTCGCCCTCGCTGTCGCTGTAGCCCAGCATCCGCAGCAGGAACGTGCACCAGGCGTTGGCGGTGACGGGGTCCTGGGGACGGAACTCCGTGGCCGTCACGCCGGCGGTCCACTTCTGACCGGCGGCGTAGCCGACAGCGTTTTTCAGCCAGGCGGGCACGTCACGGAAGCCGGTCTGGCCGCCGCTCCGTGCGGCGTCGTCCTCCGCGCCGGCCAGACGGACCAGCATGGTGACGGCGGTACCCCGGGTGGCAGGGGCCTCCAGCTCCAGAGAATACTCCGAGCCGGTGGTGCCCTTCACCAGGCCCAGGGTGTAGAGGGTGTCCCCGGCCCGGGATGCCTCTCCGCTGAGCGCCAGGGCGGAGGGCGACGCCGCCGCGGCTGTCAGTGCCATGGCGCAGGCCAGGGCAAGAAATCGTTTTGTCATGGATATGTACCTCCGAAAGTGTAAAAACCAGTTGCTTTTCCCGGAATAGACCTTCTTCCGGGATGTTCTATTGTAACACCGGACATCCGATTTTACAAGAGCCGCTGGACAGCCATCCAACATTCTGCTAAGATAAAGAGGAACCTCCGCCTCGGGCGGACAACGGAAAGGACCAGGACCATGGCGGAGAAGATCGCTGAAAATCTGTACCGGCTGGATATTCCCTTGGTGGGAAATCCCCTGAAAAATCTCAACAGCTACCTCATCACCGGTGAGCGGAACCTGCTCATCGACACCGGCTTCCGGGAGGAGCCCTGCCGTCAGGCCATGGAGCGCCAGCTCCGGGAGCTGCGGGTGGACCTGGGACGGACGGACATCTATCTGACCCATCTCCACAGCGACCACTCCGGCCTGTCCACGGAGCTGCACCGCCCCAGCTGCCGCATCTTCCTCAGCCGGGAGGACCGGGATGAGCTGGTGGAGCGGGGCGACGACGACTTCTGGCGGCTCCGGAATGAGCAGTCCATCCGGGATGGCTTCTCCCGGGAGGAGATGGACGTGCTGTGGGGCAGCAATCCCGCCAGGGAGATGGCCCCCCAGATCGCGGACCACTACGACTGTCTGGCGGACGGGGAGGTCCTGGAATACGGCGGCTGGCGGCTGCGGTGCATCTTCACCCCCGGCCACTCTCCGGGCCATATGTGCCTGTACGACAAGGATCGGAAGACGCTGTTCGCCGGAGACCACGTGCTGTTCCACATCACCCCCAACATCTGCCGCTGGGAGAGTATGCCCGACGCCCTGGGCAGCTATCTCGACAGTCTGGCGCGGGTGCGGGACCTGCCGGTGGAGCTGCTACTGCCCGCCCACCGGTCGGAGACCGGCGATCTGCGGGCCCGGGTGGACGAGCTGACCGCCCACCATCACCGGCGGCTGGAGGACACCTTCTCCGTGGTGCAGGGCCATCCCGGCCTGACGGCCTACCAGATCGCGGGCGTCATGCGCTGGCAGATCCGGTGCCGGAGCTGGGAGGACTTCCCCCTGACCCAGAAATTCTTCGCCGTGGGCGAGGCCATGTCCCATCTGGACTACCTGCGCTGCCGGGGCCGCATCGAGATGACGGAACAGAACGGCAAGCTGGTGTGGCACGCCCTTCCCGCTCCCCAGGAGCCGTCCGGCTCCCAGGCATAACCATGCTTTTCAGGACATCTGTCTATTGATTATAAGGAGTGAGCTGAAATGGACCTGAAGGACATTCTCTCCAAAGTGGATCATACCCTGCTGGCACAGACCGCCACCTGGGAGGAGATCCGTGCCGTCTGCGACGACGGCATCCGCTACGGCTGCGCCAGCGTGTGCATCCCGCCCGCCTATGTGAAGCAGGCGGCGGAGTACGCGGCGGGCCGCATCCCCATCTGCACGGTCATCGGTTTCCCCAACGGCTATTCCACCACGAAGGTCAAGTGCCTGGAGGCCGCCGACGCGGTGGAAAACGGCGCGGCGGAGATCGACATGGTCATCAACGTGGGCTGGGTGAAGGACCGCCGGTGGGACGATCTGCTGGAGGAGATCCGGGCCGTGAAGGACGCCTGCGGCGGGAAGCTGCTGAAGGTCATCGTGGAGACCTGCTTCCTGACGGAGGAGGAGAAGGTGCGGATGTGTGAGATCGTCACCGATTCCGGCGCGGATTATATCAAGACCTCCACCGGCTTCGGCGGGGGCGGCGCCACCCGGGAGGACGTGGCCCTGTTTGCGAAGCACATCGGCCCCGGCGTGAAGATCAAGGCCGCCGGCGGCATCGCCGGTCTTCAGGACGCCCAGGACTTCCTGGCGCTGGGCGCCTCCCGTCTGGGCACCAGCCGGGTGGTGAAGGCCGTCAAGGCCCAGGAAGCCGGCAAGTAATTCCCCGGAGCGCATCTGGCTCCGATACGATCTTATTTTGAAACATGAAGGAGGAATCCCATATGTCCACTCCCCACAACACCGCCGCCCAGGGCGATTTCGCCAAGACGGTCCTGATGCCCGGCGACCCTCTGCGGGCCAAATTCATCGCCGAGACCTTCCTGAAGGACGCCAAGCTGGTGAACAACGTCCGGGGCATCCAGGGCTACACCGGCACCTACCAGGATACGCCGGTGTCCGTCATGGCCTCCGGCATGGGCATGCCCAGCATGGGCATCTACTCCTATGAGCTGTTCAAGTTCTTCGACGTGGACAACATCATCCGCATCGGCTCCGCCGGCGCCATGTCCAAGGAACTGAAGCTCCGGGACGTGGTGGCCGCCCAGGCCGCCTGCACCGACTCCAACTACGCCCATCAGTACAAGCTGCCCGGCACCTTCGCCCCCATCGCCAGCTACGAGCTGCTGGAGACCGCCGTGGCCATCGCCCGCCGGATGGGCGTCCGGATGCCGGTGGGCAACGTGCTGTCCTCCGATGTGTTCTACGACGCCTCCGGCGCCTCCATGGACTGGGCCAAAATGGGCGTCCTGTGCGCGGAGATGGAGTCCGCCGCCCTGTACTGCAACGCCGCCTATACCGGCAAGCGGGCACTGTCCCTGCTGACCATCTCCGACAGCATCGTCACCGGTGAGGAGCTGCCTGCCGAGGACCGGCAGACCACCTTCACCCAGATGATGGAGATCGCCCTGAACGTGGCGGTGGAGATGGCCGGAAAGGGCTGAGCCGATCCCGTGTCCTACAGGCCCCCGGACGCTGTCCGGGGGCCTGTTTCGTTGTGGAGTTTGTCGATGAAGGGCCGCCTTTTTTGGTAAAAAAGCGGTTGAAATGTTCCGAAGCCATATGCTAAAATCAATTTGCTGATACAGCAAATCCATCATATTGAGAGGTGAGATCATGGACACCAGTAGCTGCAGTCGAAGTACAGACAGGGTATTCATATGCCGTCGGAGTCGGTGCGGCTGTGGGCCGTCCGTGTTCTGACCGTATTCTGCCGTGCCGTCGTGCCGGTCTGTGAATACCATTGTCTGCTTCCAAAGCTGCACTACACCGGCACAGGACGGGTGTAG
Organism: Dysosmobacter sp.; assembly: GCA_022778785.1. GTDB lineage: Bacteria > Bacillota > Clostridia > Oscillospirales > Oscillospiraceae > Oscillibacter. The sequence goes on along the minus strand of JALFSO010000004.1, from coordinate 9,314 downwards.
TGGATGTCGCTTTGCGGGGGACAATGGTTTTTTGCTGTGCAAAAGCATCGCAAAAAACAAGATGCGCCATTTTCTCGCCACTTCGGGGTAGCCGAAAATGATGCGCATGAAGTTTTATGCCCTTTTTCTCCCGCGGCGTCATACCGCGCCCTCCTTTGCCAAACAATCTGATTGCAGAGGAGGCACAGGGCAATGAACACCAACAAGAATCTTTTGAACGACACCGCCATCACCGCGCAGCACCCCGATTACAAGACGGAAATCGCCGGCATCCTCCGCGGCAGCCTGACTCCCGGACTGATGCGGGAGCGGCTCCGCTCTTACCACGAAAAGGACATCGCCGCGGCGCTGGAACTGCTGAAAAAGGAAGAGCGGAACAAGCTCTACCGCATTCTGGACGCCGGTACCCTGGCGGACGTGCTGGAGTACTCCGAAGGGCCGGAGGAATACTTCGCCGAGCTCAGCGTCCGCAGGCAGGTGGAGATCCTGTCCCGGCAGGAGCCGTCCGCCGCCGCCGCGTATCTCCAGCGGATGGAGAAGCCGCAGCGGGCCATGCTCCTGGAGCTGATGGACGACGAGACCCGCCGGGAGATCACCCTGCTCAGTTCCTTTGACGAGGACGAGATCGGAAGCCGGATGACCACCAACTATATCTCCATCCATGCCGGCATCAGCGTGCGGCAGGCCATGCGGGAGCTGGTGGAGCAGGCGGCGGAGAACGACAACGTCTCCACCATCTACGTGGTGGACGGGGACGGGACCCTGGCAGGCGCCATCGATCTGAAGGACCTGATCATCGCCCGGGAGACCACGCAGCTGGAGGCCATCACCATGACCTCCTACCCCTACGTGTATGCCAGCGAGCAGATTGAGGACTGCATCGAGCGCATCAAGGACTACTCCGAGGACTCCATCCCCGTGCTGGACGCGGAGAACAAGCTGCGGGGCGTTCTGACCTCCCAGGAGATCACCCAGCTGGTGGATGACGAGCTGGGCGAGGACTACGCGAAGCTGGCCGGTCTGTCCGCCGAGGAAGATCTCCAGGAGCCGCTGAAAAAGAGCATCGGCAAGCGCCTGCCGTGGCTGGTGATCCTGCTGGGCCTGGGGCTGGTGGTCTCCAGTGTGGTGGGCCTGTTTGAGGGCGTGGTGGCCCATCTGACCATCATCATCAGCTTCCAGTCCCTGATTCTGGACATGGCGGGCAACGTGGGCACCCAGTCCCTGGCCGTCACCATCCGCGTTCTGATGGACGAGCAGCTCAGCGGCAGGCAGAAGCTCTTCCTGGTGGGCAAGGAGGCCCGGGTGGGTCTGGCCAACGGCGCCATTCTGGGCGTGCTGTCCTTCGCTCTGATCGGACTGTACCTCATCGTCCTGAAGGGCCAGACCGCCGTGTTCGCCTTTTCCGTTTCCTTCTGCACCGGCGCCGCCCTGGTGGCCTCCATCCTGCTCTCCAGCGTCTGCGGCACGGTGGTCCCCCTGATCTTCAAGAAGCTGAACATCGACCCGGCGGTGGCCTCCGGCCCGCTGATCACCACCATCAACGATCTGGTGGCGGTGGTCACCTACTACGGTCTGGCGTGGCTGCTGCTCATCGAGCTGCTGCACCTGTGATATCCGCTTGTTTTCCGCAAAAACATCCGTATGGCCTGAACCATACGGATGTTTTTTTACGCCCCCAGCACCCAGGGACACAGCAGCGCCGCCAGCAGGGCGGACAGCAGCCCCTGCACCGCCTTTCCCGCCACGCAGGGTGCCGCGGGCAGGCCGCTGTCCCCCAGCACCGCCATGGTCTGGCAGTGGACGGACACGCCGCCCCATCCGGCCAGGCCCGCCGCCATCACGAACCCGGCGGCGTCATTGGTCAGCCGGGGCGTGGCGGAAAAAAGTTCCAGCATTCCCGCGAGAACGGTGGCCGCGGTGCCGCCGATGCGCCGCAGGGGCAGGGCCAGCACGTAGAAGAATACCACGAAGGCGCAGATGCCCGCCATGGATTGCAGCGCGGACTGTACCGCCGCCACAAAGGCAGAGGAGAACCGCACCATCCGGAAGGGCGGCATGGACGGCGCGGGTCGGCGGGCGGCGCTCTTTGTCCGCCGGGGCCGTCGGGCCAACAGCAATCCTGTCAGCAGCGCGGACAGGATATGGATCAGCCAAAGCCACATCCCCGTCCGGACGCTGCCGAACACCCCCAGTCCCAGCACCGTGATCAGAAAGGCGGGGTTGGAGTTGTTGCAGAAGGTCAGCAGACGCTCGCCCTCCTCTTTGGAGAGCACGCCGTCCGATACAAGGGAGGCGGCGGTGCGTGCCCCCACGGGATAGCCCCCCACCAGCCCCAGCAGCAGCGCCGACGCCCCGGCGCCGCCGATCCGGTACAGGGCCATCAGCCCGGACAGCGGCCCCGACAGCCACTCCCCGAAGCCCAGGGACATCAGCAGGGCGGACACCGCCAGAAACGGAAACAGGGAGGGGATCACCGACCGGGTGCAGAGGGACAGTCCCTCCGTCACCGCCGTCCGCACCTCCGCCGCGTCCAGCAGCAGCCAGAACAGGCCCGTCACCAACAGTAGCATCACCGGCTGCCGCCACCGGATCTTCTGATACATGACCATCACCCCCGGCCAGTCTATGCGGCGGGACGGTGGAAAAGTACAGGCTGTCCCGCCGGGGGCGCGCAAGTTTTTCCCCTGTCCGTCATAAACTCTGACGAGGTGAGTGGGACGTATGGAACGAGGAAAACGACATGACGGGATGCTGTCCACCGTGGCGGAGCTGTTCGATCTGCCGGCGGATGTGGTGGCGGGACTGCCCCATCTGGAGATGGTGGGGGACCGGCAGCTGTTTATCGAGCATCACGCGGGCATCCTGTCCTACAGCGACACCTGCGTGGACGTGAACACGGAGCGGGGTGTCCTCCGGGTCCGGGGGACGGGACTGAACCTGCTGGCCATGACGGCGGAGGAACTGCGGATCGGCGGCATCATCGTCGCCGTGGAATGGATGGGGTGAGGCCATGCTGCTGGCAAAACTGACCAACCGCCTGCGGGGAGAGGTCCGGGTCCGGGTGGTGTCCGGCTTTCCGGAGCGGGTGCTGAATCTCTGCGGGGAGCGGATGCTGAGTCTCTGGGACGTGTGCTGGGTGTCCCCCACGGAGTTCGTCTGCTCCATGTCCCGGACGGATTACCGCGTCCTGCGGCAGGCGGCCAAACATCTGGACTGCACGCTGAGCGTGGAGAAAAAGGCCGGCGTACCCTATTTTCTCCGGCGGTTCCGGAAGCGGTACGCCCTGATGGCAGGCCTCGCCCTGTGCCTGGTGTTCCTGCTGTTCGGCACCTTTTTCATCTGGGATTTTCAGATTGAGGGGAACGAGACCGTCACCGACGAGGCCATCCTCCGCTGTCTGGAGGAGCACGGCGTAAGATTGGGCACCTTCGGCTTCGCCATCGACTCCGACGACCTGCGGAACCACATCCTGCTGGATATGCCGGAGTTGGTGTGGATCACCGTCAACGTCTCCGGCTGTCAGGCCCAGGTGCAGGTGCGGGAGCGGAAGCCCGCTCCCACCCCCGCCGACAAGCGGACGCCCCAGAATGTAGTGGCCCGGCGGGACGGACTGGTGCTGAAGGTCAGCGCCCTGGGGGGCGTGAAGCAGGTGCAGCCCGGCATGACGGTGGTGAAGGACCAGCTCCTGATCTCCGGCATCGAGGACACCGGCACCTTCGGCGCCCGAGTGAAGGCCGGCATGGGCACCGTCACCGCCCGGACCTGGTACACCCTGCGGACCTCCGTCCCGCTGACGGCGGAGAAAAAGGTGCCCACGGGGGAGGAAAAAAGCCGCTGGGCCTTGATTTTTGGCACGCACCGGGTAAAATTCTATGGTAACAGTAGCGATTCCCTGACAGAGTGTGATAAAATAAGGACACGGACCCAGCTCCGCCCCTTCGGCATCTCCCTGCCGGTGGCGGTGGAGCGGGAGATCCTGCGCCCCTTCACTCTGGAGACCGCCGCCGTTTCAGCGGAGGAGGCCCAGGCCCGGGGGGAGGCCCTGCTGACCGCCTATCTCCACTCCCTGGTGGACGAATACGGCGCCGTCACCTCCGCCCTGTGCACCGCCCGGCAGTCCGGAGACCGCCTGCTGGTGACGCTGACGGCGGAGTGTGAGGAGCAGGTCGGCAGGACTGTGCCCATCTACACCGACGCCGGGGACACGGCGTCCTGATATCCCGCTACGCTTTGGTTGATTTTGCGCCGGACACTTCCCGTCCGGCTGGAATACAGGGCCACGGCCCGTTTTTACAAAGGAGAGACCGCATTTGGAACAGAGGATCAGCATTGAACGGCTGGAACAGGCCATCAACATCTTTGGCTCTTTTGACGAGAATATCCGTCTGCTGGAGCAGGAGTTCTCCGTCACCGTGGTGAACCGGGACGGAGAGCTTCGGGTGGACGGCGAACCGGAGGATACCATGCTGGCCGTGAAGGCCATCCAGGCCCTTCTGACCCTGTCCTCCCGGGGGGAGTCCATCGGGGAGCAGAACGTGCGCTACGTCATCGGACTGGTGCGGGCCGGGAAGGAGGACCAGATCTCGGAGCTGACCCAGGATGTGCTGTGCATCACCGCCAAGGGCCGCCCCGTGAAGCCCAAGACCATCGGCCAGAAGCAGTATATCCAGTCCGTGCTGAAGAACACCGTCACCATCGGTGTGGGCCCGGCGGGCACCGGCAAGACCTATCTGGCCGTGGCCGCCGCCGTGCAGGCCTTCCGGGACAAGCAGGTGAACCGCATCATCCTCACCCGTCCGGCGGTGGAGGCGGGGGAGCGGCTGGGCTTCCTGCCCGGCGACCTCCAGAGCAAGGTGGACCCGTACCTGCGGCCCCTGTACGACGCCCTGTTCGACATGCTGGGGGCGGAGACCTACCAGAAGTATCTGGAGCGGGGCAACATCGAGGTGGCGCCCCTGGCCTATATGCGTGGCCGGACGCTGGATGACAGCTTCATCATTCTGGACGAGGCCCAGAACACCAGCCGGGAGCAGATGAAGATGTTCCTGACCCGTCTGGGCTTCGGCTCCAAGATCGTCATCACCGGCGACACCACCCAGATCGACCTGCCCGCGGACAAGACCTCCGGCCTGAAGGAGGCCATGCGGGTGCTGCGGGACGTGGAGGGCATCGGCATCTGCGAGCTGACCAACGCCGACGTGGTGCGCCACGTCATGGTCCAGCGGATCGTGGCGGCCTACGAAAAATATGAGACCGCCAGAAACAGCGGAAAGGGAGGGAAGCGGTAATGGCGAAGCGGCACTATATCCCCATCACCGCCGACGTGCCCGGCGCGGCCAATGAGAGCCGCTGCACCTTCATCCGGAAGGTCATCCGCACCGCCCTGGCGGCGGAGGGCGTCACGTTCCCCTGCGAGGTGGACGTGCTGCTGACCGACGATGAGAACATCCATCAGATCAATCTGGACATGCGGCAGGTGGATCGGGCCACGGACGTGCTGAGCTTCCCGGAGTTTGACCTCCACCCCAGCGAGCTGCCCTCCGAGGAGGACGCGGACCCCGGCACCGGCCTGGTGCCCCTGGGGGACATGGTGATCTCCATGGAGCATGTGGCGGCTCAGGCCAAGGAGTACGGCCACTCCGCCCGCCGGGAACTGGCGTATCTGGTGACCCACTCCGTGCTGCATCTGCTGGGCTACGACCATCTGGACGAGGGACCGCAGAAAGAACAGATGCGCGCCCGGGAGGAGGCCATTCTGGGGGAGCTGGGCATCACCCGGTGACCGGATTACAAAAGGGGGACGGCATGAGTCAGTTTTTCGGATATTGGCTGCTGAGCATCTTCGGGGGAGCGGCCCTGCTGGTCATCGGCGGGCTGTTCTTCAGCGAGTTTCTGGCGGCTTTCGGCGTGTTTCTGCTGGTCACCGCGGCTCTGGCGGGCTTCCTGACCTGCTATGTCAGGCAGAAGGAGCGGCTGGAGCGAGTGGAGCGGAAACTGGACCAGCTGCTGGAGAAAAGCGGACCGTCCGATGAGACGGAACAGGAGGACATATGAAAACCTTTTTTCTCTGCATGTTCGGCTCCGCCGTGGTGGTCTACGCCGCGGTGATGCTGCTGTACATGATAGCAGGCGATGCGGCGTGGCTCATCGCCGGACTGCTGGCCCTGGGCGCGGTGTTCGGCCTGCTGGCCTGCGCGCTGGAGAAGCTGGACCTGACGGAGCAGCGGCTGGACCGCCTGGAGCAGAAGCTGGACCGGCTGCTGGCGGAGCGGGAGAAGGACGAAAAGGAGGACACGCTGTGAAGCTGTTTCTGGGCGCGTGGATCGGGACGCTGCTGGGCGGCTGGCTGTTGCTGACCGTGTTCGTGTCCTTCTTCGGAAACACCGGGCTTCTGCTGCTGGCGGTGACGGTGGTGGCCGTACTGATCGCAGTCATCGCGGCGCTGTCCAATGAGGTGGATGATCTGCGCAAGCGGCTGGAGAAGCTGGAGGCCGCGGACCGGAAACAGGAGGATCGGGACGGCAAAGCCGGAGCGGAATGACCACGGACGGGCCGTCCGCATAGACTATCCTGAGGTGATCGGGATGGAATTGCTGGAAGACGGTCTCATTGCGTTCTTTTCCGCCGTGGGCGTGACCAGCTGCGTCTGGCTCATCGCCGGAGCGCTGCTGGGGGCCGGACGGTGCCGGAATCCCGCCGTGCGGCTGGTGCTGCCGGTGGAGGGCGACGCCCCGGCCATGGAGGCGGACCTGCGGGATCTTCTGCGGCTGCGGCGGCAGGTGCCCGGCGCGGCCATCGTCCTGGAGGACCGGGGGCTGACAGAGGAGAGCCGGGAGCTGGCGGAGTACTTCTGCCGGCGGTACGACGGCGTGGTCCTGGAGGTACATAGCGGAACATCAGAGAGATAACAGAGGAGATGTCATGGAGGAGCTTTTCACAACAGAGGGCACGGTCCACAGCCTGATTTTTCAAAATCCGGAGAACGGCTACACCATCCTGCGTCTGGTGACGGAGGATGGTGAGGTCGTCACTGTGGTGGGCTGCATCCCCTGCGTGGCGCCGGGAGAGCGTCTGGCGGTGGACGGCGTGTGGGAGCAGCATCCCCAGCACGGGGAGCAGCTCCGGGCCGTGGAGATCGAGCGGCGGTTGCCGGAGGACGAGGAGGAGATCATCAGCTACCTGGGCTCCGGCATCATCAAGGGCGTAGGCCCCTCCACCGCCCAGCGCATCGTGGAGCGGTTCGGCCGGGACGCGCTGGAGGTGCTGGAGGCGGAGCCGGAGAAGCTGAGCCTTCTGAAGGGCATCACCGCCCGGAAGGCCCAGGAGATCTCCGCCAGCTTCCGCCAGCACATGGGCCTGCGGCGGCTGATGGCCTTCCTGGCCCAATACGAGCTGCCGCCGGTGCTGGCCATGAACCTCCGGCAGCAGTACGGCGACGGCGCGCTGGAGGCGGTGCGGAACAACCCCTACCTCCTCAGCGGCGACGCCTGCGGGGTAGAGTTCTCCACCGCCGACGAGATCGCCATGTCCATGGGCATGGCCGCCGACAGCAGCTGCCGCATGGAGGCGGCGGTGACCTTCGAGCTGTCCCACAACGAGCGCAACGGCCATGTGTTCCTGCCCCGTGGAAAGCTCATCGCCGCCACGGCCCAGCTGCTGGACTGCGAGCCGGACTACATCGAACGCGCCCTGGACGCCCTGACGGAGCGGGGCGCCGTGGTCTGTGAGCCAGTGGCCAACGTGGAGGCCTGCTATCTCCGCCGCCTGTGGGAGGCGGAGACCTACATCCGGGCCAAGCTGGACCTGCTGCTGGCGGCGGAGCCGGATCAGAGCTGTCAGGCGGAGCGGACGGTGGAGGAGATCCAGCGGGAGCAGGGCATTACATACGCGCCCCAGCAGCGGCAGGCGGTGGAGACGGCGGCCCGGCAGGGCGTGCTGATCCTCACCGGCGGCCCCGGCACCGGCAAGACCACCACCGTCCGGGGCATCGTGGCCCTGTTCCGGAAAATGGGGCTGGACATTCTGCTGGCGGCGCCCACGGGACGGGCCGCCAAACGCATGAGCGAACTCACCGGCGAGGAGGCCCAGACCATTCACCGGCTGCTGGGCATGAGCTGGAACGAATCCGCCCATATGGTGACGTTCACCAAGGGCGAAAAGGAGCCGCTGGAGGCGGACGCCGTGATCCTGGACGAGATGTCCATGGTGGATGTGGAGCTGTTCGCCGCCCTGCTGCGGGCCCTGCGGCCCGGCACCCGGCTCATTATGGTGGGCGACGCCGATCAGCTCCCCTCCGTGGGGGCGGGGAACGTGTTCTCCGACCTGATCCGCTCCGGCCGCATCGAGACGGTGTTCCTCCGGGAGGTGTTCCGGCAGGCGGAGCAGTCCGCCATCATCCGCAACGCCCACGCGGTGAACCTGGGCCAGCCGCCCCTGCTGGCCAACAATCAGGGGGATTTCTTCTTCCTCTGCCGCCGGGACGCCCAGCGGGCGGTCTCCACGGTGGTGGAGCTGTGCCGGACCCGTCTGCCGGAGAACATGGGCATCCCCGCGGATCAGATCCAGGTGCTGACCCCCACCCGGAAGGGCCCGGCGGGCACCATCAACCTGAACCGCCTCTTACAGGCGGCGCTGAATCCGGCGGCGGACGGCAAGCGGGAGGTCCAGTGGGGCGAGCGGCTGTTCCGGGCCGGGGACCGCATCATGCAGACGAAAAACGACTACGACGTGGTGTGGGAGAAGTCCGACGGCACCGTGGGCACCGGTATGTTCAACGGCGACGTGGGACGGATCGTGGACATCGACCCTTCCGGGGAGTGGCTCTCCGTCTGCTTTGAGGACCGCACCGCCACCTATACCCAGGAGATGCTCAGCGAGGTGGATCTGGCCTATGCCCAGACCATCCACAAGGCCCAGGGAAGCGAGTACCGGGCGGTGGTGCTGGCCTTGATGCCCTCCGCCCCGTCTTTGATGGTGCGGGGCGTGCTGTACACCGCCCTGACCCGTGCCCGGGAGCTGCTGATCCTGGTGGGAGACGACGCGGCCATCCGCTCCATGGCGGAGAACGACCGCCGCCAGCGGCGGTATTCAGGCCTGCGGTGGAGGCTGGCCCACAGCGGAGACGCCGCAACGTAAAAAATGCAAAAAGGGAGACCGGACTTCTCGTCCGGTCTCCCTCAGGCTGTCGAAAAAGTCCAGCATAGCTGGGCTTTTTCGCATTTATATGGTAAAATAAGCATGGGTGATGAAAGATGCTTGAACGAGGGAAGCTGGATCGTGGAATCGTAGAAATCGTGGATACAGAAAGTTTGGTG
>JALFSO010000094.1 GCA_022778785.1 Dysosmobacter sp. | reverse complement strand
CAGCGCTGGATGAACCGCATCCGGGAGATATAGGCGAAAAAATGGCTTCTCATGTTGCGTCCTCCTCTCCGTCCTCCAGAAGGACGCCGGTGAGGGCATCCCCGGAAAGGCCGGTAATTTGTACATTTCGGACAATATTGTGGAGATTTTCTCCCTCCACCAGCACCTCCATGTAGTTGGGGGCGTGGCCGGAGAACCTGCCGTCCCGGGGCTGCTCAAAGAGGACCGGGTACGTCTCCCCCACGCAGCCGGTGAGATAGGCCCGGTGCAGCTCCGCCGCCACCGCTGCGGCACGGCGGGCCCGCTCCTCCTTCACGGCCTTGGGCACCTGCTCCATCTTCGCCGCCGGGGTGCCGGGACGGATGGAGTAGGGGAAAATGTGCATCTGGGCGAAGCCGCACTTCCGGATGAAGTCCAGCGTCCGGCCGAACTCCTCCTCCGTCTCGCCGGGGAATCCGGTGATGAGGTCCGTGGTGACGGCGGGGCGGTGGAAGAACCGGTTCAGCAATTCTACGGATTCATAGAACCGGGCGGTGTCGTACTTCCGATTCATGCGCTTCAGGGTCTCGTCGCAGCCGCTCTGCATGGACAGGTGGAACTGGGGGCACAGGTTGGGCAGCGCCGCCGCCCGGCGGCAGAAGTCCTCGGTGATGGTCCGGGGCTCCAGACTGCCCAGCCGCAGACGGACCTCCGGCGCGGCGGCGGACAGGGCCTCCACCAGATCGATGAGGGTCTGTCCGGTCTTCAGGTCCCGGCCCCAGGAGGAGATCTCAATGCCTGTCAGCACGATCTCCCGGTAGCCCTCGGCGGCCAGCTGCTTCGTCTGGGCCACGGCGTCCTCCAGCGGCTCCGACCGCACCGGCCCCCGGGCGTAGGGGATGATGCAGTAGGTGCAGAAGTTGACGCAGCCGTCCTCCACCTTCAGCATGGCCCGGGTGCGGGTGGCCAGGCCCCCGGCGGGCAGCACCTCGAACTGCCGCCGCTTCAGGGACTCGTCCACGAACTCCAGGGGCGCCTTCTCCGCCGCGGCCTGCTCCAGACGGTCCACGAACTTCCCCCGGTCGCCGGTACCGGCGATGAGATCCACCCCCAGCTTCCGCACGTCCTCCACGTGGGTCTGGGCGTAGCAGCCGCACACCGCCACCACGGCCCCGGGCCGCTCCCGCTGGATCTTGTGGACCATCTGCCGTGATTTCTGGTCGCTGACGGCGGTGACGGAGCAGGTGTTCACCACGTAGGCGTCCGCCTCCTCCGAAAACTCCACCACCGTGTGGCCCCGGCGGCGCAGCTCCTGCTCCATGGCCTGGGTCTCGTACTGATTCACTTTGCACCCGAGGGTGTAGATGGCAACTCTCATTGGTCTTCTCCTGTCATATCATACTTCGCCGTTTTCTCCGGCGAGATAGTTGTCAATGAGCCGCACCCGGTCCGGCCTGCCCATGAGGGCATAGCAGGCCCGCCACGTCTCCAGGGACTGGAGGGGGATGGCTTGGCCGTCCAGCGCGGCGTGGTCCAGGGCGTCGTCCCGGTCCAGCGGAAAACAGTGGGGCGTATCGCCGTCCAGAACGGTGAAGCCGGCGATGAGGTCGATGTCCACGCCCTCCACCCGGAACTGATCGAACCGCCGGGACCGGTATTGGGTGGACGGCTCCGAAACCAGCCGCTCCCCCATGGCGGACAGCGTCTCCGCCGCCGCGTCCGCGTCCTCCTCCGCCGTCATCAGGTCGATGTCGTGGAAGCTGTCCGTCAGGCCACGGAGGTACAGCATGGCCGACGCCCCCACCGCCCAGGTCACGCCCCTGCCGTCCAATGCGGCGGCGATGCGGGTCAGCACCCGCAGCTTGTGCCGGATGTCCTCCATGGCTGTCTCTCCTTTTTCCTCCGCCGGACGGCGGTTCCTCTTGCTATTTCCTCCGGGGGCCGATATAATAGAATATTACGGGCGTTTTCCCCGTTTCCCCGCCCTTTGGGACGGAGATCGCGGACAAACTCTATGTTATTATACAGACATTTTCCCCACGGGGCAAGACTCCCGCGGGGTTTCACGGAGGTTTTCACAAATGATCTATCTGGATCACGCGGCCACCACCCCTGTGCCGAAGGAAGTGGCGGACGCCATGTATCAGGTGCTGACGGAGCAGTTCGGCAATCCCAGCGCCCAGTACGGTCTGGGGCTGGACATGAAGAAGCGGGTGGAGGGCTGGCGGCAGACGGTGGCGGCGGCCATGGGCTGCGACGCAAAGCAGCTGTACTTCACCTCCTGCGGCACCGAGGGGGACAACTGGGCCATCACCGCCGCCGTGTGGCAGAACCGCCACATGGGACGGCACATCGTCACCACGGCGGTGGAGCACAGCGCCGTTCTGGAGTGCTGCCGCTGGCTGGAGCAGCAGGGCTGTGAGGTGACGTATCTGGCCCCGGACAAGAACGGCGACATCACGGCGGAGCAGGTGCTGGACGCCGTCCGGCCCGACACGGCGGTGGTGTCCGTCATGATGGTGAACAACGAGCTGGGGAACGTGTACCCCATCGCGGACATCGCCAAGGGTCTGGCGGCCAAAAACCCGAAGACCCTCCTCCACACCGACGCGGTGCAGGGCTTTCTGAAGGTGCCCTTCCAGGCCGGCCGTCTGGGGGCGGACTTTATCTCCGTCTCCGCCCACAAGATCGGCGGGCCCAAGGGCATCGGGGCCATGTACATCGGCCCCCGTGTGCGGAATCCCCGGCCCCTGCTGGCGGGGGGCGGTCAGGAGGGCGGTCTCCGCTCCGGCACCGAGGCCACGGCCCAGATCGCGGGCTTCGCCAAGGCGGTGGAGCTGCGGTGCGACGGCCTGACGGATAAGCTGGCCCGCATGGCGGACATCAAGCGCTACGCCGCGGAGAAGCTGTCCGCCATTCCGGACTGCCAGCTCATCGGCGACGGCACGGCCCCCCACATCCTGTCGGCGTCGTTGGTGGGCTGGCCCAGCCAGAACATGGTCAGCGACCTGGGCAGTCAGGGCATCTGCATCTCCGCCGGGTCCGCCTGCCACCGGGGCAAGCCCAGCCATGTGGTGGCGGCGCTGCATCTGCCGAAGAAGACGGCGGGCGGCGTCATCCGGCTCAGCTTCGGCCCGGAGACCACGGAGGCGGACATCGACGCCTGCGCCGAGGCGCTGCGGAGACATCACGATACGCGCATGCCAATGTTGTGAGCTTCAAGGGGGAGCAGGCTCCCCCTTGAGAATCCCCCACCACCAGTGACGTCGGTCACTGGTGTGTGCGCCCCAGGGGCGCACGGGTCTCGGTATTTTTCCGCCGCGCATGTCGCCGGAAAAATGATTCCGGCGAATTGCTCTGCCCGTTGGGCAGAGCAACCGGGAACCTGCGGTTCCCTGGCCCCTCCCTTTTTATGCGCCGAACCTTGGTAGTCGCTGGGGATAGGCGCCGCGTCTGATGGCTTCCGCGTCCCAGGAAATTGGGGGAAACCGCAGGTTTCCCCGGGCCCCCTTCCTCTATATGCCGGACCCTGGATGTTGCAGGAGGTTGCGCCGCGACCCTCATTCCTCATTCCTAATTCCTAATTGAAAAAGGTGTTTCTGAAGTGTTTCACTATCTTCGCCGGTCTCCCGGCTTTTACAAACGGCTTTGGAAGCTGTCCCTGCCGGTGATCCTGCAAAATCTCATTACTTACTCCCTGGGGCTGATCGACACCTTTATGGTCAGCCAGTTGGGCAATGAGGAGATGGCCGCCGTCTCCTCCGCCAACGTGCCGGTGTTTCTGCTCATCAGCATCGTCTTCGGCGTACAGAGCGGACTGGGGATCCTGGTGAGCCAGTACTGGGGCAAGGGGGATCTGAAAAGCATCAACCGGGCCATGGGCGTGGCCTGCTTCATCGGCACGGGCATCACCGTCGTGCTGGCGCTGGTGATGGCCCTGTTCCCCGTCCAGGTCATGGACCTGCTGTCCAACCGCCATGACCTGAGTCTGCTGGGCGCGCCCTATCTCCAGGTCATCGGCTTCTCCTATGTGTTCAACATGCTCTCGTCCATCTACGCCAGCGCCCAGCGCAGCGTGGAACGGCCCAATTTCGGTATGCTGCTGTTCGGCTTCTCCACCCTGCTGAACACCGGACTGAACTATCTGCTGATCTTCGGCCACGGGGGACTGCCCGCCCTGGGCGTCCGGGGCGCCGCCGTCGCCACCCTGCTGGCCCGGATGAGCGAATGCCTCATCTGCCTGGTCTGCGCCGTCCGCAGCAAGGTCATCCCCCTGGATCTGGGCTGCTTCCTGCGCCCCGGCGGGGAGATGGCGGGCCGCTTTTTGAAATACGCCTCCCCGGTGGTGCTGAACGAGACCGTCTGGGGACTGGGCACCTCCATGCAGACGGTGATCCTGGGCTACACCGCCAACTCCGTGGAAATGCTGGCGGCCAACGCCGTCACCGGGAATCTGAACCGGCTGTTCCTGGTGGTGTGCTTCGGCCTGGGCGCCGCCACCGCCGTCATGGTGGGCAAGGCCATCGGCGAGGGACAGAGCCGGGAGACGGTCATGTCCCTGAGCCAGACGCTGCTGTGGTTCGCCTTCGCCGTGGGCGCAGCGGTGGGTCTGACGGCCCTGCTGCTGGTGCCGCTGCTGTTCGTGCCGGTGATCTTCCCCATGTTCAAGCTGTCCGGCGAGTCCGCGGCCATCGCCACCGCCCTGGCGGTGATGGGCTTCCTCTCCATCCCCCTCCACGCCTACGCTATCTCCGCCGTCACCGGCGTGCTCCGGGCCGGGGGCGACGTGGGCTGGGCCACCGCCCTGGATCTGGCCCCCCAATGGCTGGTGTGCCTGCCCCTGACGGCCCTGACGGCGCTGTTGTTGAAAACCGGCTGCTGGCCCATCGCCGCCGCCATCCAGACGGAGTGCGTGGTGAAGATGCCGCTGTGCATCTGGCGCATCGGCGGCGGAAAGTGGATCCATGACGTGACAAGGGGGCGGGGAGCATGAACAGTCTCTTTTGCTGTCCCCTGTGCGGCGCGGCCCTGACCCGGGAGGACCACGCCTACCGCTGCCCCTCCGGTCACAGCTACGACATCGCCAAAGAGGGCCATACCTACCTGCTGCCGGTGAACAAAAAGCACTCCCTGGCCCCCGGCGACGACCAGGGCATGGCCCGGGCCCGGCGGGATTTCCTGTCCAAGGGGTATTATGCCCCGCTGCTGAATACCCTCTGTCATCTCTCCGTCAGCCACACCGGCCCCGCGCCGTCAGTGCTGGACGCCGGCTGCGGCGAGGGCTGGTACACCGCCGGGGTGTATCGCGCCCTGCTGGACGCCGGGAAATCGCCCCGGATGGCGGGCATCGACATCTCCAAGTTCATCCTCCGCTCCGCCGCCAAACGGGAGAAGCGGATGGAGTTCGCCGTGGCGTCGTCCTATCGCCTGCCGCTGGCGGACGGCAGCATCGACCTGCTGCTGGACTGCTTCTCCCCCCTGGCGCTGGAGGAGTTCCGGAGGGTGCTGCGGCCCGGCGGCACGTTCCTGTACGTGGTGCCGGCGGCGGACCATCTGTGGGAGCTGAAGCAGGTGCTGTACGACCGGCCCTACCCCAACGAGGAGAAGGAGACGCCCTACGAGGGCTTCGCCTACGAGGCCATCCTGCCGGTGGAGGACACCATCACCCTGGCCTGCCGGGAGGACATCCAGAACCTGTTCCAGATGACGCCCTACTACTGGAAGACGCCGAGAGCCGGCGCGGAGCGTCTGGCATCGCTGGACACCCTCACCACCCGCATCGCCTTCCGGGTCCACGTGTTCCGCCGGGAGGGGTGAGGGAACAAACTGAAAACAGCGCGCCCCGGAGCGGATAGTCCGTTCCGGGGCGCGGTTCTTGCGAAACCATCCCCCGCCTGACAACAGGCGGGGGATGTTGTTTTGATGCGGTATATGGCGCAGGGTTTCCGTCAGCTCTCCGCTTCGGCGAACCGTCTTGCGGCGGCCTCGTCCCGGGCGCGCTGCTCCTCGATGGCCTGCTTCAGCAGCATGTCCTTCACCTTCATCAATCGGGTGGTGGTGGCCCGGTCGTTCTCATCCAGCTTCATGGTGATATACCGGATGGCCTCCTGGGTGTTGGGGATCATGACGTACTCCAGGGCGTTGACCCGGCGGCGGGTCTTCTCGATCTCCTCCGCCATCAGCTGGGCGGACTTCTCGATCTGGGCCAGCTTCAGCATCTTCTGAAACACCTTGCCCAGCGCCTCCACCGCCGTGTCCAGCTCGCCGGAGGTGGCGGCGAAGCCGTAGGGATAGATGTCGCTGTCCGACTTCGTCTTGGTCTGGAAGTGGTACACCGGCACGTTGACGGACATGATGTTCTGGGTGGTCATGGTCAGCTCCACGCTCTGCTTGGGATACAGCAGCGCCTGCTCCATGGCCTGGTCGCTCATCAGGGCGGAGGCCACGGTGAAGGACCCGTGGACGGTCATCAGCTCCGCCTCCACCTCCGCCCGGAGGGCCTTCACCTCCCGGACGGTGTCCAGGAACTGCTTCATCAGCTCGTCCCGCTTGTCCTTCAGCAGCTTGTGGCCCCGCTGGGCGGTGCGCAGCTTCCCCTTCAGACGGGTCAGCTCCATGCGGGTGGGGTTTACCGTGATATTTGCCATGGGGGACCCCCTCCTTTACTGCTGGTCGTCCTTCTTGGGCCAGTACTTCTCGATATACTCCGGCTTGATGCGCTTCAGCTCCGCCTTGGGCAGGATGCTCAGCAGCTCCCAGCCCAGATCCAGGGTCTCCTCGATGGAGCGGTTCTCCTCGTAGCCCTGGTTGACGTAGCGCTTCTCGAACTCGTCGGCGAACTTGGCGTACAGCAGGTCCGTGGGCGTCAGGGCCGCCTCGCCCAGAATGGACATCAGCTCCTTGTTGTCCTTGCCGGTGGAGTAGGCGGCGAACAGCTGGTTCATGGTGTTGGCGTGGTCCTCCCGGGTCTTGCCCGCGCCGATGCCCTTGTCCTTCAGACGGGACAGAGAGGGCAGCACGTCCACCGGAGGATGGATGCCCTTGCGGTACAGCTCACGGGACAGGATGATCTGGCCCTCGGTGATATAGCCCGTCAGGTCGGGGATGGGGTGGGTCTTGTCATCCTCGGGCATGGTCAGAATGGGGATCAGGGTGATGGAGCCCTTCTTGCCCAGCTGACGGCCCGCCCGCTCGTACATGGTGGCCAGGTCGGTATACAGGTAGCCGGGGAAGCCGCGGCGGCCCGGGACCTCCTTCTTGGCGGCGGAGACCTCACGCAGGGCCTCGGCGTAGTTGGTGATGTCGGTCATGATGACCAGCACGTGCATGTCCTTCTCGAAGGCCAGATACTCGGCGGCGGTGAGGGCCATACGGGGCGTGCTGATGCGCTCGACGGCCGGGTCGTTGGCCAGGTTGGAGAACAGCACGGTGCGGTCAATGGCGCCGGTGCGCTTGAACTCGCTGACGAAGAACTCGGATTCCTCGAAGGTGATGCCGATGGCGGCGAACACCACGGCGAAGTTGGAGCCGTCATCCCCCAGCACCTTGGCCTGACGGGCGATCTGGGCCGCCAGGTTGGCGTGGGGCAGGCCGGAGCCGGAGAAAATGGGCAGCTTCTGGCCGCGGACCAGGGTGTTCAGGCCGTCGATGGTGGAGACGCCGGTCTGGATGAACTCGTTGGGGTAGTCCCGGGCGGCGGGGTTCATAGGCAGGCCGTTGATGTCCCGGTACTCCTCCGGGATGATCTCCGGGCCGCCGTCGATGGGCTCGCCCATGCCGTTGAACACCCGGCCCAGCATGTCCGTGGACACGCCCAGCTGTAAGGGGTGGCCCAGGAAGCGGACCTTGGCGTCCGCCAGATTGATGCCGGCGGCGGACTCGAACAGCTGGACCACGGCGGTGTCGCCGTTGACCTCCAGCACCTTGCCCCGGCGGATGGAGCCGTCGTGGAGCTGGACTTCCACCAGCTCGTCGTAGGTGACGCCCTCCACCTGGCGGACCATCATCAGCGGGCTGACGATTTCTTCTACAGTGCGGTATTCCTTGATCATCAGTCTTCCCCTCCCTGTTCCGCCACGGCCTGGATCTCCGCGGCCATGCCGGTGCGGATCTCCTCGTAGGCCTTCTCGTACACGTCGGCCTCCACGCTCTTGGCGCGGCCGATCTTCTCACGGGCGGGAATGTCGAACAGCTTCATGACGGGGGCGCCCTTGGCGATGGCGTCCCGGCACAGCCGGTCGTACTCCAGGATCATGCCCAGCAGCTTCTCCTGACGGTCGTAGCTGGAGAAGCTGTCCACGTCCATGAAGGCGTTCTGCTGGAGGAAGTCCTCCCGGATCATCCGGGCCACCTCCAGGGTCAGCTGGTCGGCGGGGGACAGGGCGTCCTTGCCCACCAGCTGGACGATCTCGTTCAGGCTGGCCTCGCTTTGCAGGATGGCCATGGCCTGGGCCCGGTTCTTCATGAAGTCGGGGCCCAAATTCTCGTCGAACCAGGGCTTCAGGGAGTCCAGATACAGCGAGTAGGAATTCAGCCAGTTGATGGCCGGGAAGTGGCGCTTGTAGGCCAGGGACGCGTCCAGCGCCCAGAACACCTTGACGATGCGCATGGTGGCCTGGGAGACGGGCTCACTGAGGTCGCCGCCGGGAGGCGACACGGCGCCCACGGCGGTGAGGCTGCCCCGGCGCTGGTCGGAGCCGATGCACTCCACGCTGCCGGCCCGCTCGTAGAACTGGGCCAGACGGGAGGCCAGGTAGGCGGGGTAGCCCTCCTCGCCGGGCATCTCCTCCAGACGGCCGGACATCTCGCGGAGGGCCTCGGCCCAGCGGGAGGTGGAGTCGGCGATGACGGCCACGTCGTAGCCCATGTCGCGGAAATACTCGGCGATGGTGATGCCGGTGTACACGCTGGCCTCACGGGCGGCCACGGGCATATCGGAGGTGTTGGCGATCAGCACCGTCCGCTTCATCAGGGACTCGCCGGTGCGGGGGTCCTTCAGTTCCGGGAACTCCCGGAGCACGTCGGTCATCTCGTTGCCGCGCTCGCCGCAGCCGATGTAGACCACGATGTCCACGTCGGACCACTTGGCCAGCTGATGCTGCACCACCGTCTTGCCGGAGCCGAAGGGGCCGGGGACGGCGGCGGTGCCGCCCTTGGCGATGGGGAACATGGTGTCGATGATCCGCTGGCCGGAGCACAGGGGCTTCTTGGGGGGATACTTGTGCTGATAGGGACGGCCCACACGGACGGGCCACTTCTGCATCATGGGCAGCTCCACCGTCTTGCCGTCGTCGGTCTTCAGGGTGACGATGGGCTCCAGGACGGTGTACTGGCCCTGGGGGGCGATTTTGGTGATGGTGCCGCTCATCTTGGGGGGCACCATGATCTTGTGGAGCACCACGGCGGTCTCGGGCACGGTGCCCAGCACGTCGCCGCCGGTGACCTTGTCGCCCACCTTGGCGGTGGGGGTGAAGTCCCACTTCTTCTCATGGTCCAGGGCGGGGACCTCCACGCCGCGGGTGATGTTGGTGCCCACCTTCTCCACGATCTTCTCCAGCGGGCGCTGGATGCCGTCGTAGATGCCCTCGATCATGCCGGGGCCCAGCTCCACGCTCAGGGGGCCGCCGGTGGTGACCACCTCGGCGCCGGGGCCCAGGCCGGAGGTCTCCTCATAGACCTGGATGGAGGCGGAGTCGCCCTTCATGGTCAGGATCTCGCCGATGAGCCGCTGGGGTCCCACACGGACCACGTCGGACATGTTGGCGTCCGACAGGCCGGTGGCGACCACCAGCGGGCCGGAGACTTTCAAAACTTTACCGCTCAAGAATATATACCTTCTTTCCGGGTAGATTCGCGTTGGTTTGCGCCCGTCCCGGGCGCGGGGGAATCGGCGAAGGCCGATGGCTTCAAAACCTTTTCCCGTCAGGACGGGGGTGCCGGGGAAGCCCGGCGGCTTCAAAACCTTTTCCCGTCAGGACGGGGGTGCCGGGGAAGCCCGGCGGCTTCAAAACCTTTTCCCCGTTGGACGGGGGTGCCGGGGAAGCCCGGCGGCTTCAAAACCCCCTTTCTCTTTTTCCAAGGAAAAAGAGAAAGCGCCTTTTGATGGTGTCAAGAGAAAAAGGCTCGGGCGGCGGCATTCCGGACTTCGTCCGGAACGCTCGCAGCGCCTGTTACGGGGGTTTTGGTCTGGTAATGGCCGGTGGCTTGGACCACTCAACCACATATGCAGTTTCATTAGTTGGGGGAATTCAGGGATGCACCCTGCTCCTCTTTTGCTGCCGCACCTTGGCAGTTGCGGGAGTTTGGCGCTGGGGGTGTTTTGGGATGCACCCTGCTCCTCTTTTGCTGCCGCACCTTGGCAGTCGCGGGAGCTTGGTGTTGGGGTGGTTCCGGATACCCCCTGCTTCTCTTTTGCTGACGCAGTCCGGTTGTTGCGGAATTGGCGACAGTGCCTCACCACCAGGCCCTCTCAAACTGCCGGGGTGCGGCAGCAAAAGAGGAAGGCGGGGCATCCGGGAGCGCCCACACCTCCGGTCTTCCGCAACTGCCGGGGTGCGGCAGCGAAAAGAGGAAGGCAGAGCATCCGGGAGCGTCCCGGACTTTCGTTAGTGTCAAGGGCTGATACAGGAGGCAAAGCCCAGGCAACTGCCGGGCCAAAGCCCCCGTAAACAGGGCGGAACAAGGCGTTTCAGGCGGAGCCTGAAATGCCGCCGCCCAAGCCTTTTTCTCTTACACCATCAAAAGGCGCATTCTCTTTTTCCACGGAGAGGGGCCCCCCACAAAAGCCCAGCGAAGCGGGTTTTGTGGGGAAGAGGAAACCGGCGAAGCGCCGCCAGCGGCGGAAAAAGCGAGCCGGTTTCGAGGAAGCGGCGCGATTGGCGGACCCGAAGGGGCCGGGAATCGCAATGCCGCGACGGTGTGCAAGGGGGCAACGAAGCGGTATGAGGGATGCCCTCCCCCGCAGGGCGTCCCGAATACAGCGCAGTTTGACCCGACGACGAAAGGGGGTTTTGCCCCGCGGCGGAGCCGCAAGCCCGCGGCCTTCGCCGCACCATCCCCGCGCCCCGGGACAGGGCGCACCGCCAGTCCCCGCGAAGGGGGAAAAATGCCGCCCTCCGCGAGGGGAAAACTTACAGAATATCCGCTCCGACCGCTCTCTCGATCGAGCTCTGAAGCGTCTCCTTCCCGATGCCGAGAGAGCCCTCCCGGCCGGGGATCAGGATGATGGCGGGCTTCAGCTCGTCCTTGTACCGGGCGATGACGTCCCCCAGCTTGGCCGCCAACTGCTCGGTGAGATAGATCACCGCGCAGTCCTCCTTGGCCAGCCGGTGGATGATCTCCCGGGCCTCCTCCGGCGCCGTCACCGGATAGGTGTCCAGCCCCAGGGCACGGAAGCCCATGACGGACTGCCAGTCGCCCACCACGGCGATGGAATACGCTGCTGCCATCAGCACACCTCCTTACACATAGCCGGCCCGCAGGCGGGAGCGGATGATCTCCGGCGCCAGCCCGGCCTTCCGGCCCAGCAGCAGGATGCGGAGGTTGGTGTACTCCGTCTCCCGGGCGGCCAGATAGCCCACCAGGGGCGCCTCGCCGAAGGGCACCATCTGGGCCCCGGCCAGATACTCGCTGACCGCGTCGTCGCACAGCTTCTCAAATTCCGTCAGGGGCCCGCCGGACAGGGCCGCCTCACCGGCCTCCGCCGCCGTCTCCAGCTCCGTGGCGCCGTACAGCTCCATGAGCCCGCCGCCGTCCGCCGCCGCCACGGACAGCACCGCGTCCGTGGGGATGGCGCCGCCCTCGAACAGGACGCCCTGCAGGAAGTCCGCGCGCTTGCCCATGCGGAGGGCCCGCACCAGGGCCCTCAGGTTGGCGGCGTCGATCTGGGCCTGGACGTAGCCCTTCAGGAAGCCGCTGCCGGTGGCCTCCGCCACCGCCAGCTGGTCCCGGTAGCACCAGCGGTCCAGCACCATGTCGCTGAGCTGGGGGTCCCGGGTGGTGTCCAGCACCGCTTTTGCCTCCGCCGCCGCGTCCGCCAGAAGGCCCGGCAGCTCGCCGCCGTCGCCCTCCCGGATGGCCTCCGCCAGCTCCGCCGCCGGGATGCGGCCCAGATCCATCAGCATGGAGTCCGGCGCCGTGTCCATGGCCGCGGCCTTTAAAACGGCCTTGGCGTTGTGATAGTCGTATTTTACCTTGAAGATATCCAGATACCGGGGGTCCGGCGCGCCGGCGCCCAGATCCGCCAGGGTGTCCTCCCGGGCGGCAGTCAGGGCGGCGTCCATGGCCCCCTGATCCTCCGGATCAAAGGCGGGATAGCCGCACTCCTGGAGGATGCGGGAGACCTCCTCGCCGCTGTGGGCGGTCAGGAGCTGCTCCATCCGCTCGGCGGTGAGGAGCCCGGCCTCCATGGCCTTGACCCGGGCCGAGATCACCAGATAATCCGTATCCTTGATTTTTTTGGTCAAGTCTCGTCTCCCCCTTTACGCCTCGGGGAACAGCAGCTTCGCCACCTCGCCGGACATGGCCCCCTTCTGGAGGCGGACCAGTGTCTCGAAGGTGCAGTTGACCTCCACGCTGCCGTTCACCAGAATGAAGCCGCCCCGGATGTCCCGGGTCTCCTGGGAGAGGGTCAGCTTTCCCTTCTCCCCCAGCTGCGCGTTGGCGGCGTCCACCGCCTTCTGGCCGATGCGCTTCCGGTCCTGCTCCGAGAACACGGCGGCGCCCTTTCCGTCGGGGGCGGCCTCCGCCAGCAGCTTCGCCGCCGCGGCGATGTAGTCCCCCTCCGGCATGGCGCAGAGCTTGTCCAGGGCCAGGCGGAACGCCTGCTCCACCATCTCCTGCTTGGCGGCCAGACTCACCTTCCGGGCCTCCATCTGGGCCACGCTCACCAGACGCTCCTCCCGCTCGGCGGCGGCTTTCTCGTTCCGCTGCTTCCGGTCGGCGGACTCTTTGTCCGCCTGGGCCTGATAGCGGGCCGCAGTCTGGGCGGCGTCGTCCCGGGCCTGGGCCAGCAGCCGGTCGATGCCCGCCTGGGTCTCGGCGTCGATGCGCTGGGTGATCTTTTCGATTCCGTTCATGTTGAATCCCCTTTCCGTGGGATCAGGCGATGTTGATGATCATCAGCATGGAAGCCAGCAGAGACAGAATGGCGTAGAACTCCACGGTGATGCACAGCACCATGCCCTTGGACCAGTCGTCCGGCTTCTTGGCCAGGATGTTGATGGAGCCCGCGGCCACGCGGCCCTGGGCGATGGCGGAGAACAGGCCGCCCAGCGCCATGGGCATGCAGGCTGCGAAGTACTGAAGGCCCTGCTGCACCGTCAGGTCGGGCAGGGAGCCGCCCAGCAGGCCCATGGAGAAGATGGCGAAGAACCACACCACCAGGCCGTACAGGCCCTGGGTGCCGGGGATGACCTGCAGGATCATGACCTTACCGAACTTGCTGGGGTCCTGGCACAGAAGGCCCGTGCCCGCCTCACCGGCGCAGCCGGTGCCCTTTGCGGAGCCGATGCCGGGAAGGACGGCCGCCAGGCCCGCGCCCAGCAGTGCCAGCGCCAAACCGCCGAATGCTTCAAAGAATCCCATGATGTTTTCCTCCTTAGTTGTTTTGAATATCCACGTATTTTGTATTGATCGCCAGAGGACGGAAGGGCTTTCCGCCGTCCTCGTAGAACTTGCCGAAGTACTCCAGGCACTGGAGCCGCAGGTCGTGGACGTAGCAGCCCAGCAGGTTCAGCGCGAAGTTCAGGGCGTTGCCCGCCATGGAGATGATCACGAAGATCACCACGTTGCCGGGGATGGCGCCCAGGGTGTTGAACACCTGGGCGATGACGCTGCCTGCCAGCATCAGGGCCATCAGACGGGCATAGGACAGGATATCGCCGAAATAGCCTGTGACGTGGTTATACAGGGAGCCGAAGATGCCCATGATCTTGCCGAAGCCCTTTCCGGTGATGAGGGGACCGGCAAAGATCAGCGCGATGCCCGCGTACAGCACCAGGTTGGTGACGCCCAGGGCCATGCAGCCGATGCCGGCGAACACCACCCACCAGGTGGCCTCCTCAAACAGGGCGTCCAGATACCGGCCCGCCCTGATCTTGCGGATGAAGCTGATGGCCATGCCGGTGACGATCTGCACCAGGCCCAGGGCCATGGCGCCCACCAGGATCATCAGCGTGTCGTTCAGGGGGGTGAACAGCGCCGGCAGGGTGAAGTCGCCGCCGGTGGTCAGCTTTACGATCTGGGTCAGGAAGTCGCCGAAGAAGCCGCCGGTCAGCGCACCCATGATGAAGGTGCTGACGCCGCACAGGGTCATCAGGCTGAACATATGGCCCATGGTGCCCTTGGGACGGTACTTCCTCGTGATCAGCAGCCCCGCCAGGAACATCAGCAGGCCGTAGCCCATGTCCGCCATCATGATGCCGTAAAACAGGATGAAGAACGGCGCCATCAGGGGGTTGGGGTCCACGTTGTCGTACCGGGGGAGGGAGTACATCTCCGTCACCATGTTCAGGGGACGGGTCAGCCAGTTGTTCTTCAGCTGCACCGGCACGTCGGGGATCTCCTCCTCCGTGGGGTCGGCGGCCTCCCAGGCGCAGCCCTTCTCCTCCAGGAGCTTCTCCACCTTGTCCAGCCGCTCCGCCGGACACCAGCCCTCAAAGAAGACGATGGTGCCGTCGGTCATCAGCCGTCCGGCGTTCTCCTCCTGAGCCGCCTCGGCGGTCAGGCGGTCGGCGTACAGCCGCAGGGCGTCCCGGGAACCGGCGCAGCCGGTGATGGCCGCCTCGGTGTCCGCCTGGTGCTTGCGGTTGGCCTCCAGCTCCCGGTCCAGACGCCGGAGGTTCTCCGCCGCCGTGCCGGACACCTCCGGGAAGGTGACCGCGCTGAAGCCCCGGGGCCGCAGGACCTCCATGGCCTTCTCCTCGTCCGCCCGGTGGCAGAGGAGGAACAGATAGTGCTGCTGCTTGTCCGCGCTGACCTCCAGCAGCTCCGCCGCCGCGTCCGCGGCGGCCAGTTCGTTGCGGATCATGCCCACGTCCGCCCCGCCGGGGACCACCCCCAGCCGGAACAGAACGTGCTCCGTTCCCTGCCGCTCCAGAGGCACGTCCAACCCGCTCCAGGGCGCCAGGCCCGCCCGCTGGGCGGACATGCGGCCCTCCTCGTTCTGAAGGCGGGTCAGCGTCCGGAGCAGTCCGTTGATCTTCCCGGCGGCGGCGCGGGCATTGTCCACGGTGCCGCTGCCCAGGAACTCCTTCTCCGAGATGGGATGGCGCTGGAGGAACAGCCCGTCCTTCAGGCCGCCGTACCTCTTCACGGCCTCCAGGGCGGTGTTCACATCCGCCATCTCCGTCCGGACCTCCGTCAGCCCGCCGGTGTCCCGGCGGAGCAGAGCCGACCACTGGGGGTCCGCCAGCAGGCTGTCCGGCTGGCTGATCTCCACACAGCCCAGCCGCAGCAGCTGCCGCAGCAGGGTGTCGCGGTCCGAGGCCAGGGCAATGACCCGGAGCTTTTTCATTTTGACGATGGCCATCTCTCTTACCTCACGACCCTTCCTACGATCAATTCCGCCGCCTGTTCCAGACGGGTCTGCGCCGCGGCCCGGAGTTCACCGGCCCGCCGCTCCGCCTCCGCCCGGATCTCGCCGGAACGCTGCTCCGCACGCTCCTCGGCCTTCCGCAGAAGTTCCTTTCCCTCCGCGTCCGCCTGTGCGCGCACATTGTTCAAGAGCGCAAGACCATTCCGCTCGGCGTCGGCGGCCAATTGCTTGGCCTGCTGCTCAGCGGCTGTCCTGCGCTCCCGGTTTTTCTGTTCGGTCTCCATGACCTGCTCAACGGCCTGCAGGGACATTCACTCACCTTCTCTCTCCCTTGGCGTCATGAAATTCATTATACGAAATCCCCCGGTGGATTGCAAGTGACATTCCTCACTCCGTGTCTAAAATTTGTGCATTTTGGAAAAATGCGTTGAAAGCCGGATTTTGCCCGAATGACCAGAGTTTTGCCCTTCCGCCGCATCAGTTTTTGCCAAATTTCCGGAAACCATACGTCCCGGAGCCGCCGGAACGCCTGCTCCGTCACGAAAAATTTGCAAAAAAAGAGAGGGGCCGTGCCCCTCTCCCCAGGCTGTCGAAAAAGTCCATAGACTTTTCCGACAGCCTGCCTAATGTCTCGATTTTCGGACCGCGCAGCGGACCGAAAATCTGCCGCTGCGCGGCGCAAACGCCTGCTAACGCAGGCTTTTTGCAGACATTCGATTCCA
>JALFSO010000105.1 GCA_022778785.1 Dysosmobacter sp. | reverse complement strand
CCTGCGTTAGCAGGCGTTTGCGCCGCGCAGCGGCAGATTTTCGGTCCGCTGCGCGGTCCGAAAATCGAGACATTAGGCAGGCTGTCGGAAAAGTCTATGGACTTTTTCGACAGCCTGAGGAGCCCGGAGACCCTGAAAAGGGTCCCGGGCTCCGTTTTGTTTCCCTTATTCCGGCAGCAGGACTGCTGTTCCGGCGGCGAGGCTCTCCGCCACCCGGATGCACCGCTGGTTTCCGCTGCTCCGCCAGGGCAGGTCCGTCCGGGCCAGATCCGGACGGAAGGGGCCGTCCACCAGCACGTCCGTGGCCGCCAGCAGCGCCCGCTGGGCGTCGGTGCCGCCGGCCAGATCCTCAAAGGTGCGGCTGGTCCAGCACCACACGGTCTTTCCCTGGGCGCGCACCGCCTTTGCCAGCGCCGCGCAGTCCTCCGCCTGATCGAAGGGCTCGCCGCCGGAGATGGACAGACCCTCCACGTCCTGGGACTCCATTTGATCCAGCAGCTCCTCCAGGGGGAAGTCCACCCCGGCGCCGGGCCCCTGGGACGCCGCGCAGCCGGCGCAGTGATGCTGGCACCCCGGCAGCAACACCACAAACCGCTTTCCCGGTCCGTCGGAGACGGAACACTGTCTGATTCCCGCAATGACCATGATGTAAGCTCCTTTCCAGTGTGCTGAATATCCTGATGTTCCCATGGTATCATTCCGGAGGCGGCGCTGTCAAGCCGTGCCCCGGACGCCGTGCCCGGCGGACAGCCGCCGTCCCGGGGATGGCGGAGCGCCCGGCGGCAGGGATGCGGGAGCAAAATGGAAAAAACGGAATATTTATTCAAAATTTGCAAATAAGTGGGAATCGCTGATGAAAAAGCGGAAGACGCCGCGGACGGAAGCCGTTTTCCGCCGCCCGGGCAGCCGGTGTCGCTGTGTTAAATTTGAAACAACAGTTGATTTGTATGGCACGGAATGGTAAAATATCAGGTACGATACAAATGCCCTCCCAATCTGCTGAAGACTGGGCGGAACCGCTGCTCATAACAGGTCCGGCGGAGGCGGCATGGGTATTGTGGACGCCGGCTTTCGGCGTTCAGCACGCAGGTCATGATGGGAGCGAGGACGCTCTGAGGGCGGGGACCGTACCGGCTGTGCCGGTGCCGGGCGGATGGTGATATCCGCGCGGCGCGGGCGGAGAGACACGGAGGACGGAGGGATCCCGCCCGGAGCGGAAAGACTTTCGCGGAAGGCGGCGCTGCCGCGGCGGAAGACTGTCTTGGATCGCTGCTCCCGTGGGCCGCTGCCGTCCGGAGAGGGCGGCGGAGGACTCATCTTTATGGTGGTCCGAAGACAGGGAGGTGACTGCCCCGGCAACTGACCCGGTTTCACAGCGAAGATTTATCGTTTGAAAGTGAGGAGTGAAGAAAATGAAGAAGAGACTTTCAGCGATCGTCATGGCTCTGGTCATGGCGATGTCCCTGTTTCCTGTATCCGCACTGGCGGACGTGCAGGAGGACACACTGAAGCCCGCGGACAAGTACTATACGTATGCAGGCACGGAGACGACGGCCACCGAGGCGAACATCAGGCTGTCCAAGACGGCGGAACGCGCTGTGGATGAGGCAGGCAATGTTCTGCCCGGCGTTTATAACGTCACCCTGACTGCCACGGCCAAGGAGAAGGTCACCCCGGTCCCCACCGAGGTAGTCTTTGTCCTGGACGGCTCCGGCTCCATGAATTACTGCACGGATTCGGAGGGCTATATCAGCCATCAGCATAACAATAACCCGTTCAGCTTCGGGTACTGCAAATATGATTCCGGGACTGAAACCTGCAATGTCCTGAAAAAAAATGCCCATGTACATACATGGGACAAGAATAATGTTGCCTATTGCAGCCTGGTGAAGAACGGCAGCAGAACGAGCCGGTGGGTTTATGCCACCCAGGCCATTGCGGACATGGCGGGCAACCTGGGAACAGAGAACATTCGCTGTGAATATGTTCTGTACCAGGATGGAATAGGAGTCTGGGTCGGCGGTCCGTTCGGCGATTATGTCAACGCCAAGCTGCTGGGTGCCAATGAATCCTACAGTGACTACTCCCCCAAGGGCGACACGTACCTGACGGCGGGTGTTGATGCTGCACTGGATTATTTCAACAGCAACGCCAGCAACAGAAATGCCAACAAGATCATGATCATCGTCGGCGATGGCGAAAGCGACGATGGTTATCCCAAGGAGACCGAATGGATCCCCTTTGTCGGCACCAGAACGACGGAGTTCGGCCAGTTCAAGAAGAACGGCGGCGAGGTCTACACCGTTGGCTTCACCTTCAGCAGCAGCAATTTCCACGCGCTGGCCACGGATGCCAATCATCAGCTCAACGCCAACAGCAGCGACGAGCTGAACATTGCGCTGGAGAAGATCAGTGAGCACATCAACGGCCTGGTCACCGATCCCATGGGTCCCCTGGTGGATCTGGTGCAGCCTGAGGACGGCACCGGCGTCACGGTGACGGACGAGAATCTGCCCGCCGCCGCGGTCAATGGTTCCACCATCACCTGGAGCGATGAGGACGGCCTGGACACTGTGACCCTGACCTATCAGGTCACTGTCAAGGATGCCGAGAAGAAGGCCGGCGAGTTGGAGGTCTATCTGAACGGCGACGCCAAGCTGAACTACATCTATGACGGTGCGTCCCGCAGCGTGGCGTTCCCCCGGCCCTATGACACCTTTGAAGCGGCTACCCTGACCGTGGACTATCAGCTGAACGGCCAGACCGTGAAGACCGACAACGAGTGGCTGCTCCTGGAGCTGGGAGATAAATTTGCCACCGTGATCCCTGCTGTCGGCGATGAGATCACCATCGACGGCGTTACTTACTATGTGGTCAGCGCCGATGAGAAGCCCGTGCCTCAGGAGGCCATTGCGTATAACGCGCTGGTGACCCTGAGCACTACGACGCCCACGACTCCGACGGATCCCAGCGTCCCCACGACGCCCACGACTCCGACGGATCCCAGCGTCCCCACGACGCCCACGACTCCGACGGATCCCAGCGTCCCCACGACGCCCACGACCCCGACGGATCCCAGCGTTCCCACGACGCCGACGACCCCGACGGATCCCAGCGTTCCCACGACGCCGACGACCCCGACGGATCCCAGCGTTCCCACGACGCCGACGACCCCGACGACTCCCACTGAGCCCACGACTCCCACTGAGCCGACGACTCCGACTGAGCCGACGACTCCCACCGAGCCGACGACTCCC
>JALFSO010000101.1 GCA_022778785.1 Dysosmobacter sp. | reverse complement strand
AAGCGGGTTTTGTGGGGAAGAGGAGGGGCAACGGAGCGGTATGAGGGATGCCCTCTCCCGCAGGGCGTCCCGAATATAGCGCAGTTTGCCCCGACGACGAAAGGGGGTTTTGAAGCTGCCGGGCTTCCCCGGCACCCCCGTCCTGACGGGAAAAAGTGTTTCGCCCCCGCGGCGGAGCCGCAAAGCCGCCGGGGCTTCCCCGGCAAAGAAAGGAGCGTTTCTATGGACATCCGAAAACAGCAGGGCGGCGCGTCGCCCTGCGCCGTGGAGGCGGAGGATCTGGAGCGGATCAATTCCTTCGCCAAAACGCCGCTCACCGCGGAGCAGGTCTACACCTTCGCCCTGCGTCTGTGCGACAACGAGGTGGACCGGGACTTCGAGCGGTTCGATGAGGAGGCCCTCAGCGTCCTGGGGGACCTGTTCGTGGGCAGGACCGGCATCTTCGACCACCAGTGGTCAGCGGAGGGCCAGACCGCCCGCATCTACCGCACGGAGCTGGTCCATGAGCCGGAGCGGAAGACCCTGGCCGGGGACGGCTACTGCTATCTCAAGGCCTGGGCCTACCTGCTGCGCACCGAAAAAAATCAGGACCTCATCGCCGACATCGAGGGCGGCATCAAAAAAGAGGTGTCCGTGGGGTGCAGCGTGGGCCGCAGCGTCTGCTCCGTCTGCGGGGCCGACATCGGCACCTGTGAGCACGTCAAGGGCCGGGAGTACGGCGGAAAACTGTGCTACGCCGAGCTGCGCGGCCCCACCGACGCCTACGAGTGGTCCTTCGTGGCCGTCCCCGCCCAGCGGGCCGCCGGGGTGCTGAAGAAGACCTACGGCGGCGACGCCGATCCCGGGGAGCTGCGGCTTCTCAGGGAACAGGCCCGGCTGGGCCGGAAGTATCTTGCGTCCCTCCGCCGGGAGGTGGTGCGTCTGGCCATGCTGGCCGACGACAGCGCCGACGGCGAGACGTTGTCCGCCGTGGCGGAAAGGCTGGAGGAGCCGGAGCTGCTGGCCCTCCGGAAAAGCTGCGAGGCGAAGATCGCCAGACGCTTCCCCGCCCCGCCCCAGCTGCGGACGGCTGTCCGGGCCGCCAGAACGGACAGCGAGAGCGCCTTTCTGGTGTGACCGTCCGGGGCGGCAATGACAGCGTATCCCAGCCCGTACATCCCCGGCGCAGCGCCGGGGACCGGGAGAAATTTTGCAGGAGGTACATCACATGAAGCTATCCTTTGAGGGAATCGGCCAGTGGGCCGCCACCTTCGCCTGCGACGGCGCGGCGGAGGGCGAGCTGGTGAAGCTCACCGCCAACGGCACCGTGGGCGCCTGCTCCGCCGGCGACCCGTTCTGCGGACAGGTGCTGTCCGTGGCCCGCACCGGCGACGCCTGCACCGTGGCCCTGGGGGGCATGGTCACCGCCGGATACTCCGGCTCCGCCGCCCCCGCCATCGGCTGGTGCGCCCTGTCGTCCGACGGCGACGGCGGCGTCAAGGCCGACAGCACCGGCCGCGCATATCTGGTGGTGGACGTGGACACCGCTGCCAAGACCGTCACGTTCGTACTTTGAGAGGGAGGAATCTGACAGATGGCCTATCATTTTGAAAACATCAAGCTGGAGAAGGGCATGTACGGCCGCAGCGGCCGCTCCTTCTCCCAGACCCTGGAGGAGTTGGACCCCAGCGACAGCTACCGCGGCACGCCCCTGGAGGGCATGGACGCCTTCCAGCGCCAGCTGAAGCGCTTTGACATCCGCGTCAAGGGCGCGGGTAGCGACATGGTGGAGAAGTTCTTCCACACCGGCGACTCCGCCGTGCTGTTCCCGGAGTTCGTGTCCCGGGTGGTACGCCAGGGCATGGAGGAGGGCAGCATCCTCCCCGCCATCACCGCCACCGTCACCCGCTTCGACGGCATGGACTACCGCTCCATCGCCTCCGTGCCCACGGAGGACGAGCGGGAGCTGAAGCGGGTGGAGGAGGGCGCGAAGATCCCCGCCACCTCCATCCGCACCCAGGAGAATCTGGTGCGCCTCCACAAGCGGGGCCGCATGCTGGTGGCCTCCTACGAGGCCATCCGGTTCCAGCGGCTGGACCTGTTCTCCGTCACCCTGCGCCAGATCGGCGCGTCCATCGGGCGGATGCACCTGGAGGACGCCATCGGCGTCATCCGAAACGGCGACGGCAACAACAATCCCGCCGCGGCCTTCCAGGTGGGCACGTCTCCCATCTCCGGCACCGCCGGGACCCTGACCTACGACGCCCTGCTGGACTTCTGGAGCCAGTTCGACCCCTACACCATGAACACCATTCTGGTCAGCGGCGACATGATGCTGAAGCTGCTGAAGCTCAGCGAGTTCCAGAACCCCCTGACGGGCCTGAATTTCCAGGGCACCGGCAAGCTGACCACCCCCCTGGGGGCCAATCTGCTGCGCACCGGCGCCGTGCCCGCCGGGACCCTCATCGGTCTGGACAAGAACTACGCCCTGGAGCAGATCGTGGGCGGCGAGGTCACCGTGGAGTATGACAAGCTCATCGACCGCCAGCTGGAGCGGGCGGCCATCACCTCCATCTCCGGGTTTGCAAAGCTGTTTACCGAGGCCAGTAAGGTCTTGAGCGTGTAACGATTTGGTCCCCTTTGCGGGGGAATGGAGGTGCGCCCCGTTCGGGGCGCCCCACCGCACCCTGCGAGGGGAAAACCCGCAATCCCCCGGGCATGGGAATGATCTTTTCAGGGAGGGATCCACTTGCATGAGAGAATTCTGAGCCTGGCCGCCGCCATCACCGGCGGCGACACGGCCCTTCTGGAGCCTCTGTGCGCCGCCGCCGAGACCGCCTGGCGGGCGCGTCTCCGCCCCGGCATCGCGCCGCCGGACTGCGAGAGCGCGCTGATCTGCGCCGCGGCCTTTACCGCCGCCGCCGGGGCGTCCTCCGCCCGGGACGGCGGCAGCGGCGTCACGTCCTTCACGGCGGGAGACGTTTCCGTCCGGTGCCAGGAGGAAGGCGCGTCCTCCGGCGCGGCGGAGCTGCTGGCCCAGGCCGAGCGCCTGATGGCCCCCTACGCCGTCTCCGACGACTTCGCCTTCCGGGGGGTGCGGACGTGACGGAGCGGTTCGCCAATGTGCTGGCCCTCTACGGCCGGGAGATCACCGTCCGCCACGGGGACGGCGCCGTGACGGCCCGGGCGTTTTTGCAGCCCGTCACGGACATGGCCGACGCCGCGCCCTACGCCGTCACCAGCCTGGGCGCCGTGGACGACCGCCGGTGGCGGTGCATCACCCGGACGGCCCTGGCGGACGGCGACATCGTGGAGTGCGGCGGCGCGCGCTACCGGGTGGAGAGCTGCGCGGCGGTGTACGCCGGACGGGAGCTGTCCCACTGGTGGGGCGTATTGACGAGAGAACGGGAGGCGGCGGAATGACGGAGCTGAATCAGGTGACGGCGGCGGTGATCCGGACGCTGGAATCCGCGGGCCTTGCCGCCGTGGCCGCCTACGACGGTCCGGCCAAGCGATATCCCGGGGCCGTCGCCGCCGTGGACGTGGCGGAGGCCGTGGAGAAACCGGCGGCCTTCGACCGGTATCTGGGGCAGGTCTGGGACCCGGTGACGGGCGCCGTGGAGGAGCGGTACGGCAGGACGCTGGAGGTGGCCCTGTCCCTGGAGGTGCGGGCCCCCACGGCGGCGGAGTGTCTGGCAGGGTGTGAGCGGGCGGCGGACGCCCTGCTGTCCGGCGGTCTGCCCGCCGGGCTGCGGCTGGGCCAACAGAGCTGGGAGGCCGTGTCCTGGGACAAGACCAATCAGATGTTCCTGCGGAAGGGCCGCGCCCTGGGCCGGGCCTTCTTCACAGCGACGGCGGAGGAGGACTCCGGCCTGATGCTGCACTTTATTCTGAAGGGAGTCGTGACGACTTGAGTACAACGGTACATGAGCGGCCGGGGGTCTATTCCTCTTACGACACCTCCGGCGTGGTCTCCGGAGGCCGGGGCGCCAAGACCATCGGCGTGGCGGCCAGGGCGGTGAAGGGCGACGTGGGCGCCGTGGTGACGCTGACGGGCTATGCCGCTGGCATCGCGGCCTTCGGCGAGGACGAAGCCGCTTCCCCCGGCATGAGCGCCATTTTGAAGCTGCTGTTCCGCAACGGCGCAACGGAGGTGGTGGCGGTGCGTGTGGCGGACACGGGCGCCGCCGACGACTACAGGGCGGCCTTTGACGCCTTGTCCCAGCTGGAGGGCGTGCAGGTGTGCGTCTGCGACAGCCCGGCGCTGGAGGTCCATCAGGCGCTGCGGGACGCCGTGACGGAGGCCTCCGGCTGCCGCCATGAGCGGGTGGCCGTGGTGGGCGGCGACGGCGAGAGCGTGTCGGAGCTGGTGACCCACGCGGCGGGCCTCAACTCCGAGCGGATGGTGCTGGTGGGGCCGGACAGTCTGGACAGCGCCGGGAACCCGGTGCCCGCCGTCTTCGCGGCGGCGGCGCTGGCGGGGGCCATCGCCGCCGGGACCGACCCGGCGGTGCCCCTCAACGGCGTGCCCCTGTACGGCCTGGAGGGCCTTGCCGCCGTCTACACCGACAACGACATCGACACCCTGGTGCGGGGCGGCGTCACGCCCCTGGAGAGCGCGGCGGGCGTCATCTCCCCGGTGCGGAGCATCACCACCCGCACCACCACCGGCGGCGTCAGTGACGCCACCTGGCGGGAGCTGACCACCACCCTCATCGTGGACGACGTGATCCCCGCCATCCGCACCGCCCTGCGCAGCCGGTTCGTCCGGACCAAGAACACCGTCCGGAACCGGGGGGCCGTCCGCTCTCAGGTCATCGTGGAGCTGGAGAAGAAGCTGGCCGCCGAGATCATCGACGGCTACGGCGACGTGGCCGTCACGGCGGATGATGACGATCCCACCGTCTGCCGCGTCAGCTTCCAGTTCGCCGTGGCCCACGGGCTGAACCAGATCTATCTGAGGGCGTATATCACGGTGTGATTCGTCCGAATGCAAGCATTCGGACGAGGGGGGATTGCCGGGAACCTGCGCGCTCGTCAGGGCAAGCTGCGCTCCATTCAGAAGGCCCTGCGTGAGAAGGCCTTCTGAACGCCGCTCCGCTGCCCTTCCTCTCCCCACCGCAACCGCTCCGCTGGGTTGCGGCGGGGGACCCCGAAAGACCTCGCCCTCCGGGCTTCGGGGGTCGCACACTCCGGTTCCCTGAGAGGAATTTTTTCCGCCGCCGCAGCGTTTAGAAAACATGCCGGTGGCATGTTTTCAGCGTAGGCCGCAGCGGCTATGCCGCGAGGAGAGGCACTCAGTGTCGCCGGAAAAAATGATTCCGGCCATTTCGCCGGCTCCGGCCGGCGAAACCGGGAACCTACGGTTCCCTGGCCCCTCCCTGGACGGATTCCGCCGCCTGCGGGCGGCGGGATGCGGCCTCGTTCCCGCCTGCGGGCGGGAACATCGGGACGGGGGATGCGGGGATTCCGACGCCTGCGCTTCGCTGGGCGGGACGGGGGATTCCGCCGCCTGCGGGCGGCGGGGGGCGGGCTTGTTTCCGCGAAGCGGAAACATCGCCCGGGGGCGCGGGGGTCGCGGCTCCTCCTCTTTTTTATATACTTTCCATCAGAAAGGAAGGACGATATGGAGACCATTGGTTTTCCTACCAGCGCGGACATCTATCTGGAGCTGGACGGCAAAAAGGTGGCCGTGGTGCAGAGCTACACCGCCAAAGCGACCAAATCCAGCCAGCCGGTGGAGGCCTTCGGCGAGAGTGAGCCGGTGGCTACCCTCAACGGCCAGCGGAAGTACACCCTGGAGCTGACCCGCCTCTATGCCACCGACGACGCCGTCTCCGACGGCATCAACTTCTACGATCTGGCCGACTTCTCCCTGGTTATCTGCAAGCCCGACCGGAAGGTCATCTACAGCGGCTGCGAGTGGAGCGGCATCCAGGAGACCGGCCAGCTGGACGCCATGGTGGCCGAGAAGATCACCGTCACCGCCTCCAAACGCATCGAGGTGACGGCGTGAGCGCCGCCGTGGAGGAACTGCGGCCCCTCACCGCCGGACGGCTGCTGACTATCCGCCAGGAGGTCCGGGCGCAGACGGAGGATGAGCTGGAACAGGCCCTCCTCTGCAACGCCTGGGTGCTGGCGGAGAGCTGCTTCCGGGACGGGCAGCCCGTCTTCTCCGACGGCGGCGACGTGCTGGGCGCCCTCACCTGCCGGGAGATGGAGACCCTGCTGTCCGCCCTGGCGGCGGACGTCCTGCCCGCCGCGCAGGAAGCGCCGTCCCCCGCCTGGGTGAACCCCCACTTCGACGCCGGACGCTTCGCCCGGCTGCGGGAGGGGGAGCGGTGACCGTGGACTACATTCAATGGGAACTGCTGCGCCAGCGGGAGCAGCTCCGGCGGCTGCTGTCCGGCGGCCCGGCGGAGAATCCGGAGCGGGAGAGTTTACAGGAGAACGCCGTGCCGCGGACGGAGATGGCGGCGGACGCCGTCTCCCCGGGAAAAGCGGCGGAGGAGGCCGCCCGCCTGCGGACGGCCCCTGCGGACGGCGGCGTGGACAGGACGGAAGCCGGGGCGGGTCCGGCGGCGGACCGCTCCGGAACCCGGCGGCGGGCCGGGACGGTCTCCGGCATTGTCTCCGGGACCCCGGCAGCGGGGAGCGGGATGGCTCCCGATAGCTGGGGCGGCGTCTCCGGCGGCGGGGTGCTGGCGGTGCTGCCCGGGGGAGAGACACCGGCGGAGGCCCTGGCCTCCGCCCGGACGGTTTCCCGGTGCGCCGAGCGGGACGCCCGCCGCTATGACGGCGGCTATCCGCTGTATTGATCCTGATTCTTGATGAAAAAGTTTCATCAAGAATCCCGCGTGCTGCGCACGCGCGAATTGTGCAGAGGCACAATTCGGCGTCTCATAAAAACCTGACGCGCTTTGCGCTATAAAAAGCTTTTCGAGCTTTTCATCAGGTTTTAGTATGAAAGGAGCGTGTGGGATGAATCTGACGCCCATGCGGTACAAGAGCTACGTGTGGCCCTACAACCCGGAGACCTGCGCCGTCACCTGGGAGCGGAAGATCGCCGCCCGGAAGGTGCCCTTCGGCGGGTACTGTCTCCAGGATCTGGGCCTGACCTGCCGGGTCATGCGGGGGGAGGGGACCTTCACCGGCACCGGGGCCTACGAGGAGTTCCGGAAGCTGGAGGAGGTGTTCCGCTCCGACGGCCCTGGTCTGCTGATCCATCCGGTGTGGCAGGCCGCCAGCGCCTATTTCGTGACGCTGCGGCTGGAGGAGGAGCCCCTGCCGGACTACGTGCGCTACGCCTTCGAGTTCTGGGAGGACGGCGAGGCCGCCGCCGGACTGACCCAGGTGGCCCACACGCCCGCGTCCGGAACCGGCGGCAAGACGGCGGGCGCGCAGACGGTGTACACCGTGGTGAAGGGCGACACCCTGTGGGGCATCGCCAACCGGTACGGCGTGAAGCTCCGGAGCCTCATCGCCGCCAATCCCCAGATCAAGAACCCCAATCTCATCTATCCCGGCGACAGGGTGGTGATCCCATGATCGGGCGCATCATCACCTGCGAGGAGACCGCCTGGCAGCTGCCGCCCCTGCTGGAGTGGGACATCCTCCGCACCGGGTCCGTGCCCTGCGACGCCTTCTCCGTCACCTGCGTCTGTACGCCGGACATGGCGGACAAGCTCCACAAGGCCTCCAGCTTTCTGGCCTGGGAGGGGGAGCGGCTGGTGTTGAAGGGCTTCGTGGACGAGTACGAGATCAGCCAGACCCCGGCGGGCCGCACCGTCACCCTGGCGGGCCGGGGCCACGCCGGACGGCTGCTGGACAACGAGTCCCGGCCCCTGACCTATCAGGGGGCCACTCTGGCGGAGATCGTCCGGAACCACGTGACGCCCTACGGCGTTCACTGTACCCAAATGGCGGACCTGCGGGCGTCGTCGGTGTACACCGTGGCGGCGGGGTCCAGCCAGTGGAAGGCATTGGAGGGCTTCTGCCGGACCTACGGGGGCTTCTCCCCCCGCTTCGCCGCCGACGGTGAGATGATCGCCCTGCCGGAGACGCCGGGCCGGACGCTGCGTCTGGACGGCGGCACCCAGCTGCTGCGGCTGACGAAACGGGAGAACCACTACGGCGTGCTGTCCGAGGTGCTGGTCATCGACAAGAAGCGGAACGTGTCCTACAGCGTGAAAAACGAGGACTTCATCCGCCGGTGCGGCCAGTGCCGCCGGGTTCTGTACACCCCCGGCCAGAGCACCTGGGCCGCCATGCGCTACACCGGAGAGTACCAGATCGCCCGGTCCCGGGAGGACGAGGTGGTGGTGACGGCGGTGCTGCCGGGCACGGCGGAGGCGGACCCCGGCGACACGGCGGAGCTGTCCCTGGACGGCTGCGGCCTGTACGGCAGCTACCGGGTGGCGGCGGTGGAGCATACCCTCTCCGCCGGGGGGGAGACCACCACCCTGACGCTGAAGGAGCGGCAGGGGTGAGAAAATCTGGAACCAAACGGGAGGTTCAATATGTGGCTGGCAGAACAGGGAAAACAGCCCCGGACCACGGCGGACGCCGATCTGGGCGTCACCACCATCTCCGGGGACAGCGCGGGCGTGGTGACCCGGGGCGAGGTGCGGCAGCTGCCGGTGTTCGGCCCCGGCGGCTACGTGTGGATGCCGGAGAGCGGCGGCACGGTGCTGGTGATCAAGGGCGGACCCGGCGGCGAGGAACAGTGCGTGGCCGGAATGAAGCAGGCGGACATTCCCGCAGGCATGCAGGCGGGAGACGTGTATCTCCACGCCGGGAAGGCCTCCGTCTGGCTCCACTCCGGCGGGCGCATCGACCTGAAGGGCACCGTGATCAGCGTGGAGGGAGAGCTGCGCATCAACGGACACGGCTGCAACGCCGGAGAGGAGTGAGGACCATGGCGGCGAAGCTGCGGGACGGCGACTACATCGCCGACGGCCTGGGGGGCGTGGTCCGGGCGGAGGGGACGGAGGCCCTGCTCCAGCGGGTGCTGTTCCGGCTGACGGCCCGGCGGGGGAGGTTCCCCATCCTGCCGGAGTTCGGCAGCCGGCTGTGGCGGCTGGGCAGCATCCCTCCGCCCCAGCGGCAGAGCGCCGCCGTCCAGTACGTGACGGAGGCCCTGTCGGAGGAGACGGGACTGCGGGTGGCGTCCGTGGCCCTGACGGACCGCGGCGGCGGCGCCGTCACCGTGACGGCGGAACTGGTCTGGGAGGGCCGGACGCTGTCCGTGGATATGGAGGTGCCGGTGTGACGGCGAGGAGGACGAGAGTTTGAAAACAGTGGAGGAGATCTATCAGTCCCTGCTGGAGACCTTCGCCCAGCGGGCGGGGTACGCGGCGGAGGACTCCTGCGACCTGGCGGTGCGGCTGTACGCCGCGGCGGCGGAATTGCAGGCCCTGTCCATCCAGGCGGACTGGGTGCTGGACCAGAGCTTTCCCCAGACGGCGGAGGGCGTGTATCTGGACTATCACGCCGCCGCCCGGGGACTGAGCCGGATGCCCGCCGTGAAGGCCCGGGGCGTCCTGCGGTTCAGCGTGGACAGCGCCGGGTCCGCGGACCGGACCATCGAGGCCGGGACGGTGTGCATGACCCCGGGGGAGACCCGGTTCCGGACCACCCAGTCCGGCGTGCTGGCGGCGGGGGCGCTGTGGGTGGACATCCCGGCGGAGGCGGTGGAGGCCGGGGCCTCCGGCAACGCGGCGGCGGGCGCCGTGACGGTGCTGACCGCCTGTCCCGTGGGCGTCACCGCCTGCGCCAATCCCGCCGCCTTCACCGGCGGCTGCGACGCGGAGACGGACGGGGCCCTGCGGGAGCGCATTCTGGACAGCTACCGCCGTCTCCCCAACGGGGCCAACGCCGCCTGGTACGAGGAGACGGCCATGAGCCACGACGGCGTGGCGGCGGCCCGCGCCGTGGGCCGGGCCCGGGGCACCGGCACCGTGGACGTGTACATCGCCGCCCCCGGCGGCGTGCCGGACAGCGCTCTGCTGGAGGAGGTCCGGGCGGATCTCCAGCAGCGGCGGGAGATCGCCGTGGACGTGGCGGTGAAGGCCCCGGAGGTCCGGACGGTGGACGTGGCGGTGGAGCTGGCGGTGGACGGCGGCGCGGCGTTCTCCGACGTGAAGGAGCGGGTGGAGACCGCCGTGACGGGCTATTTCACCGGCGGACGGCTGGGAAAGGGCGTCCTGCTGGCGGAGCTGGGACGGCGCGTCTTCGACGCGGAGGGCGTGGCCAATTACCACATTCTGTCCCCCGCCGCCGACGTGCCACCCTCCGTCACGGTGCTGCCGGTGCTGGGCGCCCTGACGGTGACGGAGATGGAGGGGTGACATGGCCCGGTACGCGGAATTTCTGAAGGCCCTGCTGGGGCCTCTGGGGGTCTATGACCTGTCGGCGGGCACCCTGAACGAGAGCGCCCTGTGGGCGCTGGGGGCGGGTCTGGACCAGGTGGACGAGGCCCTGGAGCACGCGGAGCGGGAGGCCCTCACCGCCACGGCGGAGGACGAG
Source organism: Dysosmobacter sp. (assembly GCA_022778785.1). GTDB lineage: Bacteria > Bacillota > Clostridia > Oscillospirales > Oscillospiraceae > Oscillibacter. The sequence goes on along the minus strand of JALFSO010000101.1, from coordinate 1,121 downwards.
GGCCTGTCCCGCCGGGAGGCCCTGTTCGCCCGCCGTCCCGCCGCCCCCACCACCGCCCTGCGGCGGCAGGCCATCCACGCCCTGCTGGCCATCAACGGCGGCAGTCTGACGCCGGAGGGCATCGACCAGGCCATCAGCGGCTGCGGTATCCTGGCCCGGGCCGTGGAGCTGGGGGAGGGACGGGTCCGCGTCGTCTTCCCCGGCGTGGTGGGAGAGCCTGCGGAGTTTGAGAAAATTCAGAGCATCATTCTGGACATCCTGCCCTGCCATCTGGAGACGGAGTTCTACCTCCGCTACCTCACCTGGGAGGAATGCGAGGCGGCGGAGATGACCTGGCAGAGCGTGGAGACGGCGCAGCACACCTGGGAGAGCTTCCAGATGGCCGTGCCCGATGCCTGAACATATGAAATGAGCGCCCCCCGGGATTCCGGGGGGCGCTTTGCGCGTATCGTTTTTTGGGTTTACTTCTCCAGGATGACGCTGCCGGCGTTCTTCTCCGCCAGGCCCGCCCGGATGTACGCCGCCACGTCGGCGGGGGACAGGGTCTGCTGGGCACCGGTGGCCATGTCCTTGCAGGACACTACCCCGGCCTTGATCTCGTCCTCGCCCAGGAACACCACGTAGGGGATGCCCAGCTTGTCGGCGTAGCCGATCTTCTGCTTGAACTTCTTCTGCTCGTTGTACAGCTGGGTGCGGATGCCCGCGTCCCGCAGGGTGGTGGCCAGGGCCACGGCGGGGGCCAGATCGCCGCTCATGGGCAGGATCAGCACGTCGGCGGGGGCCGTGGGCAGGGCGGGATTCAGCAGCCCCTGCTCGCCCAGCACGTAGAACAGCCGGGTCAGGCCGATGGAGATGCCCACGCCGGGCAGCTGCTTGTCGGTGTAGTATTCCGCCAGTTTGTCATACCGGCCGCCGGAGCAGACGGAGCCGATCTCCGGGTGGTCCAGCAGCGCCGTCTCGTACACGGTGCCGGTGTAGTAATCCAGGCCCCGGGCAATGGTCAGGTCCACGGCAAAGTTCTCCTCCGGCACGCCGAAGGCGGACAGGTATTTCACCACGGTTTTCAGCTGGTCCAGGCCCTCGTCAAACGTCTCGTTCCGGCCGGCGTAGCCCTCCAGGGC
>JALFSO010000096.1 GCA_022778785.1 Dysosmobacter sp. | reverse complement strand
CAACTACTTCGGCACCATGCTGGTGAAGATGGGCTACGCCGACGCCCTGCTGGGCGGCGCCACCTACTCCACCGCCGACACCGTCCGTCCCGCCCTGCAGATCATCAAGACCAAGCCCGGCAGCAAGATCGTCTCCTCCTGCTTCATTCTGGTGCGCCCCTCCGCCACCGGTGACAACGAGGTCCTGGCCATGGGCGACTGCGCCATCAACATCAAGCCCACCGAGGACGAGTTGGTGGAGATCGCCGCCGAGACCGCCAACACTGCCAAGCTGTTCGGCATCGATCCCAAGGTGGCTTTCCTGAGCTACTCCACCCTGGGCTCCGGCAAGGGCGAGGATGTGGACAAGATGCGCCACGCCTTCGAGAAGGCCCACGCCGCCTATCCCGACCTGGCCATGGAGGGCGAGCTGCAGTTTGACGCCGCCGTGTCTCCCCGTGTGGCGAAGACCAAGTGCCCCGGTTCCGCTGTGGCCGGTCACGCCAACACCTTCATCTTCCCGGACATCAACGCCGGCAACATCGGCTACAAGATCTGCCAGCGCATGGGCAGCTTCGACGCCTACGGCCCCATCCTGCAGGGCCTGAACGCTCCCATCAACGACCTGAGCCGCGGCTGCAACGCTCTCGAGGTCTACTCCATGGCCATCATCACCGCCGGCCTGTGCAAGGACTGAGCAAAGCTCCGTACATTCTCCGGAGACGATCCGGAAGCAAAAAGGAAGGGACCCGAGAGGGGCCCTTCCTTTTTGCATAAATTTGCATGAAACAGAACCGGCTCACAGCAGGCTCATCAGATTGAAGGAGATGATGAGACCGGAGAACACGATGGAGACGGTGGAGCACAGCTTGATGAGAATGTTCAGGGACGGACCGGCGGTGTCCTTGAAGGGATCGCCCACGGTGTCGCCCACAACGGCCGCCTTGTGGCAGGCAGAGCCCTTGCCGCCGTGATGACCCGCCTCGATATACTTCTTGGCGTTGTCCCAGGCGCCGCCGGCGTTGGACATGAACACGGCCATGGCGAAGCCGGTGACGGAGACGCCGCCCAGCAGGCCTACCACGCCCTCGGTGCCCAAAATCAGGCCGGTGACGATGGGAACGATGATGGCCAGCAGGGCCGGGGCCACCATCTCACGCAGGGCGCCCTTGGTACAGAGGCTGACGCAGGAGGCGTAATCGGGATCGGCGTGGTACTCCATGATGCCGGCGATCTCCCGGAACTGACGGCGGACCTCCACCACGATGGACTGGGCGGCGGTCTGGACGGCGCTCATGGTAAAGGCGGAGAACACGAAGGTCAGCATGGCGCCAATGAACAGGCCCACCAGCACCGTGGGATTGGTGAGGGACAGGTCCATGTCGATGCCCCGGCCTTCCACGATATTCACGTAAGAGACCAGCAGGGCCAGCGCCGTCAGGGAGGCGGAGCCGATGGCAAAGCCCTTGCCGGTGGCGGCGGTGGTGTTGCCCAGGGAGTCCAGAGCGTCGGTGCGCTCCCGGACCTGCTCCGGCAGGCCGGACATCTCAGCGATGCCGCCGGCGTTGTCCGCCACGGGACCGTAGGCGTCCGTGGCCAGGGTGATGCCCAGGGTGGACAGCATGCCCACGGCGGTGATGCCGATACCGTAGAGGCCCATCCAGAAGTCGGAACTGCCGCCGGCGGCGTAGAAGCTGATGACGACAGCTGCGGCCACGATGAGGATGGAGGCCACCGTGGACTTCATGCCCAGGGACAGACCGCCGATGATGATGGTGGCGGAGCCGGTCTCCGAGGCATCGGCCAGCTTCTGGGTGGGTTTGTAGGTGTCAGAGGTATAGTACTCCGTGAAGTAGCCGATGGCGCAGCCGCCCACCAGTCCGCAGAGGATGGCCACGTACACGCCCCAGTTGCCCACGGTGGCGTAGGTCAGGGGAGCGGCGCAGATGGCGGACAGTACGGCGGCCAGATAGGTGCCGGTCCGGAGAGACGTCAGCAGGGACTTCTGGGTGGCGTCCTCCTTGGTCTTCACGAAGAAGGAGCCGATGATGGAGCAGACGATGCCCGCCACTGCCAGCAGCATGGGCAGCAGCATGCCGGCAAAGCCGTAACCCGCGGCGGCGCTGAGGGCGAAAGAGGCCAGGATGGAGCCCACGTAGGATTCGTACAGGTCGGCGCCCATGCCGGCCACGTCGCCCACGTTGTCGCCCACGTTATCGGCGATGGTGGCGGGGTTCCGGGGGTCGTCCTCCGGGATGCCGGCCTCCACCTTGCCCACCAGATCGGCGCCCACGTCGGCGGCCTTCGTGTAGATGCCGCCGCCCACACGGGCGAACAGGGCCATGAAGGAGGCGCCCATGCCGTTCATCACCATGATATTGGCCAGTTCTGCCGCGTCGGTGATGCCGAAGACGTAGTACAGCAGGTGATACCAGATGGAGATGTCCAGCATACCCAGACCCACCACGGTGAAGCCCATGACGGAGCCGGAGGAGAAGGCCACCCGCAGGCCCCGGTTCAGGCTCTCAGAGGCGGCCTGGGCGGTACGGGCGTTGGCGCTGGTGGCGATCTTCATGCCGATGAGACCGGCCAGCATGGACCAGATGCCGCCGGTGAGGAACGCGAAGGGAGTGAATCGGGAGAGCATGTGCTCGCCCAGAAAAGCCATGGCCAGCAAAATGACGAATACGACCAGGAACACTTTGAATACCGTGGTGTACTGTTGCTTCAGGTAGGCGTTGGCTCCCGCACGGATGGAAGCGGCGATTTTCTGCATTTTCTCCGTTCCCTCGGAGCAGCGCAGGACCTTACCGCGCTGGATCCAAGCGAAGACCAGGGCCACCGCAGCGCCTGCAAAGCCCAGCCAGAACAAATTTTCCATATGAATTCCTCCCTCGGGTGATTCGGATTGCTGTACCTATTTTAGCACATTACGGTAAATTTACAAGAAAAATTTAGCTAAATTTAACATACGGAAATTTATGCTTACGTATACTGCGAAAATTTTACTTTTATACACAGAAAAGGAAGAAATCGGTAAGGTTTTATTCTGTCTCCGTTTTTGAAAAAAACAGGAAGGCGGATCTCCGCCTTCCTGTCGCTGTGCATGGAAACGCCCCGTCTCACGGTGCGTTGACCAGTTTGAAATTAGTGAAGACCCATCGGCCGTCCACGCATTGATAGGGGAAGGAGTAATACTCCTCTCCGGATACGGTCTCCTGACCATCCGCCAGAAGCTCCACCGCCACATTGACGGTCCAGGTGTCCGGAGCGGTTTGTTCCACTTCCACCTCCGCGTCCCCCTTGGCGGGGTCCGGCTGGCGGCTGGAGGGCAGAACGTACAGCGCCCCGTCGATATCCCGGTATTGGGGCAGCACCGCGTCCGGCGGCATCAGGCGGTCGATGACCGCCTGGGAAAACAGATTCCGCAGATAAGTCCGCAGCTGCTCCAGGGTGGCGATGCCGGGATAGTCCACCCGCTGGTATACGGCCGTCCCCACCATGGCGGAGGAACTGCCGCAGGGCAGCGTGTTGAGCTGGAACCAGCCGAAGGCCGTACAGGCCCGGTCGTAAGCCGACAAAACTTCCTCCTGCGTGGGAGGAAGGACCTCGTTTTTCACATCCACAGCCTGAAAGGTCACCACACCGGACACTTCCGGCGCAGGGGCCGCCGTCTGTGCAGACTGCGCCGCAGAGGACGCCGCGACCGGAGCCGCGGCACTCCCATTACCGCAGCCCGTCAGAAGCAGCAGCGCCAGCAGCGCCGCCGGCAGGGCGTTCTTCCTCGCTCTCATTCTCCTCTCCCCTTTGTCCCACACACTGTTTTCACAGTATCTTTCTATATTTTAAGGTATCATAATCCCACTGGAAAATCCACACATTTTTTCAAATTCAAAGCAGTTTTTTACGGCCGCGAAACGGGCCTCGCAAGGGTTCCCGGCGCGTCTCGGACATGCGGGCCGGGGCATCAAAAAAGACTGCTTTCCGAAGAAGCAGTCCGTGTGCTTTTTGGCGCCCGCCGCCTGCCCCGGCTGTCCCTCAAAGATGGGGGAACAGAGTCCGGGGTAATAAAAAAATCCACGCTGCGATCAGCGTGGCTTCCGGTTTTGGCGGTGCTTACCGCTCACTGGGGACCAACGTGGCGCTGCCGAAGATCAGGTCGTCCAGATCGCAGGCGATGGACTTGTCAAACGTCATAGTTGTATCACGCTCCTTTCTTTTCTTGTTCACGGATATCATTATAGAACGCCGCCGTCGGAACAGCAAGGACTTACTTGTATATTTTTTATAAATAGTATGTAAATTATTTGTGCACGATTTCTGGGCAGCCAGGAACTGTTCCTGGAGCCGGGCCGTATCCGCCCTGGGGCGGAACTGCGGAAAGAACTGCCGGATTTTCCTGTATTTGTTCATTTTTTCTCTCGCCAAGCGGCCATGAGGATGCTATAATACTATCCTGATCCATATTCATGGCTTTTCGCACGTTTTGCCGGGACAGAAGCCGTGTCCCGAGTCTGCCGCCGCCGGCGGTGAAAGGAGGCCGTCACTGTTGAAGCCGAGACATCCCCGCAGACGGCGTCCGTTCCGGACATTTCTGATCCTGCTGGCCATACTGGTCCTGGGCGCCGGGTTCGTCCGGTGGGACAACACAGCGCTTCAGGTCACCCGGTTCCAGCCGGTGTTCGCACGCCTGCCCGACGGCTTTGACGGCTGCCGCGTGGCGGTACTCAGCGATCTCCACGGCGCTGTCTTCGGGGAGAACAATGCGACGCTGTTTGAGACGGTGGCGGCGGAGTCGCCGGAGTATATCTTCTACCTGGGGGACCTGGAGGACCGCTACCGGGGACCGGTCCCCGGCTATGCGGAGACGGTGGCGGAGGGACTGACCGCCATCGCGCCCGCTTATTACGTCACCGGCAACCATGAGTGGGCCATCGGCGGCGTGCCGGAGCTGAAGGAACGGCTGAGAGCCCGGGGTGTCCAGGTGCTCAGCAACCAGTACACGGCGCTGGAGCGGAACGGAGACACCATCATTATGGCGGGCATCGACGATCCCAACGGCTACGCCGACCAGAAGACGCCGGAGGCGCTGGCGGCGGAGATCTACGCGGAGTACGGCAGCCCCTTCTGGTTGCTGCTGGCCCATCGGAACGACCGCTTTATGGAGCAGTACAGCCTGCTGGGCGCGGATCTGGTGGTGTCCGGCCACGGCCACGGCGGCATCATCCGCCTGCCCTTTACCGACGGCCTGATGTCCACGGACCGAACGCTGTTTCCCACCTGCACGGCGGGGCTGTATGAGAACAACGGCTCCGCCCTGTTCGTCACCCGGGGTCTGGGGAATTCCGGCCCCACGTTCCGGCTGTTCAACCGGCCGGAGGTGGCGGTGGTGACGCTGCGAAAGGGATAAAAGACCAACAGAGACGTGACCCATTGAGAGAAAAGAGTTTTGCCTATGACCGAATTCCACGCTGGACAATTTGATATTGCCGTCATCGGCGCGGGACACGCCGGCATTGAGGCGGCGCTGGCCGCCGCACGGCTGGGGCTGCGGACCATCGTGTTCACCATCAATCTGGACGCGGTGGGGAATATGCCCTGCAATCCCGCCATCGGCGGCACCGGCAAGGGCCATCTGGTCCGGGAGCTGGACGCCCTGGGCGGCGAGATGGCGAAGGCCGCTGACGAGTGCTGCATCCAGTACCGCCTGCTGAACAAGGGAAAAGGCCCGGCCGTCTGGTCCCTCCGGGCCCAGGCGGACCGCCGCCGCTATCAGGAGCGGATGAAGCACACCCTGGAGAAGCAGGAGAACCTGACGGTCCGCCAGGGCGAGGTGGTGGAGGTCCGGACGGAGAACGGCGCCGTGTCCTCCGTGGTGCTGGCCACCGGCGCGGTGTTCGACGTCCGGGCGGCGGTCCTCGCCACTGGCACGTATTTGGCGGGCCGGACCATCATCGGCGAGTGCGTGGAGGACTCCGGCCCCGACGGGATGCACCCCGCCCGGCGGCTGACGGACTCCCTTGTGAAGCTGGGCCTGCCCCTGCGGCGGTTCAAGACCGGCACGCCGCCCCGGGTCAACGCCCGGTCCATCGACTTTGACCAGATGGAGATCCAGTACGGCGACGCGCTGCCGGTGCCCTTCTCCTATTCCACGGAGACGCCGCCGGAGAACAAGGCCGTGTGCTGGCTCACCTGGACCACGGAGGAGACGAAGCGCATCGTGCAGGAGAATCTGGACCGGTCGCCCATCTACTCCGGCGTCATCGAGGGCATCGGTCCCCGGTACTGCCCCTCCTTTGAGACGAAGATCGTCCGGTTCCCGGACAAGCTGCGGCATCAGCTGTTCGTGGAGCCCATGGGACTGAACACGGAGGAGATGTACATTCAGGGCTTCTCCTCCTCCATGCCGGAGGAGGTGCAGCTGCGGATGCTCCGCAGCGTACCGGGATTGACCCACGCGGAGATGACCCGGCCCGCCTACGCCATCGAGTACGACTGCATCGATCCCTTGGCCTTGAAGCCCACCCTGGAGACCAAGGCTGTGTCCGGCCTGTACGGCGCGGGACAGTTCAACGGCTCCTCCGGCTACGAGGAGGCGGCGGTGCAGGGCTTTGCCGCCGGCGTCAACGCCGCTTTGAAGCTTCTGGGCCGTCCGCCGCTGATCCTATCCCGGGCGGAGAGCTACATCGGCACCCTCATTGATGATCTGGTGACGAAGGGCACCAACGAGCCCTACCGCATCATGACCTCCCGCAGCGAGTACCGGCTGGTGCTGCGGCAGGACAACGCCGACCAACGGCTGACGAAGATCGGCCACGACATCGGCCTGGTGAGTCAGGAGCGGCTGGACGCGGTGAACGCCAAGTACGACGCCGTGAACCGGGAGATCAAGCGCCTGACCCACACCGGCGTGTCGCCGTCCCCCGAGCTGTCCGCCTTCCTGGCGGAGCGGGGCACGGCGGACGTCACCGACGGCTGTCCCCTCATCGCATTGCTGCGGCGTCCGGAGATCCACTACGGGGATCTGAAGCCCTTTGATCCGGCGTGGCCGGAGCTGCCCGGCGACATCGCCGAGCAGGTGGAGATCTCCGTGAAGTACGAGGGCTACATCCAGCGCCAGCAGAAGCAGGTGGCGGATTTCGCCCGGATGGAGCGAAAGCTCCTGCCGCCGGAGCTGGACTACACCCACATCCAGGGGCTGCGTCTGGAGGCGCGAGAGAAGCTGGCCGCCGTGCGGCCCGTCAATCTGGGACAGGCGTCCCGCATCTCCGGTGTGTCCCCGGCGGACATCGCCGCGCTGATGATCGAACTGGAGAAATAAGTAAGAAGTTTTCCGAAAGAGGAGTGCGATCCCATATGAGAAAATTCCTGGCCATTCTGGTGTGCAAGGCGGGCCGGTTTGTGGGCAAGCTGGTGGGCAAGGGCAGCTCCCTGCCCGGCAAATACGCCCTGAAGATCTGCCCGGATATCCTGAGCCGGGTGGAGCTGCCGCCCCACATCATCGCCGTCACCGGCTCCAACGGCAAGACCTCCACGGTGGAGATGATCGCCGCCATCCTCCGGGCCTCCGGCAAGACGGTGGTGTACAACGAGGAGGGCTCCAACCAGATCGAGGGCGTCACCACCATGGTGCTGACCCACGCCACCATGGGCGGACGGATGAAGGCCGACGTGCTGCTCATCGAGTCCGACGAGCGGTACGCCGCCCGGAGCTTCCGGTTCTTCCACCCCACAGAGTTCGTCGTGTCCAACCTGTACCGGGACCAGCTGACCCGGAACGGCCATCCCGAGTGGGTGTTCGACGCCCTGCGGCCCGCCATGGCTCCGGAGACGGAACTGATCCTCAACGCCGACGATCCCCTGTCCTCCTGCTTCGCCGAGGGGCATGACCCCAAGAAGGTGAAGTGGTTCGGCATGGACGAGTGCTCCATCTCCACCAAAGAGCCCTCCGGCATGTACCGTGACGGAGCTTACTGCCCTATCTGTAAAGGGCACATGGAGTACGACTACTACCACTACAACCAGATCGGCGCCTACCGCTGCACGAAGTGCGGCCATCAGAAGCCCGCCACGGACTACACTGCCACGGCGGTGGATCTGGACCGGGGCGTGCTGACCATCGACGGGGGCGTGGAGATCGCCCTGGCCTTCCGCAGCATCTACAACGTGTACAACATCCTGGCGGCCTACGCCGCCTGCCGGGAGTGCGGCGTGGACAGCGGCATCATCCAGAAGGTCATCAGCAACTATATCCTGAAAAACGGCCGGATGCAGAAGTTCACCCTGGGACAGCACCACGGCACCCTGCTCACCAGCAAGCATGAGAACAGCGTGGCCTACGACACCAACCTCCGGTACATCCGGGAGGAGACCCACGATCCCTGCGCGGTGATGGTCATCGTGGACGCTGTCAGCCGGAAGTACTTTACCAGTGAGACCAGCTGGCTGTGGGACATCAACTTCGACCTGCTGAACTGCGGCCATGTGGAAAGAATTTTGCTGTGTGGCCGGTACGCCAACGACCTGGCGGTGCGGTTCGGCTTCACCGGCATCCCAGAGGGGAAATGGGAGCTGTACCCGGACATCAGAGAGGCCGCGGCGCTGCTGGAGTCCCGGGGGGACGAGGACTTGTACGTGGTCACCTGCTTCTCCGACCGGGACAAGCTGCTGGATCTCCCCGCTGTGAAAAAGGAGGCCCTGTGACATGGAACTGAAGATCATTCATTTCTATCCGGATCTGATGAGCCTGTACGGCAGCTATGCCAACGCGGCGCTGCTGCGGCGGCATCTGGAGGACCTGGGCAACACCGTCACCGTGGAGACCGTGGACTGCGGCCAGACGGCGGACATCGCCGGTGCGGACTTCCTGTATATGGGCGCGGGCACGGAGCGCAGCCAGAAGGCGGCGCTGGAGGATTTCCGCCGGTTCGGCGGGGATATCAAATCCGCGGCGGCGGACGGCACGGCCATGCTGTTCGCCGGCACCGCCATGGAGCTGCTGGGCGCGTCCGTCACCGACTGCGACGGGAAGGTGTACGAGGGCATCGGCTTGGCGGGGTTCACCTCCGTGCAGGGGAAGCAGCGCTTTGTGGGAGACGTGTACGCCACCACGCCGCTGTACGGCCCCGCCGTGGTGGGATACATGAACAAGTGCGCCGTCATCTCCGGTGTGGAGACGCCGCTGCTGTCGTCCCTGAACATGGGCTTCGGCAATGAGACGGAGAAAGGCCCGGAGGGCTATCACGCCAACAATGTGTTCGCCTCGGAGCTGACAGGGCCGCTGCTGGTGAAGAACCCCCTGATGCTGGGGGCGGTCATCGCCGCCATCTACCGCCGCCGGGGAACGGCGCTGCCGGAGGACATCCCCGCTTATCCCTATGAGGAGCAGGGCTACGCCATCACGGAGCAGCAGTTGCGGCTCCGGTGGGACAAAAAATGAGGTCGTCCCGGCGGGCCGGGGGATATCTCCCCGGCCCGCCGGAAATCAAAAAGAAATCTATTGACAAATTCCGAGGGATGCACTATACTTTACCAAAACAAACCGTTGAAGCGGAAGTAACGGCGATTGTGCCTTCACAGAGAGCCCACGGTGCTGAGAGTCGGGTAAGAAGCAGATCGTCAAATGGACCGCTGAGGGTGCAGTCAAATGCGCGGAGACGCGCAGAGTATTCTGCAACGTGTGGGCATACGTCAGTTGCCGGGGGTATGTTGGTACCCTGCTGAGGGCATGGCCGCAAGGCCGTGAATCAAGGTGGCACCGCGGATAAAGTGGTTTTATTCGTCCTTGACAGAAGTGATGTTCTGTCAGGGGCGTTGTGTTTTTTACGCCTTTGGCAGAGATGCCAAAGGCGTTTTTGTTTGAAGGAGGTCATGGTATGAAGATCCTGCCCGCTCTGGACGAAGTGAAACGGATCGCCGCAGAGGGACAGTACAAGGTGCTGCCCGTCAGCTGCGAGATCCTGTCCGACCGGTGTACGCCCATTGAGGCGCTGCGCATCCTGAAAAATGTCTCCACCCACTGCTATCTGCTGGAGTCGGTGGCGGAGCGGGAGCGATGGGGCCGATACACGTTCCTGGGCTTTGACCCCAAGCTGGAGGTCACCTGCGTGGACGGAGAGCTGAAGGCGGGGAATCTGCGGCTGAAAACGGACGACCCATCCGCCGTCCTGCGGCAGATCCTGGCGGATTACAAAAGTCCCCGGTTCGACTACCTGCCCTCCTTTACCGGCGGTCTGGTGGGCTATTTCTCCTACGACTATCTGGGCTACAGCGAACCCGCCGTGCGGCGGGAGGTCCGGGACACGGAATCGTTCAAGGACGTGGACCTGATGCTGTTCGACAAGGTCATCGCCTTCGACAACTTCCGCCAGAAGATCATCCTCATCGTCAATATGTCTCTGGACGAGCCGGAGACGGAGTACAACCGTGCGGTGCTGGAATTGCAGCAGCTGGACCGCCTGCTGCGGACCGGCGAGAAAAAGGAGGAGCCCAGCGGAAAGCTGCTGGGGGAGGTAACGCCCCTCTTTGACCGGGAGACCTACTGCGGCATGGTGGAGCGGGCCAAGGAACACATCCGGGAGGGCGACATCTTTCAGATCGTCCTGTCCAACCGGCTCAGCGCCCCCTTTGAGGGCAGTCTGCTGAACACCTACCGGGTCCTGCGGACCATCAATCCGTCGCCCTATATGTTCTACTTCTCCGGCACTGACGTGGAGGTGGCCGGCGCGTCGCCGGAGACGCTGGTGAAGCTGGAAAACGGCGTGCTGCACACCTTCCCCCTGGCGGGGACCCGTCCCCGGGGAAAGACGGAGGCGGAGGACCGGGCCCTGGAGTCGGAGCTGCTGGCGGACGAAAAGGAGCTGGCGGAACACAACATGCTGGTGGACCTGGGCCGCAACGATCTGGGGAAGGTCAGCAAATTCGGTTCCGTGGCCGTGGAGACCCTCCACTCCATTGAGCGGTATTCCCACGTGATGCATATCGGCTCCACCGTGCGGGGTGAGATCCGGGAGGGGCTGGACGCCCTGGACGCCGTGGAGGCGGTGCTGCCCGCCGGGACCCTCTCCGGCGCGCCGAAGATCCGGGCCTGCCAGCTCATCGGCGAGCTGGAGAACAACAAGCGGGGCATCTACGGCGGGGCCATCGGCTACATTGACTTCACCGGGAACATGGACACCTGCATCGCCATCCGCATCGCCTACAAGAAAAACGGCCGGGTGTTCGTCCGCAGCGGCGCGGGCATCGTGGCGGACTCGGTGCCGGAAAGGGAATACGAGGAGTGCATCAACAAGGCGAAGGCCGTGGTCAGCGCCTTGAAACTGGCGGAGGAGGCGGAATTATGATCCTGCTCATCGACAACTACGACAGCTTTTCCTACAACCTCTACCAGCTGGTGGGGGGGCTGGACCCGGACATTCGGGTCATCCGCAACGACGAACTGACCGTTCCGGAGATCCGGGAGCTGGCGCCGTCCCACATCATCCTCTCGCCGGGACCGGGCCGCCCGGAGGACGCGGGCGTCATCGTGGACGCGGCCCGGGAGCTGGGCCGGGACATTCCCACACTGGGGGTATGCCTGGGGCATCAGGCCATCTGCGCCGCCTTCGGGGCCACCGTCACCTACGCCAAACGGCTGATGCACGGCAAGCAGTCCCCAGTGCGGTTCGACCGGGACTGCCCCCTGTTCCGGGACTGTCCGGAGACGGCCCTGGTGGCCCGGTACCACTCCCTGGCGGCAGACCCCGACACCATTCCCGACTGCCTGAAGGTCACCGCCGTCACCGACGAGGGCGAGATCATGGCGGTACAGCACCGGGACTATCCCATCTACGGCGTCCAGTTCCACCCGGAGTCCATCATGACGCCGGACGGAAAGACCATGCTGAAAAACTTCATTAAGATTTGATCAATCAATTAAACGATAAGGAGATATGACACCATGATCAAGGAAGCAATCGTGAAGATCGTCAACAAGGAAGACCTGACCTACGACGAGGCCTATACCGTCATGAACGAGATCATGAGCGGCGAGACCTCCGCCACCCAGAACGCTGCGTTCCTGGCGGCACTGTCCACCAAGAGCGCCCGGGCGGAGACCACCGACGAGATCGCCGGCTGCGCCGCCGCCATGCGGGACCACGCTGTCAAGGTGGACACCGGCACGGAGATCTTTGAGATCGTGGGCACCGGCGGCGACGGCGCCCACAGCTTCAACATCTCCACCACCTCCGCCCTGGTGGCCGCGGCGGGCGGCGTGAAGGTGGGCAAGCACGGCAACCGGGCCGCCTCCTCCCAGTGCGGCACGGCGGACTGCCTGGAGGCCCTGGGCGTCAACATCAACCAGAGCCCCGCCCGGTGCAAAGAGCTGTTGGAGGAGGCGGGCATGTGCTTCTTCTTCGCACAGAAGTACCACACCTCCATGAAGTACGTGGGCGCCATCCGCAAGGAGCTGGGCTTCCGCACCGTGTTCAACATCCTGGGGCCCCTGACCAACCCCGGCGGCCCAACCATGCAGCTGCTGGGCGTCTATGACGAGTATCTGGTGGAGCCTCTGGCCCAGGTCCTCATCAACCTGGGGGTCCGGCGGGGCATGGTGGTATACGGCCAGGACAAGCTGGACGAGATCTCCATGAGCGCGCCCACCACGGTCTGCGAGTTCCGGGACGGCTGGTTCAAGTCCTACACCATCGCGCCGGAGGACTTCGGCTTTGCGCGCTGCACCAAGGCGGATCTGGTGGGCGGCACACCGGCGGAGAACGCAGCCATCACCCGGGCCATTCTGAGCGGCGGCGAGACCGGTCCCAAGCGGAACGCCGTCCTCATGAACGCCGGCGCCGCGCTGTACATCGACGGAAAGGCGGAGACGCTGAAGGCGGGCGTGGCCCTGGCGGCGGAGATCATCGACTCCGGCAAGGCCCTGGAGACGCTGGAGAAGCTCATTGCCATCAGCAACCGCCCGGAGGAGACGGCATGACCATCCTGGACCAGTTGGCGGATCACGCCAGGGAACGGGTGGCGGCGGCGAAGGCGGCGCTGTCTCTGGAAGACCTCCGACGGCAGGCGGAGGCCCTCCCCAAGGGGGATTTCGCCTTCGAGAAAGCCATCCGGAAGCCGGGGATGTCCTTCATCTGCGAGTGCAAGAAAGCGTCGCCCTCCAAGGGGCTCATCGCGCCGGACTTTCCCTATCTGGAGATCGCAAAAGCCTACGAGGCCGCGGGAGCGGACTGCGTCTCCGTGCTGACAGAGCCGAAATGGTTCCTGGGCAGCGACGGGTATCTGCGGGATATCGCGGCGGCGGTCTCCATCCCCTGTCTGCGGAAGGACTTCACCGTGGACGAGTATATGATCTGGCGGGCGAAGCTGCTGGGAGCCTCCGCCGTGCTGCTGATCTGCGCCATCCTGACGCCGCGGCAGCTCGGGGAGTATCTGGATCTCTGCGACGATCTGGGACTCGCCGCCCTGGTGGAGGCCCACGACGAGACGGAGATCCGCACGGCGCTGGACGCCGGGGCCCGGATGGTGGGCGTTAACAACCGGAACCTGAAGGACTTCACCGTGGACACTGAGAACAGCCGCCGTCTCCGGACGCTGGTTCCGGAGGGCGTGCTGTTCGTGGCGGAGAGCGGCGTCCGGGACGGAGCGGACGTGAGACGCCTGCGGGACAGCGGTGCCGACGCGGTTCTGGTGGGGGAGGCTCTCATGCGGGCGCCGGACAGGACGGCCAAGCTGGCGGAATTGCGGGGGCTGCTATGACAAAGATCAAGCTCTGCGGCCTTTCCAGGCCTTGTGACATCGAGACGGCCAACCGGTTGCTGCCGGAGTACATCGGCTTTGTGTTCGCCCCCAAGAGCAAGCGCTATGTGCCGCCGGGGACCGCGGCGGCGCTGAAGAGGCTGCTCCATCCCTCCATTCAGGCGGTGGGCGTCTTCGTCCGGGAGGAGCCGGAGCAGGTGGCGCGGCTGCTGCGGGACGGGATCATCGACATCGCCCAGCTCCACGGCGGCGAAGACGCGGCCTATGTCAGGGTCCTTCGCCGCCTGACGGACCGGCCCATTTTGCAGGCATTTCGGGTGGACAGCGCGGCGGACGTGGCCGCCGCCCAGAAGAGTGAAGCGGACATGATCCTTCTGGACGCCGGCGCCGGCGGCACCGGCACGGCCTTCGGCTGGATGTTGCTGCGGGACATCCGCCGGCCCTATTTTCTGGCGGGGGGCCTGCACCCCGACAATGTCCGGGAGGCGATGGAGCGCCTGTCACCCTATGCTGTGGACGTCAGCTCCGGCATTGAGACCGACGGGCGGAAGGACGCCGATAAAATGGAGGCCTTTATGCGGACAGTCCGGCGGGAAAGAGCATGACACAGATACGAAGAGCGACACGCCTTTTGTGGCGTGTCGCAGCTTGTCGAAAAACCCTGTCTGAAGGAAACGAGTCCTTTTTTGCAGGGGGAGTACGCGGGGGGCGGGAGCCCCCTCGTGTTGGATTGAATGCCTGCAAAAAGCCTGTGTCAGCAGGCATTTGCGCCGCGCAGCGGCAGCTTTTCGGCCCGCTGCGCGTGCAGAAAAGCGAGGCATTGTGAAGGCTGTCGAAAAAGTCCATCAGACTTTTTCGACAGCCTGCGACACGCCTTTTGAGGCGTGTCGTTCTGTTGCTTATCTTAATGAGATTAGGGAAAATCCGGAGGTTTTGACCTTGATTTTATGGTGCGCGAACACTTTCAAGGTATGCACCTTTAACTCGCCCCAACCCGAACCGGAATCCAGCAGAGCGAATCCGGTTCGGAAGCGAAGAAATTCCCTGTCCGGCTAAGAAGCCTCGCCGTAAGGCGGGGATTCGTGCCAAACAGGGAATTTCTTCGCTGGAAAGGACGAACACTTTCGAGGCGCCAGCTTTCCAGTCCGCACCCAAAACCAAATCACAACCCAGCGAAGCGGTTGTGATTTGGAAAGGAGGAGCAGCGGAATGAGTGCGCTCTGACTTTTGAAAAAAGTCGGAGCAAGCGATATGCAGCTTGCTCCGACGTGGTGCGCCTGAAGGGACTCGAACCCACACGCATTGCTGCACGAGAACCTAAATCTCGCATGTCTACCAATTCCATCACAGGCGCTTATTTACGTTTCACCCATTTTTTCCGGGGAGAATACCGGAACGCAGCGCGTCACAATTTATTACATTATATCACATCCGGCGGCCTTGAACAATAGGGAAAAATGCCGTATAATCAATCCGCTGATTCTTTGCATAAAGGAGTTTTCTCATGATGACACCCCGCGCCGCCGCGATCCATGATATGTCCGGCTTCGGCCGCTGCTCTCTCACTGTGGCGATCCCTATTCTGTCCGCCATGGGCGTCCAGTGCTGCCCGCTGCCCACTGCGTTCCTCTCCACCCATACCGGCGGGTTCACCGGCTTCACCTTCCTGGATATGACGGAGGAGATGCCCAAAGTGGCCGCCCACTGGAAGTCTCTGGATCTGCGGTTCGACGCCATCTACAGCGGCTTTCTGGGCAGCGAGGCCCAGATCGATATCGTGGAGGACTTCATCCGCGCTTTCCGGACACCGGATACCGTTGTGGTGATCGATCCGGTGATGGGGGATGACGGCGCGGCCTATCAGACCTACACCCCGGCCATGTGCGCAGGAATGGCCCGGCTGGCGGAGTTGGCGGATGTGATCACACCCAATCTCACGGAGGCGGCCTTTCTGCTGGGAATGGACTATGGAGACCTACCCCGGGGTGAGGCGGGCCTGCGGCAGATCGTCCGGGAACTGAGCATGGAGGGGAAGCGGTCCGTGGCACTCACCGGAGCGTCCCTGGCGCCGGGGAAGACCGGCGCCATGTGCTTTGACGCCGCCACCGGTGAAACGGAGGCGGTACAGACGGACTTTATCGCCCATCCCCTTCACGGCACCGGCGATGTGTTCGCCAGTGTCCTCACCGGCGGGCTGGTGAAGGGAAAGTCCCTGACGGAAGCCGCCCGGGAGGCGGTGGAATTCATCCGGGCCTGTGCGGTGCGGACGGTGGAACAGAACCTGCCCATGCGGGAGGGCGTGGACTTCGAGCCCCTGCTGGGGTTGCTGACAGAAAGGAGCGGACAGGCTTGAGCGCAGTCAAAATGCCGTCGGAGCGGCGGGTCAATCTGGCCTGCTGCCTGATGCAGATCGGCTTCTGGGGGATGCTGGGGGCTTTCGCGGGTTTCCAGACCGCCGTGCTGCTGGACCGTGGCTTTACCAGCGGACAGGCAGGCATTTTCATCGCTCTGGGCTATCTGGCCGGCATGGCCGCCCAGCCCCTGATGGGCTCCTGGGCGGACCGCCACCCGGAGATGCCCCTGAAGTGGCTGTTCGGCATGTGCATAGTGCCGGCGCTGGCGCTGAACTTCCTGTTCTACTTCACACGTCCCGGCTTCTGGGGAACGGCCCTCATCTTCCTGCTGCTGGGCGCCACGGAGACCAATGCCTATCCTCTCATCGACTCCATGGCCATGCAGTATATCAACGCGGGCATGAACATCTCTTACAGCCTCGGCCGGGGGCTGGGGGCCTTTGCCTACGCCGTGGTGTGCGTGGTGGTGGGACAGCAGACCGCCCGGTTCGGCGTTCAGACTGCCCTGCTGTCCCATGGAGTGCTGCTGGTACTGATGCTGGCCTTCACCCTGTATTTCCCCGCCTTCCCTAAGGAGGCGCTGACGCCCAAGGCGGCCCGGCAAGCGCCCCATTCTGCACTGTATCTGCTGCGGACCAACAAGCCCTTCACCCTGATGCTGCTGGGCTGCTTCTGCGGCATGGTGGCCGTCATGCCTGTGGGTAGCTTTCTGGTGACTATGATCGGTGACCTGGGCGGCGACAGCGGCGACCTGGGTCTGGGCCTGTTCCTGATGGCCGCGTCGGAGCTGCCGGCGGCCTTTGTGTTCCAGAAGCTTTACCGGCGGTTCGGCACTGAGAAGGTCCTGCTGGTGTCGCTGGTGTTCATGATCGCCAAACCCCTGCTGGTGCTGCTGTCCGGCAATCTGGTAATGCTGCTGGCGGTGCAGCCCATCCAGATGCTGGGCTACGGCCTGTTCACCCCCGCCAACGTATACTTCGCCAATGAGAATGTGGCCCCGGAGGACCGGGCCCAGGGGCAGTCCCTGAAGACTGTGCTGACCAACAGCATGGGCAGCCTGACGGGCACCCTCATCTCCGGCCTCATCATTGACTGGGGCGGCATCCGGGCCATGCTGGTGTTCTGCATTGCCAGCGGCTGCGTGGGACTGCTGTTCGGCATCGCGGCGGTCCGGGCACGGCGGAGCGCTCAAAACGCACGATAACACGCATACAGGTCGGCGGCGCCCCGGAATCTCCGGGGCGCCGTTTGTTGTTCGTATGCACAGGTCAATAGCTCCACCCGGCGGGGTCCGACGCCAGCGTGCAGCTGTCCGGCCAGGTCAGGACCGTCTCGCCGCCCTCGATCCCCAGGATATAGGGGATGTCCGTGTAGATCCGCTCCCGGCCGTACTCATCCGTGGCCACCACGGCGAAGCACAGCTGGTCGTCCCCGGACATCTGCACCGTGGCCTCGGGAGAGCGGAAGAAGGTGCTGTCAGAGTAGTCGCCGGAAAAGCCCTGGGGCTGTTCGCAGGGCTCCGCCCAGGCGACCAGCGCCCGGTTTTTGAACAGACCCGCCCGGATATCCGTGATCTCCGACCGCCCCACCGCCGCGTTGACGGCGGAGAAGGAGCTGCTCCGGCTGTCCACGGTGAAATAGAGCTCCGGAATCGTGATGTTCCCGTCCGCGTCCACGGGGCGGAACAAATCCTCGTACACCATGATGTTCAGGTCATCCGGGAAGCTGCCGCTGTACAGGCCGTCGTACTGGTCCAGCAACTGAGTCTGCTGGGTGCCGTCGGGGTAGGTGAACACCACGGAAAGGGCAATGGTGTCCGTCAGGGGGCATTTGATCTCACCGGAAAACCGCTGGGCGTTCTGAAGGCAGCTGCCGGAGACGGGCTCTTTGCCGCCATAGTCCGCCAGAAACTCCGCCGACATGCCCTCCACATAAGTCTTGGGAACGGCGTAGGCCGTAAAAGTCACCCGGCCTACCCCGAGGTTACAGGCATCGATCTCCGTGCCGTACTCCGCTGTCAGGCTGTTCTGGGACTTCAGGATCTCCTCCACCCGGCCGGAGATGGAGTCGATCTGGCTGTTCACGCTGCGCTCCACCAGGGAGATGCTGTTGTGGATGCTCTCGTTCTGGATCCGCATGGCCTCCAACTGGTTATACAGATTGACGAGTGTGCAGAACAGGACGGCCATCGCCAGCACCGCGCCGGCCTTCAGAAGACCGCGGTGTTTCGGCGGCGCGGGCTTGGGCAGGGCGGCCAGATACCGGTCCACGATCTCCTCCACCATGTTCAGCTGCGCCTCCGTCAGCTCCCGGTCCGGGGCCTGCTGCGGGGCGGGTTCCGGTTCCTCCTCCACCCCCAGCAGCCAGCCCACGGTGACGCCGAACAGCTTCGACAGCGCCACCAGCTTGTCGATCTCCGGCAGGGCCTGGTCCGCCTCCCACTTGTAGATGGACTGCCGGGACACCCCCAGCCGTTCTCCCAGCGCCTCCTGGGAGAGATTCTGTTCCTTCCGCTTCTGCGCAATGCGCTGCCCAATGGTCATGGCGTTCACGTCCTTTCTCATACCGGAGGATAGCATCCGGGCGGTCTTTCCGCCACCAACCGGCGGGCGATTTTTGTCAACCCACGGTTAGCAGGGGACTGAAAGCCCTGTGCCGCAATAGCTTCACGTTATTAAGAAAGCCCCCTTGACAGGGGGCTTTCGGTCATTTGTTCTCTTCGGCGGGGGGGACGTCCTCCGGTCCGCCGGGCTGCTCCGGCGTCCCGGGCACGGTGTCCGCCGGGGCGTCCTCCGCCTGGGGGGACTGCTCCGGATCGCTGCCGTCCGCAGGGGCTTCCGGGGCGGAGATCTTCTGGGAGATCATATGGACCTTTCTGGCCGGGGCCTCGATCTCCGCGGGACGGGCGGCGTCGGACCGGGTGGAGGCGTAGGCGTCCTCCACCAGTTCCGGGTCCCGGCCCTCGATGATGGCCACCATCTCGGCGCCAGTGATGGTCTCCTTCTCCAGAAGGTACGCCACCACCTTGTCCATATCCTCCCGGTTGGCCTTCAGGATCTCCACGGCCTCCTGGTAGCACTTGTCCAGGATCTCCTTCACCGCCTGATCCATCCGGGCGGCGGTGTCCTGGGCGCAGTCCATGCCGTAGCCGCCGTCCAGATACTGGTTCCGGCGGGAGGCCAGGGCCATCATGCCGAACTCCTCGCTCATGCCGAACATGGCCACCATGTTCCGGGCCACGTTGGTGGCGTCCTGAATGTCCTGGGACGCGCCGTTGGTCATGGTGTGCATCACCACTTCCTCTGCAGCGCGGCCGCCCATGGAGACGGTGATCTTGGCCATCAGCTCGTCTTTCGTCCGCAGTTCAGTCTTGTCCTCCTCGGGCATCAGCAGGGTATAGCCCAGGGAGCCCTGGGTGTGGGGCACGATGGTAATTTTCTGCACCGGCTCCGTGTTCTTCTGCTTGTAGGCCACCATGGCGTGGCCGACTTCGTGATAGGCTACCAGCTTCTTCTCAAATTCGGTGAGGACACTGCCCTTTTTCTCCGTACCGGCGATGACCAGCTCGAAGGCGGCCAGGAAGTCCTCCTGGGACACCAGCTTGCGGCCCTTCCGGACGGCCCGAAGGGCGGCCTCGTTCACCAGATTGGCCAGATCCGCGCCCACGCAGCCGGCGGTGGCCAGGGCCACCTTCTTCAGATCCACGTCCTCGCCCAGCTTGATGTTCCGGGTGTGGACCTGGAGGGTGGCGATGCGGCCCGCCAGATTGGGCCGGTCGATGGTGATGCGGCGGTCGAACCGGCCGGGGCGCAGCAGCGCCTGGTCCAGCACCTCGGGGCGGTTGGTGGCGGCCAGAAGAATGACGCCCTTGGTGGGGTCGAAGCCGTCCATCTCCGCCAGCAGCTGGTTCAGAGTCTGTTCCCGCTCGTCGTTGCCGCCCATGCGGTTGTCACGGGATTTGCCGATGGTGTCGATCTCGTCGATGAACACGATGCAGGGGGCCACTTTGCTGGCCTCCTTGAACAGGTCGCGGACACGGGACGCGCCCACGCCCACGAACATTTCCACGAAGTCGGAGCCGGAGATGGAGAAGAAGGGCACATTGGCCTCGCCGGCCACGGCCTTGGCCAGCAGCGTCTTGCCGGTGCCCGGAGGGCCAACCAGCAGGGCACCCTTGGGGAGCTTGGCGCCGATCTCCGTATATTTCTGGGGATTGTGGAGGAAGTCGATGATCTCCGTCAGGGACTCCTTGGCCTCGTCCTGACCGGCCACGTCTCGGAAGGTGACGCCGGTGGACTTCTCCATGTACACCTTGGCGTTGGCTTTGCCCACGCCGCCGATGCCGCCGATACCGCCGCCCTTTTTCGCCATGATCCGCATGGCCAGGGAGAACATGCCCATGATCAGGATGAAGGGCACCACGTAGGAGATCAGGATGCTCAGCATCAGCGGCATCTGGGTCTTGTGGGGCTCCGTGTACGTCACATGATGCTCGTTCAGCAGGGCCGTCAGCTCCTCGTCGCCGGACCAGCGGTTGGTGTACAGCTCCACGGTGCCGGGATCGTAGGTGTTGCCGTCTTCATCCGTGTAGGTGTAGTCCTTGACAGGGGTGATGAGCAGGAGGTTGTTGTCCCGGTCATACTCCACACGGTCCACCTGATCGGCCTCCACCATGGCCCGGAAATCGCTGTAGGCGATCTCCGCCTGGCTGGTGGCGTCCATGGACTGGTTCATATAGTTGCCGAAGTAGCTGAGGGCCACCGTCAGGATCAGGGCCCAGGCCACCAGGACCAGAAGGCCCCGCATATTGCTGCCTTTTCCGCCCCGGCCGTTTTTCTTGTTCTGGTTGTCGTTTTGGTTCATTCTGGAAACTCCTTTCCGGGAGAAACGCCGTTGTTTCAGCGGCGGAACCACGCTCAAAGTATAACGCAGTATACCACACAAACCCGGTTCTCACAAGAACGAGGGGTGTATTTTCTATGAAATTTCTGTGAACTCCACTTTCCTGCGGGGAAAACCTATGCTATACTACAAACCATATGAGGACTGCCGTCCCGTCCGGGCAGAGCGGCCCGGCGAAACGGGGACGGCCTTTGCGGCGTGAGAGATCTGATCCGCCGTCATTTCCGGAAATTCCGTCCGAAAAGGAGACAGTATGGACAACGAGAGAAAAGACCGGCTGGAGGCCGAAGCCGACGGCCTCATCGAGGGCCGCAACGCCGTCATCGAGGCCCTGCGGGCCGGCGGGACCATTGACAAGATCTATCTGGCCAAGGGAGACACGGACAAGACCCTGGGCCATATCGCCTCCACGGCCAGAGCCGCGGGCGTGGTCGTGGTGGAGGCGGACCGGCGGAAGTTGGACGCCATGAGCCGCACCCACGCCCACCAGGGCGTCATCGCCCTGGCCGCCGTCCGGGAGTACGCCACGGTGGAGAGCATCCTCCAGTCCGCGGCGGACCGGGGGGAGCCGCCGCTGCTGGTGGTCTGCGACGAGATCTCCGACCCCCACAACCTGGGCGCCATCATCCGCACCGCCGAGTGCGCCGGCGCCCACGGCGTCATCATTCCCAAGCGGCGCAGCGCCGGCCTCACCGCCGTGGTGGGGAAGACCTCCGCCGGCGCGGTGGCCTATCTGCCGGTGGCCCGGGTCCCCAACATCGCGGCGCTGCTGAAGGATCTGAAGAAGCAGGGCGTCTGGGTGTTCGGCACCGCGGCGGAGGGCACCACCTCCCTGTATCAGGCGGACCTGAAGGGCCCGGCGGCTATCGTCATCGGCAGCGAGGGCGACGGCATGACCCGTCTGGTGCGGGAGAACTGCGATTTTCTGGTGAGCATCCCCATGAAGGGCCGTATCAGCTCCCTGAACGCCAGCGCGGCCGCGGCCATCCTCCTGTATGAGGCGGTGCGCCAGCGGCTGGCATAACGGGACGGCGCCGGAGAGACCGGCGGAATGCGTCGGGAGATTGGAACGCAAGAGAGGAAGCCATGGCGCAGAAAGATGATAAAAGAGAATACGACGACGTGATGGACGAGGCCCGGTGGATGACCGAGGGCGCGGCGGTTCCGCTGAACGACCCGGACTTCTCTCTGGAGGAGATCCTGGCGGAGTACGGCGGCAGTCGGGAACAGAAGCTGATGCGGGACGTGGAGCGTGCCGCGGAACCGGAGCCGCCTGCCGTGGAGGAGCGTCAGCGTCTGGAGCCGGAAAAGACGAATGAGGAGATACCGCCCGTCGGAGGAACAGAGAAGGTTCGGACAAAGCCGGAGCCTCAAGGGGAAAAGGTGAGGACATCCCAGCCGAAAGCAGAGACTGTCCGTCCGGAACCGAAGCCGCCGGAGCAGGAACCGCCCCACACCGGCAGCAAGCAGACGCCGTCCCCGCCGGAGCAGGATCTGACGGCGGACCTGCCGGAGCCGCCCCGCCCCGTCTCCATGGAGGACGTGGTGGGCCGCACTGTGGACGCGGTGCGGCAGGAGCAGAAGCAGCGCCGGGAGGCGCGTCCGTCTGACAGACGGCCCCGGCGGGGGTTGTTCACCCGGAAGCGGATGGAGCCCCAGGACACGGAGGAGCTGTACCAGCGTCCGGAGCGGATGCCGGAACCGGAGCTGCCGCCGGAGCCGGAGGAGGAACCCATCGGGCCGGAGCCGCCGCTGTCGGAAGCGGCCACGGATACCCGCCTGCGGGAAAAGCAGCGCAGGAAGGCGCTGACGCCCTCTGCCGTCATCACGGCGGCGCTGGCCGCAGTGCTGCTGGCGGACAGCCGGGGATATGTGCTGCCGCTGTGGACGGGCAATGCCCGTCTCCAGACGGCGGTCCAGCTGGCGGCGGTGCTGCTGGTGAGCCTGCTGTGCCGGAACGTATTTCAGCGGGGCTTCGGGCTGCTGACCCGCCGGAGATGGTCCGGAGAGCTGCTGGCGTCGGTGTCGGCCATCATCACGGGTCTGGACTGCTGCGCCCGTCTGCTGCTGCCGGACCGGACGGATGCCGCGCCCTACGCCCTCACCGCCTGCGCCGCGCTGCTCTTTGCCCAGTGGGGCATTGCCCAGAGCGAAAAGGCCCTTTTCGACACCTACCGGGCCGCCTCCATCACGGAGACGCCGCCTTATCTGGTGACCAACACGCCCCAGGGCGCCTGCAAGCAGCGGGGACGGGTGGAGGGCTTTTACACCGATTCTATTCAGGATGACCTGTCCCTGATGTGGCAGACGCTGCTGGTGCCGGTGATCTTCATGGGCACCATCGTCTTCGCGGGGCTCAGCTCTCTGGGGCAGGGCCGGAAGGCCGACCTGCTGCTGTGCTGGTCCGCCATTCTGTCCGCCTCCGCGTCTTTGGCGCTGCCCCTGTCCTGGAGCCTGCCCTGGTCCAAGCTGGCCAAGCGGCTGCAGAAGGCGGGCTGCGCGGTGGCCGGCTGGGCCGGCGCCGAGGCCATCACCCGGAAGCGGGCTATGATCCTGACGGATCTGGACCTGTTCCCGCCGGGCTCCGTCCATCTCAACGGCATCAAAGTCTACGGCGAGGAGCTGCCCCACGCAGTGTCCTACGCCGCGTCTCTGGCCAGGGAATCCGGCAGCGGGCTGCTGGCGCGTCTGTTCGAAGGCGCCCTCCGCAGCGAAGGCGGCCGGTATTACAAGCTGAACGATTTCAGCTTCTATGAGGAGGGCGGCTGCTCCGCCAACATCCGGGGCGAAACGGTCATGCTGGGCACGGCGTCCTTCATGCGGAAGATGGAGGTACGCCTGCCGGGGAATATCAACCTGAAGACCGGCCTGTATCTGTCGGTGGACCGCCAGTTGGCGGCGGTGTTCGCTGTGAAGTACACCGCAGCGGACAACGTGGACTGGGCGCTGCGGATGCTGAAGCGGAACCATGTGACGCCCATCCTGGCATCCCGGGATCCCAACATCACCCCGGCGCTCATCAAGCGGAAGTTCAGCAAAGGCATCAAGGTGGAATATCCGCCTCTGGCGGGCCGGCTGGCACTGTCGGAACAGGAGGACGGCCGGGGCCGTCCCAGGGCGCTGCTGCTGCGGGAGGGCCTGTTGCCCTACGCCGACACGGTGGTGGGTGCCCGCCGCCTGCGCCGCGGCGTCCGGGGCTGCACCATCCTGGCACTGCTGGGCAGCATCGCGGGAACGCTGCTGGCCTATTATCTGGCCTTCCGGGGCGACTTTGCCCTGATGCGGCCGCTGACGCTGCTGGAGTTCCAGCTGCTGTGGGTGATTCCGGTGCTGCTGCTGTCCGACTGGACGGGAAGATACTGACGGGCCGTCCGGAGACGGTGATCTTTTCAGCGGCGAGGGGAAACGGAGGATTCCGTTTCCCCTCGTCTTTTCACGAAAAAGCCCCCGGCACACAGGCACTGCATGGCTGCAAAATGTGCCTTTTTGCGGAAATTCTTTGCCCTGTTGACAAAATTTCGCGCCGAATTTTCTCCCACCTGCCCAAAATGTGGAACCTGCCAAAATTGTAGTTGTATTGGACCGGCAAATGTTGTATAATTTCTACATTAGGCAATTCCGGCCATCCATTGGCCGCACTGTCAGCACATTTGAAGGAGTGGAACAACCATGAGCTATTCTGTACAAAACATCCGTAACGTCTGTCTGCTGGGCCACAGCGGCAGCGGCAAGACCGCTCTGGCGGAGAGCCTGCTCTACATGACCGGCGCCATCGAGCGCATGGGCAGAGCCGCGGACGGAAATACGGTCTGCGATTACGACCCTGAGGAGACCCGCCGTCAGATCTCCATCTCCGCCGCTGTTGCGCCGCTGGAGTACAAGGGTTGCAAGATCAATGTGCTGGATACACCGGGCGCATTCGACTTCTCCGGCGAGGTCATGGAGTCCCTGCGGGCCGCCGACGCCGCCATCATCGTCTGCTCCGCCAAGGACGGCATTTCCGTCGGCCTGGAGAAGGCGTGGAAATACTGCGAGGAGCGGAATATGCCCCGTTTCGTCTACATCTCCAAGACGGATGAGGACAACTCCGATTACAACCAGACCTTCGACGCCCTGCGCGAGCGCTTCGGCAAGAAGATCGCCCCCGTGGTGGTGCCCATCTGGGACGCCAACAAGAAGGTCACCGGCATCATCGACGTGCTGAACAAGCGCGCCTATGAGATGCAGAACCTGAAGCGCGTGGAGATCGAGGTCCCCGCCGACAAGGAGGACGTCATTACCGAGTTCAACGACGCCCTGAAGGAGTCCGTGGCCGAGACCAGCGAGGAGTTCATGGAGAAATTCTTCGGCGGCGAGGACTTCACCTACGCCGAGATGATCCAGGGCCTGCGCCAGGGCGTCCGTGAGCTGAGCCTGTTCCCGGTGCTGTGCGGCTCCGCCGTCAACTGCCTGGGCTCCCTGATGCTGATGGACAACATCGTGGACCTGCTGCCCAACCCCATGGAGGGCAACTATCACAAGGCCACCCGTCAGGACGGCGAGACCGAGGAGT
This sequence comes from Dysosmobacter sp., assembly GCA_022778785.1. Taxonomy (GTDB): domain Bacteria; phylum Bacillota; class Clostridia; order Oscillospirales; family Oscillospiraceae; genus Oscillibacter. Next base: position 5,363 of record JALFSO010000096.1, on the reverse strand, counting down.
TCGTGGTCTCTCCCGGCGGCGTGCCCACTGCCTTCGTGTTCAAGACCATCTCCGACCAGTACGGCAAGTACTCCTTCATCAAGGTCCTGTCCGGCGAGATCAAGCCCGATATGCCCATGGTGAACAGCCGCACCGGCGCGGCGGAGAAGCTGGGCCGTCTGTATGTCATGCGCGGCAAGAAGGCCACGGAGGTCAAGGAACTGAGCTGCGGCGATATCGGCGCCATCGGCAAGATGGACAAGGTCAAGACCGGCGATACTCTCTGCGACGCCCGTAAGGTGGTGGCGCTGAAGAACATCCCCTTCGCGGAGCCCTGCTACTCCGTGGCCATCGCCCCCAAGACCCGGGGTCAGGACGACAAGATCGCCCAGGGTCTGGCCCGCCTCAACGAGGAAGATCCCACCTTCAGCGTGGTCAACAACGCCGAGACCCATCAGATGGTGCTCTCCGGCGTCGGCGATATGCAGATCGACGTGCTGGTCAGCAAGCTGAAGACCCGCTTCAACGTGGAGGCCGAGCTGAAGCCCACCCGCGTCGCCTATCGTGAGAAGATCCGCAAGACCGTCCAGAAGCAGGGCCGTCACAAGAAGCAGACCGGCGGCAGCGGCCAGTTCGGCGACGTGTGGATCCGCTTCGAGCCCCAGCAGGAGCAGGACGACATGATCTTCGCCGAGGAAGTCTTCGGCGGCTCTGTGCCTAAGAACTTCTTCCCCGCCGTGGAAAAGGGCCTCCGGGAGGCCTGCGTCCATGGTCCGCTGGCAGGTTATCCCGTGGTGAACCTGAAGGCTGTCCTGTACGATGGCTCCTATCACCCCGTGGACTCCTCCGAAATCGCCTTCAAGACCGCGGCGCAGTTGGCCTATAAGGCCGCCATGCCCGAGGCCAGCCCCGTCCTGCTGGAGCCCATCGGCGAGCTGAAGGTCACCGTGCCCGACAGCTACATGGGCGACGTCATCGGCGATCTGAACAAGCGCCGGGGCCGCGTGATGGGTATGGATCCCACCGGCGACGGCAGCCAGGTCATCTCTGCCGAGGTGCCCATGGCCGAGATGGGGACCTATGCCATCGATCTGCGGTCCATGACTCAGAGCCGCGGCAGCTTCACCTTCCACTTCGTCCGCTATGAGGATTGTCCTCCCGCGGCCCAGGAGAAGGCCATCGCTGAGGCCAAGGCCCTGGCTGAACAGCAGTAAGCCAAACGTCAAAACACGCCGGGGGACGGCTTTCCGCCGTCCCCCGCAGAATTTTCCGGCGTGACCTCAGGTGAAGTCAGCCGGGGAAAAAATTTGCTCGATGTTGCATATACAACTTTCAAATATTAGAATATTCGGTTATACTCAAGTCATCCCAAGAGGGAACAGATAAAATAACTGAGAATATAGTTTAATTTAAAAATGAGGAGGATAAAGATTATGAAAAAGTGGGTCTGCTCTGTCTGCGGCTATGTGTATGAGGGCGAGAATCCCCCCGAGAAGTGCCCTGTCTGCGGCGTTCCCGGCTCCAAGTTCAATGAGATGAAGGCCGACGCCAAGCTGGCCGCCGAGCACGAGTATGGCATCTATGCCAAGACCGTGAAGGATAACGCCGATATCAGCGCCGAGGACAAGGCTTACATCCTGGAGCAGCTGAAGGCCAACTTCCAGGGCGAGTGCTCTGAGGTCGGCATGTATCTGTGCATGGCCCGTATCGCCCACCGCGAGGGCTATCCCGAGATCGGTCTGTACTGGGAGAAGGCCGCCTATGAGGAGGCTGAGCACGCTGCCAAGTTCGCCGAGCTGCTGGGCGAGGAGTGCGAGCCCAACATGAAGGCCGACACCAAGTCCAATCTGGCCTGGCGTGTGGACTGCGAGTTCGGCGCCACCCAGGGCAAGTTCGATCTGGCCGCCTGCGCCAAGAAGAACGGCCTGGACGCCATCCATGACACCGTCCACGAGATGGCCCGCGACGAGGCCCGTCACGGCAAGGCTCTGAAGGGCCTGCTGGAGCGTTACTTCAAGTAAGAGACTGCACGAACCGGGGGCAGAGACCTGTAAGGTCCCTGCCCCTGTCTTTATCCGCAAAGGGGGAGACGGAGCACCGGCTCCGTCTTTTTTGCTCCCGATCCCGAAGATCCTCTGCCGCCTTGCGCCGGTATGGACACGTATGCTATAATAATTTATTACCGATCAGCTGACGATCAAATGACAACCCGAACGAAGGAGCGTTTTTGCCAATGGGGACTGGCCTGCTGGAATTTTACCGAAACAGAGTGAAGCGGAGCTGGAAACTGGCCTTTCTGGCCGCGTTCATCACCGGCTTTCTGGTGCACATCTACAAGTTCACCAACACGCTGTATATCCGGGACTCGCCCCTGAATGTCTACACCTCCCAGAATATTGTGGGCTCCGGGCGGTGGTTCCTGTCCATCGCCTGCGGCTTCAGCTCCTGGTTTGACCTGCCCTGGGTCAACGGACTGTTCAGTCTGGCCCTCATCGCCCTGACGGCGGCGGTGGTGGTGGATCTGTTCCGGATGGAGAACCCCATCCTGATCCTGTTGACCGGGGGACTTCTGGCATCGTTCCCCGCCGTCACCGCCACCTTTTTCTATGAGTTCACGGCGGACGGCTATATGCTGGCTATGCTGCTGGCGGCGCTGTCCGTGCGTCTGACGGTGATGGAGGACCGAAACTGGCGGCATCTGCTGCTGGCCATGGTGTGCCTGTGCCTGTCCTGCGGTACCTATCAGGCCTATGTCTCATTTGCTCTGCTGCTGGCAATCTGCCATTTCTGGCAGGAGCTGCTGGAGGGACAGCGGTCCATGGCGGACTGCCTCCGCTGGATCGGACGTCAGGCGGTGCTGTATATCGTGGGACTGGCCGCCTATTACGGTATCTGGAAGCTGTGCCTGCGGCTGGAGAATGTCCAGGCCACCAATTACCAGGGCATCGACCAGGTGGGCCGTCTCAGCCCGGAGACCATCCGCAAGGCGGTGGGGACATCCCTGAAGACCCTGCGGCAGTTCCTGATGGACTGGGACATCCTGAGCCAGGGCTGGACGGTGTACGCCGCCCTCAACGCATTGTTTCTGCTGGCCGCGGCCATCGCCGTGGTGAACGCGGTCCGGAAAAGCGGCCTGTGGCGGAAGCCGGGACAGCTGGCGCTGTTTCTTCTGGCGGGAGCGGCTATGCCCTTTGCCGCCTGCATCTGGCAGTTCACCTCACCGAATGTGGAGTACCACCCCCTGATGCTCCAGAGTCTGGCGGTGATCTATACTTTTACCGGACTGCTGTATGACCGGTGGTTCTCCGTCCGGTGGAGCACGCTGGCCGGCGGGCTTCTGGCGGTGATCATGGTCTGGTTCGGCATCCAGGCCAACATCAGCTATTTCTATCTGGACCGGTGCTACAAGACCTCCTACCAGCAGGGCTGCGAGATGATGGCCCGCATTCACATGCTCACCGACGAGGAGGTCCCCTCCGTGGCGGTGTTCGGCCGGTCCTATGCTAATAAGGCGCTGGAGGGCGCATCCGGCGTCCGGGCGGTCCACAATATGAGCGGGCTCTTGCAGACGGACATTCTGTACGACCAGGGCCACTGGACCCGGTTCATGGAGGCCGCCATGGGCTTCCGGTTCACCTACGTCTCCGACGAGACCCGGGCGGCGCTGGAGCAGTCGCCGGAGGTGGCGGAGATGGGCTGCTGGCCGGCGGCGGACTCCGTGAAATGCATTGACGGCAGCATCGTCATCAAGCTGTCGTGATCCTGAGCGACGAGAAAGGCGGTATGATGGAAAAACTGCTGACAGTGATTCTCCCGGCCTACAACGAGGAGGACAATATCCATCCGGCGGCGGAGACCATCTCCGGTCTGCTGGAGCGGGAACACATCCCCTTTGAGCTGCTGTTCGTCAACGACGGCTCCAAGGACGGCACCTGGACGGCCATCCAGCGGGAGAGCGCCCTCAACGGCGCGGTGCGGGGCCTCCGGTTCTCCCGGAACTTCGGGAAGGAGTCCGCCATCTTCGCGGGACTGGCCAACGCCCGGGGTGGCTGCGCCGTGGTCATCGACTGCGACCTCCAGCATCCGCCGGAGAAGATCGTGGAGATGTACCGCCTGTGGGAGCAGGGCTACGAGGTGGTGGAGGGCGTCAAGACCGACCGGGGCGAGGAGAGCCCCTTCCACGCCTTCGCCGCCCGATGCTTTTACGATCTCATCAGCAAGGCGGTGGGCATTGACATGTCCAGCGCCTCGGACTTCAAGCTGCTGGACCGGAAGGCCATCAACGCATTGCTGACCATCCGGGAGAAGAATGTGTTCTTCCGGGCGCTGTCCTTCTGGGTGGGCTTCAAGACCACCACCGTGGAATTCGAGGTCCGGGAGCGGACGGCGGGCAGCTCCAAGTGGTCCACCCGGTCCCTGATGCGGTACGCCGTCAACAACATTACCTCCTTCTCCGCCGCACCCATGCAGGTGGTAACGGTGCTGGGGGTGCTGATGCTGCTGATCTCCGTGATCTTGGGCGTCACCACGCTGGTGCAGAAGCTCCGGGGCACCGCCCTGGGGGGCTTCACCACGGTCATCATCATCCAGCTGTTCACCGGCAGCATCATCATGATCAGCCTGGGCATTATCGGCTACTACATCGCCAAGATGTACGAGGAGGTCAAGGGCCGGCCCAAATTCATTGTCGCAGAGACCTGCGGGGAGAAAAACGATGCGGAATCCCTTATTGGATAAGACCTTTGTGCGCTTTCTCATGGTTGGCGTGGTGAACACCCTGTTCGGCACCGCCATCATGTTCGTGTTCTACAACGTGTTCCACCTGAGCTACTGGATCTCCTCGGCGTCCAACTACTTTTTCGGCAGCATCCTCAGCTATTTTTTGAACCGGTATTTCACCTTTCAGAACAGAAGCCGGGGATGGAGAACGGTGGTGCGGTTCACAGTGAACATCACCGTCTGCTATCTGGCGGCTTACGGACTGGCCAAGCCCCTGGTGCGCTGGGCGCTGTCCGGCGCGGGGAAGACCATCCAGGAGAACGGCGCCATGCTGGTGGGCATGTGCCTGTTCGTGGTGCTGAACTATCTGGGCCAGCGGTTTTTCGCCTTCCGGGAGGACGGCGGAAAAAAGACTGATCAAGATGAAACAACGGGAGGACGCCTTTGAGGCGTCCTCCCGCAGCTTGTAGAAAAACCCTGTCTGAAGGAAAAGAGTCCTTTTTTGCAGGGGGAGTACGAGGGGGCGGGAGCCCCCTCGTGTTGGATCGAATGCCTGCAAAAAGCCTGTGTCAGCAGGCGTTTGCGCCGCGCAGCGGCAGCTTTTCGGCCCGCTGCGCGGGCAGAAAAGCGAGGCATTGTGAAGGCTGTCGAAAAAGTCCATCGGA
>JALFSO010000049.1 GCA_022778785.1 Dysosmobacter sp. | reverse complement strand
CAATCTCTTTCCAAGGGAACTTCTTGCTGAGGATTACCCACCGGTTATCCTCACGCAATGTGACCCCAAAGGGCATCTCCACCTTAAGCTGGTCATAATCTTCGTGCCGATACATCTTCATCACCTGCAAACTTTTTCTTTCAAACTTCTGAATCCCTTTGCAGATATTTTACCGCATTACCCCTGTTTTTCCGAGTATTTTCAAGGGTTTCCGAGCTTTTTCCCACTGTTCAGTAAGCACTAATTAATATTATAATGGTATGCCCAATTTCCCCTGTTGTCAACCCGAATGTCAGGGATTTTCCAAAAAAGGATGTTCCCTTTTACATGGTCTTTTCACTTTTTCCTGCTTTGAAAATTTTTGAGGAAAAGGCTATGATATCCGTCTCCGGACCGGTCGTATACGCATGAGATGCAGCGGAGCACGGGAGGTGGCGGAACATGGACAACAATGAGATCATCCGGCTGTTTGAAGCCCGGTCAGAGCAGGCCATTGAAAACTACTACGCCGGTATGGTGTTCGAGGTGGTCCATGGAGCCGGCGTTCTTCAGGAGCCGGATCGGTCCAGCACGCTGCGGTGCTCTGTCGGAACGCGGGAAGCGGTCAGCGAGGGATATTGAGATTTTGCGCAGCAGGAGGCTCCGCCCGGAAGGGGCGTGGCCTCCTGTTTGTCCGGTTCCGATTTCTTTTCGCCGCAACATCTTCCAGCAGATTGGTCTTGTGGTTTTTTGTCTTTTATGCTATGATAGATTAGTTAAAGTATCTGCATTTGGAGGAACACCTTTGGAACGGAAAGATGTACTGGTCTCTCCCGCGGACCTGGAACGCCAGCGGGATTTTCAACAGAAGATCAAGGCCATGTTCGACGCCCGGGAGGCCCATCCCCTGGCCTGCGTGGACACCTTCGGCTGCCAGCAGAACGTGGCCGACGGCCAGATGTTACAGGGTATGCTGGCCGGCATGGGCTTCTCCTTTACGGACCGGCCGGAGGACGCCGATCTGGTGATCCTGAACACCTGCGCCGTCCGGGAGCACGCCGAGGACCGGGTCTTCGGCAATCTGGGCACCCTGACCCACACGAAAAAGGCCAACCCGGAGCAGGTCATCTGCCTGTGCGGCTGCATGGCCCAGGAGCCCCGGGTATCGGAGCGGGTGAAGCGGTCCTATCCCCATGTGAATCTGGTCTTCGGCCCTCATGCCCTGTGGAAGTTCCCGGAGCTGCTGTGGCAGGTGTATCAGACCCATAAGCGGGTCTTCTCCGTGGCCGACCAGCATGGCTCCATTGCCGAGGGCCTGCCCATCCGCCGGGAGGGGGACATCAAGGCCTGGGTCTCTATCATGTACGGCTGCAACAATTTCTGCTCCTACTGCATCGTCCCCTACGTCCGGGGCCGGGAGCGGAGCCGGGACCCCCAGTGCGTGCTGGACGAGGTCCGGGGGCTGGTGGAAGCCGGGTACAAGGACATTACCCTGCTGGGTCAGAACGTCAATTCCTACGGCAACGACCTGCGCACCGGCTACGACTTCGCGGACCTGCTGGCGGAGATTGACCGGATCCCCGGCGACTATCTCATTCGCTTCATGTCCAGCCACCCCAAGGACGCCACGAAAAAATTATTCGACACCATGGCCCGGTGCAGGCACGTGGCCAAACAGCTCCATCTCCCCTTCCAGTCCGGCAACGACCGGGTGCTGAAGGAGATGAACCGCCGCTACACCCGGGCGCAGTATCTGGAGCTGGTGAACTACGCCAAGAGCGTCATGCCCGGGCTGGTGCTGACCAGCGACGTCATCATCGGCTTCCCCGGCGAGACGGAGGCCGAGGCCATGGACACCGTCTCCCTGGTGCAGGAGGTGGGCTTCGACGCCCTGTTCACCTTCATCTTCTCCCCCCGTCCCGGCACGAAGGCGGCGGAGATGCCGGATCCCGTGCCCCGGGAGGAGAAGCAGAAGTGGTTCGACCGCCTGCTGGAGGTCCAGAACGCCCAGTCCGCCGCCCTCCACGCCGCCTACATCGGCAAGACGGAGCGGGTGCTGGTGGACGGTGAGAGCGACGACCCGGACTTCCCCCTGTCCTCCCGGACGGAGGGCAACCGTCTGGTACGGCTGAAGGGGGACAAGTCCCTCATCGGCCAATTCGCGGATGTGAAGATCACCGGCAGCAACACCTGGGCCCTCTACGGCGAGGCGCTGTAAGGCCGGAAATACGACGCGGCCCCCCCAGGGGCCGGTACAAGGAGGTTCCCATGAAACTCGTCACCCTGCTGGAAAATACCGCCTGTTCCCAGGCGTTCCGGGCCAACTTCGGCCTGAGCCTGTATTTTGAGACGCCGAAGCACCGCATCCTGTTCGACGCCGGTCCCAACGGCGACTTCGCCGCCAACGCGGAGGCGCTGGGGGTGGACCTGTCCGCCGTGGATATCGCCGTTCTCTCCCACGGCCACAGCGACCACAGCGACGGCCTGCTGACCTTCTTTGAGAAGAACGTTCACGCCGCGGTTTACGTCCACGCCGGCGCGGACCGGGGCTACTACGCCCAGACGCCGGAGGGCGTCAACTACATCGGCCTGGACCCCCGTCTGGAATCGTACCGGCACCGCTTCACCGTGGTGGAGGGCGTCTGCCGCATCGACGACGAGCTGACGTTGTTCGACGCCGTGCCGGGGGACTTCCCCACCATGGACACCAGCCATCGCCTGAAGCGGAAGAACGACGCCGGGGATCTGATCCCCGACACCTTCGCCCATGAGCAGGACCTGCTCATCACCGCGGAGGGGAAGTCCGTGCTGGTGGCGGGCTGCTCTCACCGGGGCATCGTCAACATCCAGCGCCGGGGCGCGGAGATCCTGGGCCGTCAGCCCGACGCTGTGGTGGGCGGCTTCCATCTGTTCCAGCTGGACCCGGCGGCCCCCGCCTCGGAGAAGCTGCTGAACCAGATCGGCCACGCCCTGCTTCCGGGAGACACCGTCTACTACACCGGCCACTGCACCGGCGAGTACCCCTTCCGGGTCCTCCACGGCATTCTGGGGGACCGCCTGCGGTCCATCTCCGCCGGTTTCGCGGCGGAGCTTTGAGCCGCCACACAAGCGTTTTTAGACAGAAAGAGAAGGTGACTTCATGGCGGAGCTGACCCCCATGATGAAGCAATACCTGGAGATCAAGAAGGACAATCCGGACTCCATCCTGTTTTTCCGGCTGGGGGACTTCTACGAGATGTTCGCCGACGACGCCAGGCTGGCGTCCCGTGAGCTGGACCTGACCCTCACCAGCCGGGACCACGGCAAGCACGCCAAGCCGGAGGAGGAGCGGGTGCCCATGTGCGGCATCCCCTACCACGCCAGCGACTCCTACATCGCCCGGCTCATCGCCAAGGGCTACAAGGTGGCCATCTGCGAGCAGATGGAGGATCCCGCCACCGCCAAGGGGCTGGTGAAGCGGGACATCATCCGGGTGGTGACGCCCGGCACGGTCATCGACGCCGCCTGTCTGGACGACAAGAGCAGCAAATTCCTCTGCGGCATCTATCTGGATTCCCAGCGGGCGGGCGTCAGCTTCTGCGATATCTCCACCGGCAAGACCCACGCCACCGCCTTCACCGGCAAGGAGCGGCTGGACCACGTCATCAACGAACTGGGCCGGTTCTCCCCCGCCGAGGCCGTGCTGAACGACGGCGCCTTTCAGGAGCGGGTCCTGACGGACCTGCTGCGGGACCGGCTGCACTGCCGGGTGGAAAACGGCGGCGAGCGCCGCTTCCTGCTGCCTGCGGCGGAGAAGAACATCCGGAAGCAGTTCGGCGAGGAGGCCTTCAGCCGCCTGCCGGGGGGCAATCCCGCCGCGGCCATGGCCATCGGCGGCCTGCTGGACTATCTCTACGAGACCCAGAAGACGGATCTCAGCTATATCAACGACCTGGACTACTACGAGCAGGGCCGGTTCATGGAGCTGGACCTGTCCGCCCGCCGGAATCTGGAGCTGACGGAGACCCTCCAGCGCCGGGAGAAGAAGGGCAGCCTGCTGTGGGTGCTGGACAAAACCCGTACCCCCATGGGCGGACGGATGCTCCGCTCCTGGCTGGAGCGGCCCCTGCTCAGCGTTACCGCTATCACCAAGCGGAACACCGCCGTGGCGGCGCTGGTGGACGCCACCATCCAGCGGGAGGAGCTCATCGCCGCCATGACGGGCCTGGGCGACATGGAGCGGCTCATCGGCCGCATCGTCTACGGCACCGCCGGAGGCAGGGACATGGCCTCCCTCCGCGCCGCCATGGAGAAGCTGCCCGCCATCCGGGATCAACTGCTGGCCTTTTCCGGCGGCCGCCTCGGCGAGTTGGCAGCGGAGCTGGACACCCTGGACGACCTCCGGGACGCCATCGCCGAAGCCATCGCCGACGATCCCCCCTTCTCCGTCCGGGAGGGCGGCTTCATCCGGGACGGCTTCAACGAGGAGGTGGACCGTCTGCGGAAGATCCTCACCGGCGGCAAGGACGTCATCATCGACATGGAGGCCCGGGAGAAGGAGCGCACCGGCATCCGCACCCTAAAGATCGGTTATAATAAAGTTTTTGGCTATTATATTGAGGTTTCCAACGCCTTCAAGGACCAGGTGCCGGATACCTACATCCGCAAGCAGACCCTGGTGAACGGCGAACGGTACATCACCCAGGAGCTGAAGGACCTGGAGCATGAGATCCTCACCGCCTCTGACCGGGTGGTGGCGCTGGAATACGAGCTGTTCACCCAGCTGCGGCAGGATATCTCCGCCCAGGCCACCCGCATCCAGGCTGCGGCAGCCGCTGTGGCGGAGACCGACGCCCTGTGCTCCTTCGCCGCCGTGGCGGTCCACAACCACTACTGTCGCCCAGATATGGACGAGTCCGGCTCCATCGAGATCCACGGCGGACGCCACCCGGTGGTGGAGCAGGTGCTGAAGGACAGTCTGTTCGTCCCCAACGACACCTTCATGGGCGAGAAGGAGAACCGGGTGGCCATCATCACCGGCCCCAACATGGCGGGCAAATCCACCTACATGCGCCAGGTGGCCCTCATCGTCCTCATGGCCCAGATGGGCAGCTTCGTCCCGGCGGACTCCGCCCGCATCGGCGTGGTGGACCGCATCTTCACCCGCATCGGCGCCAGTGACGACCTCACCGGCGGTCAGTCCACCTTCATGGTGGAGATGAGCGAGGTGTCGGAGATCCTGCACCACGCCACGAAAAACTCCCTGCTGATCCTGGACGAGATCGGCCGGGGCACCTCCACCTTCGACGGCATGGCCATCGCCCGGGCGGTGGTGGAGTACTGCGCCGACAAAAAGCTGCTGGGGGCAAAGACCCTGTTCGCCACCCACTACCACGAACTGACGGAGCTGGAGAACACCCTCCCCGGCGCTGTGAACTACAGCATCGCCGTCAAGGCCCGGGGCGAGGACATCATCTTCCTGCGGAAGATTGTCCCCGGCGGCGCGGACCGCAGCTACGGTATTGAAGTGGCCAAGCTGGCGGGCCTCCCCGCCAAAGTGCTGAACCGGGCACGGGCCATTCTGGAGGAACTGGAGCGGGAGCACAACGTCCAGTACGTCCAGCCCCGGCAGGAGACGGAACAGGTCTCTCTCACCGCCATCGGTGAGGGAGAGGTGCTGGACGCTCTGCGCCGCTGCCAGCCGGACACCATGACCCCCATGGAGGCCATGCAGCTGCTGTACCAGTTAAAGCAGAAGCTCTCGTAGGGGCCGGTGTCCTCACCGGCCCGCACGCCCCCTGTTCCACGGCAGTTCAACATTCCTTTCCGCCCCTCAGGAGGTATCTATGGCAAAACGAAAATCCGCCGCCGGCTATATGTCCCCCGGCGAACAGGTCGCCGGAACGGTGTTCTTCGTCATCTATCTGCTGGTGCTGCCCTTCGCCGCTGGTCCCATCTTCGACCTGGCGGCCCGGGTCCTGGGCACGTCCCTCTCCCAGAGTCTCCGGAGCGCCGTCTACTACGGGCTGCTGGCTGTGACGGCCCTCGTCATCTTCCACGGCTTTCTGGGGCGGACCACCCGGAATCTCATGGATAATCTGGGCAGCGCCTGCAAGGGCGCGCTGGGCGGCATCGTGGCGCTGTACGGCCTCAACGAGCTGGTTTACCGCCTCTCCCATCTGCTGACCGGGAACCAGCTGGATCTCAATGACTCCGTCATCTCCGCCCAGATCCAGGCCGTCCCCCAGACGGCGATGGTGATCGTGGTCCTGGCGTCCCCCTTTGTGGAGGAGGTGCTGTTCCGGGGGCTGGTGTTCGGCAATCTGCGGAACAAGGGCCGTGTCCCGGCCTATCTGATCAGTGGCCTGCTGTTCGCCTTCCTCCATCTGTGGCAGTTCGTCCTGGTCCATCAGGATACCGCTTACTTCCTGGTGCTGCTGCAATATCTGGTGCCGGGACTGGTGCTGGCAGGCGTCTATGAGTATTCCGGTACTCTCTGGTCCTCCATCGCCGTTCATGCGGCGGTGAACGCCCTGGCCTGGCTGCTGTGACCCATCTTTCAACCTGAACATACAAAGGAGCTGACCCTATGTCCGGCAAACTGACTCTGGAATCCGGCGGCGGCTGGAAGCACACCGTCCCGGTGACGGCGCTGTCCATCCTGGCCGCCCTGGCTGGCGCGTGGTTCGTGGCCACACAGCTGCGTCTCACCGGCTGGACGCTGACCATCGCCGCCGCGCTGACGGCCTACGTGGTGTTCCGGATGCTGTACGGCCTGCTGGACCGGGCGCTCCCCAGCACCATCCCCATCCGCACCGCGGACTGGTCCCTGACGGAGGACGCCCTGACGCTGGACGGCCAGACCATCCCGCGGGACACCATCCGTCAGGTCCACTGCTGGCCCAACCGGGACGCCCTGGGCCACAGCCTGCCGGGTTGGTCCGTCAACATCGAGACCACCGGCAGAAACCAACTCCTCCGTTCCGTGGCGGAGGGCCCGCTGGCGGACCGCTCCGTGCAGCAGCTCCACGATCTGGTGGACGCGCTGGGCTACGGCGTCCGCTGGCCGGAATAAGCGTCCCCGGCTATCGGGGGCAGGATCATAAAGGAATTGACCTTGACAGAAAGGGAGGTGTGTGTCATGCCTCATATCGCGCAGCTCTCCTCTCACGTGGCGGATCTCATTGCCGCCGGTGAGGTGGTGGAGCGTCCCGCCAGCGTGGTGAAGGAGCTGGTGGAAAACGCCCTGGACGCCGGGGCTTCCGCCGTGGTGGTGGAGACCCGCCGTGGCGGCATGGGCCTCATCCGGGTGACGGACAACGGCTGCGGCATCGCTCCGGAGGAGCTGCCCACTGCCTTTCTCCGCCATGCCACCTCCAAGCTCCGGACGGAGAGCGACCTGGGCAAAATCGGCACTTTGGGCTTCCGGGGCGAGGCCCTGGCGGCCATCTCCGCCGTCTCCCGGCTGGACATTGAGACCCGTCAGTCCGGCGCCTCCGCCGGATCGGCCCTCCATCTGGAGGGCGGTGTGCCCGGCGAGGTGCTGCCCGCCGGTGTGCCGGAGGGGACGACGCTGTACGTCCGGGATCTGTTCTACAACACCCCCGCCCGGCTGAAGTTCATGAAAAAGGACACCGCCGAGACCGCGGCGGTGAACGGCCTGATGCAGCATCTGTCCCTGTCCCATCCGGACGTGTCCTTCCGCTTCATCAAGGACGGCGCGGAGGCCCTCCACACCCCCGGCGACGGGAAGCTGGAGTCCGCCGTCTACGCGGCCCTGGGCCGGGATTTCGCCAGGGGATTGATCCCCGTTCAGGGGCGGGGCGGCGACATCGCCGTGTCCGGCTTCGTGACAAAGCCCCTGTGCGGCCGGGGTTCCCGGGGAATGCAGATCTTCTTCGTCAACGGCCGGTTCATCAAGTCCCAGCTGCTGACGGCGGCCCTGGAGGAGGGCTACCGCAACCAGATCATGAAGGGCAAGTTCCCCGGCTGCGTGCTGTCCGTCACCATGCCGGTGACGGCGGTGGACGTCAACGTCCACCCGGCCAAGACCCAGGTGAAATTCGCCCGTGAAAAGGATGTTTTCGACGCCGTGTACCACACGGTGCTGGACGCGCTGGACGCCGATGGCGTCCCGGAGCCGTCCCGGCCCGCGCCGGTGGAGAAGACTGTGAATCCCCGGCAGGACTTCTTCCAGTCCATGGACGCCGGGACTTTCCGGCAGAAGCAGGCCCAGCGCCCCGCCGGGACGCCCGCCGTTCCCGCGCCGTCCCCTGTGCCCCGCCGTCCCCTGTGGGACACGGAGCTGCGGGCAGGCGCCAAAGTGTCGGACATTGACCGGGCCGGTCCGGTGTATGCCGCCCGGCGGACACCCCCGGCGCCGGTCCATATGGAGCGGCCCGTTCCCACTCCGCCCGCTGTCTCCGCTCCGGAGCGCCGGACGGAAACAGCGGCTCCGCCGGTCCCTGTCTCCCCGGCCCGGATGCCGGAGAAGCAGGACGCCCCGCCGACCCGGCCCTTCGTCCCCGCCATTCCGGAAATGCGGCAGACGACGCTGGATCTGCCGGGGCAGACCGCCATGGAGCCCCCGGCTCCCGCGCCCTGGCGCATCGCCGGGGAGGTGCTGCACACCTACATCGTCTGCGAGGCGGAGGACGAGACCGTCTGGCTCATCGACAAGCACGCAGCCCATGAGCGCATCAACTTTGACCGTCTGAAAGCCGCCCAGACGCCCCCCATGCGCCAGCAGCTCCTCCAGCCCATCGCGGCGGCGGAGCTGGAACGGGAGGACGCGGCGCTGCTGCTGGAGAATCTGCCGGTGCTGGAGCAGTTCGGCTTTGCCTGCGAGGACTTCGGCGGCGGGACGCTGCTGATCCGGGAGGTCCCGGCGGACATCGACGCCGGAGACGCCGTGGCCACCCTGGAGGAGTTCGCGGAGAACCTGCGGACGGGCCGGGATCCGGCGGAGCGCCGGGAGAACCTGCTCCACACCATGGCCTGCAAGGCCGCCATCAAGGCGGGAATGCACTCCGACGAGCGGGAGCTGCGGGTGCTGGTGGACAGGGTCCAGTCCGGGGAGATCAAATACTGTCCCCATGGCCGCCCCGTGGCGGTGAAGCTGACAAAATACGAGCTGGAAAAGATGTTCCGGCGGGCGTAAAGAGGGGGACCATATCTCTCTTTCCCCCTTCCCTTTTATGAGGGCATCCCCGCAGGGACCGGTGTCCTCACCGGCCTGTATAAGGGACGCTGTACATCTTTTCAAACTCTCATTTGAATGCAGAAAGGAGCGTGGGACCGATGTCCCCCAAAATCGTCTGCGTGGTCGGCCCCACGGCCTGCGGAAAAACCAGACTGGGCGTGCTGCTGGCCCAGAAATTCAACGGAGAAGTGGTCTCCGTAGACTCCATGCAGATCTACCGGGGCATGGTCATCGGCACCGCCGCCCCCACGCCGGAGGAGATGGAGGGTATCCCCCATCACATGATCGGCGTGGCGGAGCCCACGGAGCAGTGGTCCGCCGCCCGGTACGCCCAGACCGCCATCCCCATCGTGGACGGCATTCTGGCCCGGGGAAAGCTGCCCATTCTGGTGGGCGGCACGGGCCTGTGGCTGGACGCGGTGGTGCGGGGCCACGGCTTCGCCGCTGGCTGTGCCGGCGGGGCCGTCCGGGCGCAGCTCCAGCATGAGCTAGAGACCGGCGGCATTGCCCCCCTGCTGGAGGAGCTTCGGCAGGCGGACCCGGAGGCGGCGGCCAAGCTCCATCCGTCGGACACCAAGCGCATTCTCCGGGCGCTGGAGGTCTGGCGGGAAACCGGAAAGACCATCTCCGCCCACAACGCGGAGACGAAGGCCCTGCCCTCCCGGTACGACGCGGTGTATCTGGGCCTTCAGTTCGCCGACCGGGAGGACATGAAACGCCTCATCGACCGCCGGGTGGACCGGATGGCGGAGGACGGCCTGCTGGATGAGGTCCGCGCACTGCTCACCTCCGGCGTCCCCAGGGACACCACAGCCCTCCAGGCCATCGGCTACAAGGAGTTTCTGGGTGTGCTGGAGGGCACCGCCTCCGAGGCGGAGGCCCTGGAGGAGGTAAAGCTCCGGTCCCGGCAGTACGCCAAGCGGCAGCTGACCTGGCTGCGGAGAAATCCGGCCATTCATTGGATCTATTGGGAAAAGAACCAGGATTTTGCCCGGGCGCTTCAGATTTCGACGGAAATTCTCACCACTGAGGGCTTACGATAAAGTCCGGAGCGGAGGAAGATTCCCACGATCTCCTCGCTCTGAACAAAGAAAAAAGGAGCGGATGATATGCAGACAAAAGCGAACTTGCAGGACATATTCCTCACCAAGGTGAAGCGGGACCGGGTCCCGGTCACCATGTTCCTCATGAACGGATTCCAGCTGCGGGGCGTCATCGTCGGCTTTGACGCCTTCGTGGTGGTGCTGGACTCCGACGGCAAGCAGCAGGTCATTTACAAACACGCCATCTCCACCATCGCGCCCATCCGTCCGGTGGACCTGACGCCGGAAGGATCCCGCTGATTCCCGGATACACAACGATCACAAAGGAGCGGCTCCATGAAATCCAAAGCTCTCGGGACAAAACTGCTGATGGCCCTGGTGTGCCTGGCGGTACTGGCCTATTTCGGTCTCCAGATATGGGGATATTACACCGATCCCCTGACCACGGCGGTGGCCTACAGCTATCAGGTGGAGAAGGGCGCCACCGTCTCTGGCTGGGTGGCCCGGCAGGAACAGGTACTGCCGGATCCCGGCAGCGGCCTGCTGCGTCTGTCCCGTTCCGAGGGGGAAAAAGTGGCCCGGGGCGGCCGGGTAGCGGTGATCTATGCGGATCAGGCCTCCATGGACCGTCAGAACGAGATCAGCGCACTGGAAACTCAGGTGGAACAGCTCCAATACGCCAAGGACTCAGCCCTGAACAGCGAGGCCGCCCTGAAACTGGACAAGCAGATCATGTCCGGCATTCTCTCCCTTCGTCAGGACGTGACGGCGGACCGGCTGGACGCCGCAGACGGCCATATGGCCGCTCTGCGGAGCCTGGTGCTGAAGCGGGACTATACATATGCCGGCGGCGGTGATCTGGACGCCCAGCTGACGGAGCTGACCGCCCGGCTGAAGGACCTGCGGACACAGACAGCCTCCTCCGCCCAGGTGGTGACGGCGCCGGAGGCCGGTGTGTACTCCGCCGTGGTGGATGGATACGAGAGCGTCCTGACGCCGGAGACCGTCACCACTCTGACACCCTCCAGTATCCACCAGCTCCAGTCCACGGGCGAGACCTCCGATCTGGGGAAGCTCATCACCAGTGGCACCTGGTACTACGCCGCCTCCATGGCGGCATCGGATGCGGAAGCCCTGTCTGTGGGCGGCAGCGTCACGCTTCGGTTCGCCAAGGGCGTGGAACGGGACCTGACCGTCCGGGTGGACTCCATCAGCGAAGAGGAGGGCGGCCGGGTGGTGGTCGTGTTCTCCAGTACGCAGTTCCTGTCCGAGGTGACGCTGCTGCGCCAGCAGAGCGCCGACATCATCACCAGTACCGTCTCCGGCATCCGGGTGCCCTCCAGGGCCATCCGCACCAGCAAGACCGTGGTGGACAGCGAGACGAAAGAGCGGACCGTCCAGGAGGGTACCGGTGTGTACTGCGTGGTGGGCATGACCGCCCAGTATAAGCCGGTGAAGGTGATCTACACCGACAGCGACGGCTATGTGCTGGTCCAGCCGGAGGAAGGCGCCTCCGGCAGCCGGCTCATCCGTTCCGGCGACGAGATCATCGTCACGGCCAGAGATCTGTATGACGGCAAGGTCGTGGGCTACGGTTAAGGCACCGGCTCAGCGATACAGCGATCAGGAGACAAAGAGACCCGCCGGCGTCCGGCGGAGAGACAGAAAGGAAGCAAGTCATATGTCCATTGCGGAAAACATTCAGGAAGTCCGGCAGCGCATCGCCGCAGCAGCAGAGGCCGCTGGCCGGGACCCGTCGGAGATCATTCTGGTGGGCGCCAGCAAAATGAATGACGCCGGCGCCTGCCGGGAGGCCATCGCCGCCGGCATCGACGCTCTGGGAGAGAACCGGGTGCAGGAGCTGCTGGGCAAATACGAGCAGAACGCCTATGAGGGCGCGCCCCTCCACTTCATCGGCCATCTCCAGCGGAACAAGGTGCGGCAGATCGTGGGCAAGGTGGTCCTGATCCAGTCCGTGGGATCCCTGGAGCTGCTGGATGAGATTGAGAAGTGCGCCGCGAAGCAGGAGTTGGTGCAGGACATCCTGCTGGAGGTCAATATCGGCGGTGAAGAGAGCAAGAGCGGCTTCGCCCCGGAGGACATCCTGCCAGCGGCGGAGGCAGCGCTGACCCGTCCCCACATCCGCGTCCAGGGCCTGATGACCATTCCTCCCGTGGAGACGGAGCCCGGCGGAAATATTCCATATTTTGAAAAAGTCCGGGAGCTTTATGTTGACATGAATCAAAAAATGTTCCATAATGAATTGAAATACCTGTCCATGGGCATGAGCGGCGACTTTGAGGAAGCTATCCGGGCCGGTGCCACCATGGTGCGGGTAGGCACTGCGATCTTCGGCGCACGGCACTATGTCTGACAGGGCTGCCCGCTGAAAACGGAGACCGTCCGGCAGGTTCCGCCGGAAATACCGGCGCTCCCCGGAGAAATTGGAGAAATTACGGAATGACAGGGTAGGATGCTGCCCGGTGGGAGGCTATCCATGAGCATTTTGGACGAACTGAAGAAATGGACTCATCCCTATGACGACGAGGATGAGGAATACGAGGACGATTTTGAGGACACAGCCCGGAAGGAGCCGGTGTTTGAGGACCGCCGCGCCCGTGACCGGGCGGAGGACCGTCGGAACAAGGTGGTGAACATCCACGCCACTACCCAGCTGAAGGTGGTTTTGGTGAAGCCGGAGCGGTTCGAGAACGCCTCCGAGATCGCCGACCATCTGAAGGACAAGCGGACCGTTGTCATTAACCTGGAGTCCACCAACAAGGACGTTGCCCGGCGTCTTGTGGACTTTCTGTCCGGCGTGGCCTATGCCGGTGAGGGAAAGATCAAGAAGGTGGCGGCCAACACCTACATCATCACGCCCTACCACGTGGACATCGAGGGCGATCTCATCGACGAACTGGAAAACAACGGCCTGTATTTCTAAAAAGCGGGGGGAGGACCGACCATGCTGACACCACAGGAAGTTTCCAGCCACGCGTTTCCCAAGGCCGTGGTGGGAGGCTATAACATGAGCTCCGTGGACGAGTTCCTGGACGAGCTCACCGACGACTATACATCTCTCTATAAAGAAAACGCGGCTCTCAAGGCCAAAATGAAGGTCCTGGTGGAGAAGATTGAGGACTACCGCTCCACGGAGGACGCCATGCGCTCCACGCTGCTGACCGCCCAGAAGATGGCGGACTCCATCGTCAAGGAGGCGGAGGCCAAGCGGGACCAGCTCATCGCCCAGACGGAGTCGGATGCGCGGGAGAAGATCAGCCACATGCAGGCCGAGGCCGCCACGGTCCAGGAGCGCCTGCGGGCCGGACAGCGAGAGCTGGCGGAATTCATTGCCAGTTCCAAGGATATCTGCTCCAGACAGCTGGCCTATCTGGAGCAGCTGCCTCAGCTGCCGGTGGATGCTCCCGCCCCCACGCCGGAGGACGTGGAACAGCAGAAGGAACAGACCGCCGGAGAAATTGAGCAGAATCTCTATGCCTCTTTCCAGAGAGAAGCGGAGAAGGCGCCTCAGCCGGAGTCTCCCGTCCAGGAGGAGCCGGAGCTCCAGCCGGTCCCTGCGGATGACTATCCCACCGGCGACCCCTTTGCGCCGGACGGCGCCGTGGAGGAGCCCACCCGCAGGATCGATCTGAAAGACCTGAAATTCGGCCGCAATTACACCGGCGAGGATCAATAAACTCTGAAAGCGGCCTGTCAGGGCCGCTTTCTGCTTACCCGCAGAGTGCGCCGGTCCGCCGGCGCCGGTTTGGAGGAGGACACCGCCATGCAAGACCGTCCCATCATCGCCTTCCTGTACGACTTTGACAAGACCCTCTGCACCACGGATATGCAGAATTACGCCTTCATTCCCTCCCTGGGGATGACTCCGTCGGAGTTCTGGGGAAAGGCCAACAGCTTCGGCCGGGCCAACCGCATTGACGGCATTCTGGCCTACATGTACACCATGCTCCGTGAGGCGGAGCGGAAAAACCGCCCCTTTACCCGGGCAGATCTGGTGGAAAAGGGCCGGGACATCGTGCTGTATCCCGGTGTGGCGGACTGGTTCCGCCGCATCAATGAATTTGGCGAAACCCAGGGTGTGGCGGTGGAGCACTACATCATCTCCTCCGGTCTGCGGGAGATCATCGAGGGCTCCTCCATCAGCGGGGAGTTCAAGGAGATCTACGCCAGCGAGTTCTATTACGACGAGACGGGCCGGCCGGTGTGGCCGAAGCTGGCGGTGAATTTCACCGCCAAGACCCAGTTCGTCTACCGCATCAACAAGGGCGTGCTGGACGTGTCCGACGACAAGACCCTCAACGACTCCATGCCGGACAACAGCAAGCGGATCCCCTTCCACAACATGATCTACATGGGCGACGGTCTCAGCGATGTGCCCTGCATGAAGATGATGCGGGCCTACGGCGGCCAGGCCATCGCGGTCTACCAGGAGGACAACCGCCTGGGCGTGGAGGATCTGATGGCCAAGAGCCGGGTGGACTTCATCTTCCCGGCGGACTACAGCGAGGGCACGGCCCTGGACACCACGGTAAAGAACATCATCCGGAAGATGTCCATTACCGACCGTCTGTGGGAGGAGACGGCCCAGCAGCTCCGCAGCATCGGCGGCGACGTCCTGCCCAATCAGGTGGGGCTGTTCTGAGCCCTTGATTCGCCGGTCAGGGCGTTGGAAAAACCACGAAAGCGGGACTTTACCGTCGGGTAAAGTCCCGCTTTTCTCTTTACTTTCCGTAGCCTTTTTGATAAACTATACGGTATGTATTGATGCGATCCTCCATTTGATCTGGAGCCGCTGATGTTGGAGAGGGCGGCGGCTGCCGCCTGACGAAGGAGAGAGAAAGATGGCATCCACATCCGAATTTTCCCGCACGCTGTCGCTGCTGCGCAAGGAGCGGGGCGTCAGCCAGCGGACAGCCGCGGCAGACCTGGGCATCTCCCAGGCGCTGCTGAGCCACTATGAGAAAGGCATCCGGGAGCCGGGCCTGTCCTTTGTGGTGAAGGCCTGCGACTACTACCACGTCTCGGCGGACTTCATTCTGGGCCGCACCCTGTCCCGGGACGGCGCCATGCTGTCAGAGGAGGACATCCTGTCAGCCGCGGACCAGGGCAACGTCCTCCGGGGCAGCGTCATGGCCACCCTCCAGAGCAAGCTGCTGGCAGGCGCCATCGGCGTGCTGTTCGACCTGCTGGGCAAGCTCAACGACAAGGCCGCTATCAACGAGGCCGCTGCCTATCTGGGCACTGCTGTCTACCAGATGTACCGGCGGCTGTACCGGGCGGCAGGCGGCAACGAGGCCTATTTCTCCGTGGACTCTGCGTCCTGCACCACAGGCGCGGCGGCGGACATGGCCCTCAGCGATACCCGGTACGCCCGGACGCTCCGGCAGCTGAATGAGCGCAAGGCGGAGTTCCCGCCGGTGTCCGACGAGGCGGTGGCGCAGAACTATCCCGGCCGCAGCCAGAGCATCACCCAGGTGCTCCACGGTGCGGACAGCCGCATCGCCTCCCTGACGGAGAAGTGAGCTGCGGCGGCAAACCTGCGATTTCTGATTTCAACGACGGCGCTCCGCGCCGCCCCGCCTGCGCGGGGGTCTGCGTGGACTTGCCTATGGAGGTTATCCGAACTATGACGAAACAGAGCAACATCCGAAACTTCAGCATCATCGCCCACATTGACCTCGTCGTCGCGGGCTCCGCATCCCTCGCTTCCACCTGACGGCGAAAGCTCACTCACTCCGCCGCTCCTCCTCTCCCCAAAAGCCTGGCGGCTTTTCGGGGACCCCCTGATTTGATTTCAACGACGGCGCTCCGCGCCGCCCCGCCTGCGCGGGGGCCTGCGTGGACTTGCCTATGGAGGTTATCCGAACTATGACGAAACAGAGCAACATCCGAAACTTCAGCATCATCGCCCACATTGACCACGGCAAGTCCACGCTGGCGGACCGGTTGCTGGAGAAGTGCAACGCCGTCTCCCAGCGGGAGATGGAGAGCCAGCTGCTGGACAACATGGACCTGGAAAAGGAGCGCGGCATTACCATCAAGGCCCGGGCCGTGAAGCTGAACTATCATGCCCAGGACGGCCAGCTCTACGAGCTGAACCTCATCGACACGCCGGGCCATGTGGACTTCAACTACGAGGTCTCCCGCTCCCTGGCCGCCTGCGAGGGCGCGGTGCTGGTGGTGGACTCCACCCAGGGCGTGGAGGCCCAAACCCTGGCCAACACCTATCTCGCCATGGAGCACGATCTGGAGATCCTGCCGGTGTTCAACAAGATCGACCTGCCCGCCGCCGACCCCCTGAAGGCTAAGCATGAGGTGGAGGACATCATCGGCCTGCCCGCCATGGACGCGCCGGAGATCTCCGCCAAAATGGGCATCAACATCGACGCCGTGCTGGAAGACATCGTGAAGAACGTGCCCCCTCCCTCCGGCGACATCAACGCGCCGCTGAAGGCCCTGATCTTCGACAGCCAGTACGACAGCTACCGGGGCGTCATCGTCTACATGCGGCTGAAGGAGGGCACCCTCCGGGTGGGCCAGACGGTGAAGCTCATGGCCACCGGCGCCGTCTATCAGGTCATCGAGTGCGGCCATCTGCTGCCCCTGGGCCTGGAACCCTGTCAGTCGCTGGAGGCCGGCG
This sequence comes from Dysosmobacter sp., assembly GCA_022778785.1. Taxonomy (GTDB): domain Bacteria; phylum Bacillota; class Clostridia; order Oscillospirales; family Oscillospiraceae; genus Oscillibacter. Next base: position 16,319 of record JALFSO010000049.1, on the reverse strand, counting down.
AGGTGGGCTACTTCACCGCCAGCATCAAAAACGTGGCGGACACCCGTGTGGGCGACACCGTCACCGACGCCGCCGCGCCCGCGGCGGAGCCCCTGCCGGGCTACCGGCCCGTGCAGTCCATGGTCTACTGCGGCATCTACACCGCGGACGGCAGCAAGTTCCCGGACCTGCGGGACGCTCTGGAGAAGCTGCGTCTCAACGACGCCTCCCTCAGTTTTGAGCCGGAGACGTCGGCGGCTCTGGGCTTCGGCTTCCGCTGCGGCTTCCTGGGAATGCTCCACATGGAAGTCATCCAGGAGCGGCTGGAGCGGGAATTCGACCTGGATCTGGTGACCACCCTGCCCTCCGTCATCTATCATGTCTACAAGACCGACGGCTCCATGGTGACGGTGGACAACCCCCACAACTATCCGGACCCCGCCTCCATCGAGCACGCGGAGGAGCCCTATGTGAAGGTCTCCATCATCGCCCCCAACGAGTACGTGGGCAACATCATGCCCATGTGCCAGAACCGCCGGGGCGAGTTCAAGGACATGCAGTATCTGGACACCAATCTGGTGGAGCTCCACTATCAGATGCCCCTGAACGAGATCATCTACGATTTCTTCGACACCCTGAAGGCCAACACCAAGGGCTACGCCTCCCTGGACTACGAGCTGTCCGGCTACCGGCCCAGCGAACTGGTGAAGGTGGACCTGCTGCTGAACGGCGACCAGGTGGACGCCCTGAGCTTTATCGCCCACAAGGACAAGGCGTATCCCCGGGCCCGGCGGCTGTGCGAGAAGCTGAAGGACAACATCCCCCGCCAGCTGTTCGAGATCCCCATTCAGGCGGCCATCGGCGGCCGCATCATCGCCCGGGAGACGGTGAAGGCCATGCGGAAGGACGTGCTGGCCAAGTGCTACGGCGGCGACGTCACCCGGAAGAAGAAGCTGCTGGAGAAGCAGAAAGAGGGCAAGAAAAAGATGCGGAGTCTGGGTACCGTCCAGGTCCCCACCGAGGCCTTCCTGGCCGTCCTCAAGCTGGACGAGGAGTGATGTTCGTTTCTCCCCACCGCCAGACGGTATAAAGCGATATACAGAGAAAGGAGCTTCCTATGTTTTTCTTCGCCCCGTTTTTTGCGGTGCCCGCGCTGTACATTTTGGGCATCTATGTGCTGGCGGCCGTTCTGCCGGCGGTGTTTCTGCTGCGCTATATCTACCGGAAGGACACGGTGGAGCCGGAACCGCCCCTTCTGCTGATACGGCTCCTTTTTATGGGCGTCATCGCGGCGCTGATCTCCATTGTGCTGGAATCGCTGGGTGAGAGCATCCTGAATGCTCTGGTGGATCCCGGCAGCCCCTGGTACACGGTCCTGCTGGCCTTTTTCGTGGTGGCGGTGGTGGAGGAGGGCACCAAGTTCTTCTTCCTGAAGCGCCGCACCTGGTATGACCCTAACTTTAACTACAGCTTTGACGGTATCGTCTACGCGGTGTTCGTCTCCCTGGGCTTCGCCGCGTATGAGAACATCCAGTACGTTATGAGCTATGGACTCTCCGTGGCCCTGCCCCGGGCCCTGCTGGCCGTCCCCGGACACATGGGCTTCGCCGTGTTCATGGGCGTCTTCTATGGCCGGGCAAAGCTGCGGTTCGATCTGGGCGACAAGCCGGGCTGCAAGGCCAATCTGCGGGCGGGCTATCTCGTCGCCGTGTTCCTCCACGGCTTCTATGACGCCTGCGCCATGTCTGGCACCGCCCTGGCCACCGTGGCGTTCGTGGTCTTTGTGGTGGTCATGTATCTGGTGGTGTTCCGCCTGATCCGCCGGGAGTCCCTTCAAGATACGCCGGTCTGATACTGATTTCAAATAAAATGCTTTATTTGAAATCCCGCGTGCTTTGCACGCTGGTGCCGCACGTGCCGCGGATCACCACGTCTCATAAAAACCTGACGCGCTTTGCGCTATAAAAAGCTTTTCAAGCTTTTTATCAGGTTTTCGTATGATACAATCTCTGCTGTAAAAACCGCCGGAGGTTCGCACCTCCGGCGGTTTTTTGTTTGATCGTCCGGGTGGCGTTCACTTTCCCCTCAGCCAGCCCAGCAGGCCGTGTCCGTGCCCGCCGGCCCGCAGCCGTTTCAGGGCCTCTCCGGCCTCCTTGCAGCCGCCGGCGGAGGCCTGTCGGTACAGCTCCATGGCCCGGTGGCGGTCCTTCCGCACGCCGGTGCCCTGTTCGTAGCACCGGCCCAGACGGTACTCACCCATGTGGTTCCCCGCATCGGCGGCCTGACGGTACAGCTCCACGGCCTTTACCGGATCCTGGGGCACGCCCCGGCCCTCCTCGTACATACAGCCCAGGCTCTCCATGGCGGTGGGATTCCCCCGGTCCGCCGCCTGACGGTACAGCTCCACGGCTTTTTTCAGGTCCTGCTCCACGCCGTAGCCGTGTTCATAGCAGTCCGCCATATTGTTGATGCCCACCACGTTTCCCTGGTCTGCCGCCTGACAGTACAGGCGGAACGCCTGGTCGTAGTCCTGCTCCACGCCGTAGCCCATGTAATAGAAGTAGCCCAGGTTGCACTGGGCGGACGCGAGGCCCTTGTCCGCCGCCTGACGGTAGTATTCCACGGCCTTCTGATAGTCCCTCGGCATCCCGATGCCCTCGTAGCAGCAGACACCCAGCTTGTACAGCGCGGAGGCATAGCCCTGTCCGGCGGCCTGGCGGTAGAACTCTACGGCCCGGGCCGGGTCCTTTTTCACGCCGTAGCCGTACTGATAGCACTCTCCCACGAAATACTGTCCTCTGGCCTGCCCGTTGGCTGCGGCCCGGGAGAACCAGTCAAAGGCCAGGTCGTTGTTTTCCTCCACGCCGCTGCCGTGGTAGTAGAGGAAGCCCAGATTGCACTGGGCACGGGCGTAGCCCATGTCCGCCGCCTGACGGTACAGCCGCGCCGCCTCCGCCTTGTCCTCCGCCACGCCTTTCCCCAGCTCGTAGCACAAGCCCAGGTTGCAGATGGCCGGGGCATAGTCCTGGTCCGCCGCGGCGCGATAGAAGTCCGCTGCCTTTTCCGGATCCTTCTCCGTGCCGTAGCCGTAGTCATAGCACTCGCCCGCCAGACTCTGTGCCCGGGCATGGCCCTGCTCCGCCGCCTTCAGGAACCACTCCAAAGCCTGCTTCTCGTCCTCCTCCACAGCGATGCCGTTCAGGCAGAAGAAGCCCAGATTGCATTGGGCACGGGCCAGCCCCTGCTCCGCCGCCTGACGGTACAGCCGCGCCGCCTCCGCCTTGTCCTCCGGTACGCCCTTGCCCAGCTCATAGCACAGCCCCAGGGCGCACTGTCCGTCCGGATATTCCTGTTCAGCGGCCTGACCGTAGAATTCCACGGCCTTCTCCGGATCGCTCTCCACGCCGTAGCCGTACTCGTAGCACTCGCCCACGAAATACTGGCCTCTGGCGTAGCCCTGGTCCGCCGCCTTGGAGAACCACCGAAAGGCCTGCGCATTGTCCTCCGGAACGCCAATGCCGTGATAACAGAAGAAGCCCAGGTTGCACTGGGCCCGGGCCAGTCCCTGTTCCGCCGCCAGGCGGTACAGCCGCGCCGCCTCCGCCTTGTCCTCCGGCACGCCTTCGCCCAGTTCATAGCACAGCCCCAGGGCACACTGTCCGTCGGGATACTCCCGCTCCGCCGCGGCGCGATACAGCTCTGCGGCCTTTCCCATGTTCCGCTCCGTGCCGCAGCCGTTCTCCCAGCACTGTCCGGCCAGGAACTGTGCCCGGGGATAGTCCTGCTCCGCCGCCCTGGAGAACCATTGGAACGCCTGCCGGTCATCCTCCTCCACGGCGATGCCCCGATAGTAGAAGAAGCCCAGATTGCACTGAGCCGGAGCGTGGCCCTGTTCTGCCGCCAGACGATACAGCCGCGCCGCCTCCGCCTTGTCCTCCGGGACTCCCTCGCCCAGCTCATAGCACAGCCCCAGGGCGCACTGGCCGCCGGGATGGCCCTGCTCCGCCGATTTCTGGTAGAGGACCACCGCCCGTTCCAGGTCCTTCTCCGCGCCGTAGCCGTACTGAAGGCACTCCCCCGCCAGGAACTGGGCCCGGGCGTAGCCCTGCTCCGCCGCCTTTAAAAACAGCGCCAGGGCCTGCCGGTCGTCCTCCTCCACAGTGATGCCGTGGTAGTAGAAAAAACCCAGGTTGCACAGGGCCGGAGCGTAGCCCTGTTCTGCCGCCAGACGATACAGCCGCGCCGCCGTCTCCTTGTCCTCCGCAGTGCCCTTGCCCAGCTCATAGCACAGTCCCAGGGCGCACTGGGCTGGGGGATAGTCCTGCTCCGCCGCGGCCCGGTAGAGCCGGAGCGCCTTCTCCAGGTCCTCCTCCGTGCCGTAGCCGTAGTCATAGCACTGACCGGCCAGATACTGGGCGCGGGGATACCCCTTTTCCGCCGCCTTCAGGAACCATTGCAGCGCCTGAGCGTTGTCCTCCCCCACGCCGTTGCCCCGGTAATAGCAGTAGCCCAGGGAACACTGGGCCGGAACAAAGCCCTGCTCCGCCGCCCGGCGGTACAGCGCCAGCATCCGGCCCCAGTCTTTGGGCACGCCGTAGCCGTGCTCATAGCACTCGCCCAGCAGGAACAGCGCCCGGGAAAAGTCCTGCTCCGCCGCCTTTTCAAACCAGGACACTGCCTGGACGTCGTCCTCCTCCACGGCGATGCCGTGATAATAGAAGAAGCCCAGATTGCACTGGGCCGGCGCGTAGCCCTGCTCCGCCGCCAGGGTGTACAGCTCCGCCGCCCGCTCCTTGTCCAGCGGGACGCCGCTGCCCAACTCATAGCAAAGGCCCAGGGCGCACTGGGCCGGCGGAAAGCCGGCGTCCGCCGCCTCCTGATAGAGCTCCGCCGCCCGATGGGGGTCCCGCTCCACGCCGACGCCCCGCTCATAGCACACGCCCAGATTCAGTTGGGCGTTGATGCTGCCGCCCTGGGCGGCCTGCTGAAACCAGTAGGCGCCCTTCCGCTCATCCTTCGGTGCGCCCTGAGAGCCCTCCATATAGCAGGCAGCCAGCCGCTCCTGGGCCTCCAGATCGCCGTCCTCCGCGGCGGCCATGAGATTGTGGAGATCTTCCTGCTTCTGATGCAGGGACGCCGCGGCGCTTTTCAAGAACTCCGGATTGATATAGATGATCTCCTGGGAGCCGTCCTCCCGGAGCGGCTCCCTGCCGTTTTCGTTGTCAGCCATGTGTCTCCTCCGTAGGATCAGATCTTCAGCAGACGGTAGGCCTGCTCCACGATGCGGTAGGCAGGTGTCTCCAGCTCCGCCGCGGCCCGCTTCAGCTCCTTCCGGATGTCCAGATGTTGGGGACAGTGCTGCTCGCACTTACCGCAGCCCACGCAGTGCCGGACGCCGGTGGACTGCCGCCGCATGGCGGTGGTCTGCATATACTCCCGGCGGGCCTTGCCCTTTCCATCGATGCCTACCTCATTCCAGCACCGGAATACGCCGGGGATGTCCACGCCCCTGGGGCAGGGCTGGCAGTAGCCGCAGCCGGTGCAGCCCACCCGCAGGGCCCCGCTGATCTCCCGCTTCAGTCCGGCAATGAGGGCCCGGTCCTCCTCCGTGAACTCCCCGGCCCGGGCCTCCGAGGCGATACGGCAGTTTTCCGCCACCATCTCCAGGGAGTTCATGCCCGACAGGACGCAGGTGACGCCGGGCTGGTCCCACAGCCACCGCAGTCCCCACTCGGCGGCGGAGCGGCCCTTTCCCTCTTTCTCCAGCAGTTCCTTTGCCGCCGGAGGCAGCTGATTGGCCAGCCGTCCGCCCCGAAGGGGCTCCATGATGATGACGGGGATACCCCGGGCGGCCGCCGTCTCCAGTCCCCTGCGGCCCGCCTGGGTGGTCTCGTCCATATAGTTGTACTGGATCTGGCAGAAGTCCCAGTCGTAGGCGTTCAGCACCTCCAGAAAGGCGGCGGTGCCGCCGTGGAAGGAGAAGCCGATATTCCGGATCTGGCCCGACGCCTTCTTCTCCGCGATCCACTCCTCGATGCCGAAGCTCCGCAGCTTCTCCCAGGCACTGACGTCCGCCAGCATATGCATGAGGTAGAAGTCCACATGGTCGGTGCACAGCCGCTTCAGTTCCTCGTCGAAGCAACGGTCGATGCCCTTCCGGGAGCGGATGAGATACTGGGGCAGCTTGGTGGCGATCAGCACACGGTCCCGGCACTGGTTCCGCCGCAGGATCTCGCCCACCGCCGCCTCGCTGCCGGGATAGATATAGGCGGTGTCCAGATAGTTCACACCGGCGTCGATGGCCGCCATCAGCTCCCGCTCCGCCTTGTCCAGATCGATCCCGCCGCCGCTGCGGGTGAACCGCATACAGCCGTAACCCAGCAGAGAGATCTGCTCACCGTGTTTTCCCATTCGATACTGCATACCGACTCCTCTATTCTCAAAAATGCCCCTGCCCCCGGCAGCGGGGCGGTCTTCCTTTCCGCGCTCCGGCGGTCAGCCGGAGTGCTATCCAACAACGTCCATTATACCGGACATGGAGGCCGCTTGCAATGTCCAACTGGGAAAATGCACAAAAAGTATGACCTTTCCGGCGAAAAAACTCTGTGGAAACGGCGGTAAATATTTCAATAAAAGCGGTTGACTCGCGCATAAAAATAGCGGATAATAGCGAACAATAAATAAATATGCAAATTTGAAATAGGAGAGAGAGTATGGAAAAGGCATATTTGGTGCTGGAGGACGGCCAGGTGTTTGAGGGTTGCCGGTTCGGCGCCATGTCGGACACCGTGGGCGAGCTGGTATTCACCACCGGCATGTGCGGCTACATCGAGACGCTGACCGACCCCAGCTACGCCGGACAGATCGTTTTGCAGACCTATCCGCTGATCGGCAATTACGGCATCATGGAAGAGGACTTCGAGGGGAACTGCGCCGTCCGGGGCTATGTGGTCCGGGAGTGGTGCGGGAGCCCCTCCAATTTCCGCGCGCAGTACGATCTGGACACCTTCCTGAAGGAGCGGAACGTGCCGGGCCTGTACGGCGTGGACACCCGGGAGCTGACCCGCATTCTGCGGGAGCACGGCGTTATGAACGCATCCATCTGCAGTGAGATCCCCGCGGACCTGACTCCCATCAAGCTGTACGCCGTCCAGGGCGTGGTACGGGCGGTCACCAGTCCGGCCCCCAGCGTCCATCCGGCGGAGGGCGTGGAGAAATACCGGGTCTCCCTCATCGACTACGGCGCCAAGCGGAACATTATCCGCAGCCTTCAGCAGCGGGGCTGCACGGTCACGGTGCTGCCCGCCTCCGTCTCCGCGGAGGAGGTCCTGGCCGGACACCCCGACGGCGTCATGCTGTCCAACGGCCCCGGCGACCCCTCCGAGAATACCTTTGAGATCGAACAGATCAAAAACCTTCTGGGCAAGGTCCCCCTGTTCGGCATCTGTCTGGGCCATCAGCTGACGGCGCTGGCCGCCGGCGGCAGCACCTACAAGCTGAAGTACGGCCACCGGGGTGTCAACCAGCCCGTCCGGGATCTGGAGGGCCGCCGGACCTACATCACCAGCCAGAACCACGGCTACGCCGTGGACGGAAACAGTCTGAAGACCGGCAAGGTGCGCTACATCAACGCCAACGACGGCACCTGCGAGGGCATTGACTATCCGGAGTGGAACGCCTTTACGGTGCAGTTCCATCCGGAGGCCTGCTCCGGCCCCAAGGACACCGGCTTCCTGTTTGACCGGTTTGTGGAAATGATGAAAGGTGGTGACCGGTAATGCCTCTCGATACCAGTATCAAGAAAGTCCTCGTCATCGGCTCCGGCCCCATCGTCATCGGCCAGGCCGCGGAGTTCGACTACGCCGGTGCCCAGGCCTGCCGGGTCCTGAAAGAGGCCGGGGTCAACGTGGTGCTGTGCAACTCCAACCCCGCCACCATCATGACCGATCAGGCCATGGCGGACGAGATCTATCTGGAGCCTCTGACGGCGGATACCATCAAGCGCATCATCAAAAAGGAGAAGCCCGACTCCATTCTGGCGGGCCTGGGCGGCCAGACCGGCCTGACGCTGGCCATGCAGCTGGACAAAGAGGGCTTCCTGAAGGAACAGGGCGTCCGCCTGCTGGGCACCGACGCCGCGGCCATCTCCCGGGCGGAGGACCGGGAACTGTTCAAGGAGGCCATGGCCGAGATCGGCCAGCCCGTCATCGCCTCGGACATCGCTGAGACTGTGGAGGACGCCCTGGCCGCGGCGGACCGCATCGGCTATCCCGTCATCGTCCGTCCCGCCTTTACCCTTGGCGGCGCCGGCGGCGGCGCGGCCAAGGACGCCGATGAGCTGCGCATCATCGCCCAGACGGGTCTGGACGCCTCACCCATCACCCAGGTACTCATTGAAAAGGCCATCTTCGGCTGGAAAGAGATCGAGTTCGAGACCATGCGGGACAGTGCGGGCAACGTCATCGCCGTCTGCTCCATGGAGAATCTGGACCCGGTGGGCGTCCACACCGGCGACTCCATCGTGGTGGCCCCCACCCAGACCCTGTCCGACAAGGAGTTCCAGATGCTGCGGAAGGCCTCCCTGGACATCATCACCCATCTGGGCATCGTGGGCGGCTGCAACTGCCAGCTGGCCCTGAATCCCGACAGCTTCGAGTACGCCGTCATTGAGGTGAACCCCAGAGTCTCCCGCTCCTCCGCCCTGGCTTCAAAGGCCACCGGCTATCCCATCGCCAAGATCACCGCCAAAATCGCCCTGGGCTACACCCTGGACGAGATCAAAAACGACATCACCGGCAAGACCTGCGCCTGCTTCGAGCCTGCGCTGGACTACATCGTGGTGAAGATGCCCAAGTGGCCCTTCGACAAGTTCGCCGACGCCTCCCGGACCCTGGGTACCCAGATGAAGGCCACCGGCGAGGTCATGTCCATCGCCCCCAACTTCGAGATGGCCCTGATGAAGGCCGTCCGGGGCGCGGAGATCGGCATGGACACCCTGAACCGCAAGCCCGACGAGGACGACACCGCCCCCATTGAGGAGCGGCTCCGCCGGGTAGACGACCACCGGCTGTTCACCATCTTTGAGGCCATGAAGTCCGGCGTGTCCCTGGATACCATCCATGACATCACGAAGATCGACCACTGGTTCCTCAGCCACATCCGGCGTCTGGCGGACTTTGAGCAGACGCTGGAGCGGGAGGGCCTGACGGCGGAGCTCTATGAACAGGGCAAGCAGTTCGGCTATCCCGACAGCGCCCTGCTGCGGCTCTCCGGCGCTCAGGCGCTGCCCTGTGAGAGCAAGGCCGCCGTCTACAAGATGGTGGACACCTGCGCCGCGGAGTTTGACGCGGAGACCCCCTACTTCTACTCCACCTTCGACCGCTTCTGCGAGTCCCGGACCTTCCCCCGGTCCAGAAAGCCCGTCATTATGGTGCTGGGCTCCGGCCCCATCCGCATCGGCCAGGGCATTGAGTTCGACTACTCCTCCGTCCACTGCGTCTGGACGCTGAAGCAGCTGGGCTATGAGGTGGTCATCGTCAACAACAACCCGGAGACCGTCTCCACGGACTACGACACCGCCGACCGCCTGTACTTCGAGCCCCTCTGCCCGGAGGACGTCATGCACATTATCGAGGTGGAGAAGCCCATGGGCGTGGTGGTGGCCTTCGGCGGCCAAACGGCCATCAAGCTCACCAAGTTCCTGGACAGCCGTGGCATCCGCATCATGGGCACCTCCGCCGAGTCCATCGACATGGCGGAGGACCGGGAGCGGTTCGACGAGCTGCTGGAGCGGTTCCACATCAAGCGGGCCGCGGGCCGTGGCGTGCTGGGCCTGGACGAAGCCCTGGCGGCGGCCCATGAGCTGGGCTATCCCGTGCTGCTGCGCCCCTCCTACGTCATCGGCGGACAGAACATGGTCATCGCCCACAACGACGGCGAGGTCCGCCGGTACATGGACATCATCCTCTCCGGCAAGATCGAGAACCCGGTGCTGGTGGACCAGTACCTCATGGGCACGGAGCTGGAGGTGGACGTCATCTCCGACGGCGCGGACGTGCTGATCCCCGGCATCATGCAGCACATCGAGCGCACCGGCGTCCACTCCGGCGACTCCATCGCCGTCTATCCCCCCTTCTCCATCGGCGACAAGATGCTCCACACCATCATCGATTGCTCCGAGAAGCTGGCCCTCTCCCTGAAGACCCGGGGCCTCATCAACATCCAGTACCTGATCTATCAGGGCGAGCTGTATGTCATCGAGGTGAATCCCCGGGCCTCCCGGACGGTGCCCTACATCTCCAAGGTCACCGGCGTGCCCATGGTGGATCTGGCCACCCGTGTCATGATCGGCCAGCCCCTGAAGTCCCTGGGCTACGGCACCGGTCTGTACCGGCAGCCTCCCTACGTGGCGGTGAAGGTCCCCGTGTTCTCCTTTGAGAAGATCACCGACGCCAACGCCGCTCTGTCCCCTGAGATGAAGTCCACCGGCGAGGTGCTGGGCCTGGGCAAGAATCTCCACGAGGCCCTGTTCAAGGGACTGCTCTCCGCGGGCTATCACGTGGAAAAGCCTGTCCGGGGCGGCGTGCTGATCTCTGTCAACCGCCGGGACCAGCCGGAGATCGTGGGCATCGCCCGGAAGCTGGACGACATGGGCTACAAGCTCTACGCCACCGACGGCACCGCCAAGGAGATCTCCCGTCTGGGCACCACCGTGGAGGTGGTGGGCAAGCTGGGCCGGGACAGCCGGGTCTTCCAGCTGCTGGAGGACGGAAAGATCGACTACGTCATCCTCACTGGCTCCACGGAGCCCAACTACATCCGGGACTTCATCCACCTGAACCACCGCTGCGTCCAGCTGGGCATCCCCTGCCTCACCTCTCTGGACACCGCCGGCGCCCTGGCGGACATTCTGGCCTCCCGGTACAACCAGAACAACACGGAACTGGTGGACATCTGCCACCTTCGGACGGAGCATCAGAAGCTCCCCTTCTCCAAGATCCAGGCCAGCGGCAACGACTACATCCTTCTGGAGAACTTCCACGGCGAGATCACCTGCCCGGAGTCCCTGTGCATCCTGTTCTGCGACCGGCACTACGGCATCGGCGCCGACGGCATCATCCTCATGGAGCCCTCTGAGACGGCGGGCATCCGGATGCGGATGTTCAACGCCGACGGCTCCGAGAGCCCGGTGGCGGGCAACGCCCTGTCCTGCATTGTGAAGTACCTCTACGACAAGAACATCGTCCACAAGGAGACCATCACCATCGAGACGGACCGGGGCGTGAAGACCGTCACCCTCTACACCACCAACGGCAAGGTCACCTCCGCCTGTGTGGACATGGGCAAGGCCTCCCTGGACCTCTCCGCTCTCCGTCTGAACCTCCCGGTGAAGGAGGCCGTCAACTACCCGCTGACCGTGGGCGGACAGGAGTACGCCGTCACCTGCGTGGACATCGGCAACCCCCACTGCGTGGTGTTCTGTCCCCGGGTGGACGCCGTGGATCTGAACACCGTGGGTCCCCAGTTCGAGTTCGCGGACTACTTCCCGGAGCGCATCAACACGGAGTTCGTCCGGGTGGTAAATCCCAGCACCATCAAGCTGCGCACCTGGGAGCGGGGCAGCGGCGAGACGCTGTCCTGCGGCTCCGGCGCCTGCGCGGCGGTGGTGGCCGCCGTGGCCACAGGCCAGTGTGAAAAGGGCCGGGACATCACCGTCAAGACCGGCGGCGGCGACCTGGTGGTGAATTACACCGACGACACGGTCCTGCTGGTGGGCGGCGCCAAGCTGGTCTACGAGGGCATCACCGAGTACTGATACGCCCCCGCGCTCCGGCGGCGGCACTTGACCGCCATGCCGGTCTGTATTAGAATAGAACCGCCCATCCGAGCAGCGAGAGGAGCCGGTACGCGCCGAACGTGCGTACCGGCTTCTTCACGGAATTTTGAAAAAGGAGCGCACATCCTGTGGAGCATCTTCCGAAAAAGCAGTTTCAGAGATCCGAATCCTTTCTGGTGAGTGCACTGCTGGCGGCGGCAGGCGGCCTGCTGGACGCCTACACCTATCTCAGCAGAGGCGGCGTGTTCGCCAACGCCGAGACCGGCAACATCGTCCTGCTGGGCCTTCATCTGGCCCGAGGCCAGTGGCGGGCGGCCGGTACGTATCTGCTTCCCATCCTGGCCTTTGCCGCCGGCGTGCTGGCGGCGGAGCTCATCCGGGACCGCCATCCCAACAGCGGCCGGTATCACTGGCGCCACACCATCCTGCTGGCGGAGATCGCCGTCATTTGTGTTGTAGCGTTCCTGCCGCTGGGCAGTTGGGACATGCCGTCCAACGCGATGGTGGCCTTCGTCTGCGCCCTGCAGGTGGAGACCTTCCGGAAGGTCCGGGGCAACGCCTTCGCCTCCACCATGTGCACCGGCAATCTCCGCAGCGGCACGGAGGCTCTGTACCATGGTCTGGTCCGCCGGGACCGGACGGCTCTGGAGAAGGCGCTGTGCTATTACGGCATCATCGGCTGCTTCATCGCCGGTGCCGCCCTGGGCGCGTTCCTCACCGGTCCCGCCCCTCAGCGGGCGGTGCTGGGGGCGGCGGCTCTTCAGTCGGCGGCCTTTGTGCTGATGTGGGGCAGGGGCGCCTCTCCCGCCTGAACTTTCCGGACAAAAAGCGGCGATGGAATTGACCGAAGGCGCTGGATTGTATTACAATGGGAGAAACCATCCCCGGAGGACCGCCGGGGAGATCGAAAGGAGCATCGCGTATGCGCTATTCCATTGAGGGAACGCCGCTGCCGGTGGCCATCTGCCAGCTGGAGACCGGCGAGTCCATGCTCACCGAGCGGGGCAGCATGAGCTGGATGAGCCCCAACATGCGGATGGAGACCACCACCCGGGGAGGCCTGGGAAAGGCCTTGGGCCGGATGTTCGCCGGAGAGGCCCTGTTCCAGAACCGCTACACCGCCCAGGGAGGTCCCGGCCTCATCGCCTTCGCCTCCAGCTTCCCCGGAGACATCCGGGCCTTCGATATCGCCCCGGGGCGGGAGCTGGTGGTGCAGAAAAGCGGCTTTCTGGCCAGCGAGTCCACGGTGGAGCTGTCGGTTTTCTTCCAGAAGAAGCTGGGCGCCGGCTTTTTCGGCGGCGAGGGCTTCATCATGCAGAAGCTGTCCGGCCGGGGCACGGCCTTCTGTGAGTTCGACGGCTATGTGAAGCAGTACGACCTGGCGCCGGGCCAGTCCATTGTGGTGGACACCGGCTATCTCGCCGCCATGGACGCCTCCTGCTCCATCGACATCCAGTCAGTGCCCGGCATGAAGAACATGCTCTTCGGCGGCGAGGGCGTTTTCAACACCGTCATCACCGGCCCTGGCCGCGTCTGGCTCCAGACCATGCCGGTCAGCGCCGTGGCTGGCGCCATTCGTCCCTTCATCCCCACGGGGAACGGCGACTGATCCTGATTTCAAATCAACTTCTCCATACGGCAGAACGCCGCCCGGCCATCTGGCCGGGCGGCGTTTTCGTTATCTGTGTGCGGGCCTCACAGCGCCTCCGGGTCCAGGCCCGTGATGTACCGCCGGAGCATGTCGTAGGCGTGGTTGCAGGACACGTTGCGGATGCGGTCCCGGCGCTTGCGCCCCAGATCCAGCTTCCGGCAGTACGTCCCTGTGGGCGTGGCCAGTCCCACGAACACCAGCCCCACGGGATTTCCCCGCTCGTCGCTGTCCGGTCCCGCCACGCCGGTGACGGACACCGCCAGATCCGCCCCGGTGATTCGGGCGGCGCCCTCCGCCATGGCCCGGGCGGTGGGTTCGGACACCGCGCCGAACTCGTCCAGAATCTCCTGGGGCACCCCCAGGACGGAGGCCTTCACGGCGGTCCAGTAGCTCACCACGCCGCCCCGGTACACATCCGACGCCCCGGGCAGGGCGGTGATCTGCTGGGCGATCTGTCCGCCGGTGCAGGACTCGGCGGTGGCGAAGGTCATGCCCTTCTCCCGCAGCAGCTTCAGGCACTGCTCCGGCAGGCCGGACACGTCCACGCCGTACACATAGTCGCCCAGGGCGGCCTTCACCTCCTCCACCACCGGGGCCAGCATGGCCTCCGCCTCCGCCTGACTGGCGGCCTTGGCGGTGGCCCGGAGCCGCACCTCGGCGGGCTTGGCGTAGGTGGCCAGGGAGGGATTCTCCATCACCACCATCCGGTCGTGGAGGATCTCCTCCACGGAGGACTCTCCCAGTCCGAAGCACATGATATCCCGGGAGACGATGACATCTCCGCTGAGGGTCCTCAGATAGGGGATGGCGCAGCGGGTGGTCATGGTTTTGCACTCAAAGGGCGGGCCGGGGAGCATCAGTACATGGACGCCGCCGCTCTCAAAGGCGCAGCCGGGGGCAGTGCCCACGGCGTTGTCGAAGATGGTGCAGCCCACCGGCAGCTCCGCCTGCCGCTTGTTGTTCTCCGGCATCTCCCGGTGGAGGGACTCCCGGTAGAAGGTCTTCAGGTTCTCCACAATGTCCTCATGGAGCACCAGCTCCTGCCCGAACTCCTCGCAGATGGTCTGCTTGGTGAGGTCGTCATAGGTGGGGCCCAGGCCGCCGGTGGTAATGATGATGTCCGCCCGCTTCCGGGCGATGGCCAGGGCCTCCCGCAGCCGCTCCGGGTTGTCCCCCACCACAGTGTGCCAGAACACGTTGACGCCGATGCCGCTGAGCTCCTGGGACAGGAACTGGGCGTCGGTATTGGCGATATTGCCCAGCAGGATCTCCGTTCCCACCGCAATGATCTCCGCCGAATGTGCCATAGAAATGCCTTCTTTCGTTTTGATCTGAAATCCCGTGCTTTATGCCTCTGTCTCCGTCCCCCGGACGGTCATGGCGCCGTTGCTCTTGATGCGCACCCGCTTCACCCCGGCCAGGGACTTGGCCATCAGGGCCTCCACGTCCATTGCCGCCTCGGCGGCCTCCACATCCTCCAGATTGGGCCGGGTGCAGGGATGCCGGGGCGTGAACACGGTGCAGCAGTCCTCATAGGGCAGGATGGAGGTGTCATAGGTGCCGATGCGGCGGGACAGACGGATGATTTCCACCTTGTCCATGCCGATGAGGGGTCGCAGCACCGGCATCTCCGCCACGCTCTCCGTGACGCCCAGGGCCATCATGGTCTGGCTGGCCACCTGGCCCAGGGACTCGCCGGTCACAAGGGCCTTGGCCTGGACCTTCTTCGCCACAGCCTGACTGAGCCGCATCATGAACCGCCGCATGATCAGGGTGAAATACTCCTCCGGGCACTTCCGGCGGATCTCCTCCTGGATCTCCGTAAAGGGCACGATGTGAACCGTCAGCTGGCCGCACCAGGGCACCAGCAGCCGCGCCAGCTCCAGCACCTTGTCCTGGGCCTGCTGGGAGGTGTAGGGCGGGGACTCGAAGTGGACCATCTCCAGCCACACGCCCCGCCGGGCCATCATCCAGGAGGCCACGGGGCTGTCGATGCCGCCGGACAGCAGGCTCACCGCCTTGCCGCCCATGCCCACCGGCAGACCGCCGGCGCCCTCGGCGGCGGGGCCGTGGACGTAGGCCGCCTTCTCCCGTATCTCCACGAATACCGTCAGTTCCGGATGGTGGACGTCCACCGCCACGTCGGGAAACGCCTCCGCCAGCTCGCCGCCCACGGCCTGGGACAGCTGGATGGAGGTCATGGGATACCGCTTGTCCGCCCGCTTGCTCTCCACCTTGAAGCTCTTTGCCGAGGCGAAGGCGTCCGCCAGATAGTGCTTCGCCGTCTCCACGATATCCGGCACCGTCTTGCCGCAGGGCACCGCCCGGGCCACCGCCGCCACGCCGAACACCTGGGTGCAGGCCTGCCAGGCGCTCTCCACGTCGCACTCGCCCAGCGGCTCCACATAGATGGTGGACTGCCGGGTGTACACCTGGAACCGCCCAAAGGGCCGGATGCGGCGGCTGACGTTGGACACCAGCTTGTCCTCAAAGGCGCTGCGGTTCAGTCCCTTCAGGACCACCTCGCCCAGCTTCAGCAACAGGATCTCCTGGGGCGCTCCGGCTGTGGAAGTCATAGTTTCAGTCATAGAAAACCTCCTACAATAATAATTACGGTTTAAGGCGCGGCAGCCAGCCGCGTCTTTTTCCATCTCAAAGCCGAAGCTGTTAGAATGAGAGAGTAAATGGCCTGACAGTTAAGACCTTGGGCTGACACGCCCGCACAGGAGTCCGTCAGCCGCCTCTTTCATTCGCAGCATTCGATTTGCGCAGGTAGAGCCACCTTGTGCGCTCGCGTCACCCAGGAGATTGAACAGGCAATGAGTAAAGGGCGGAACGCCATATCCAATCAGA
>JALFSO010000011.1 GCA_022778785.1 Dysosmobacter sp. | reverse complement strand
TCCATTGGACTTTTTCAACAGCCTTCACAATGCCTCGCTTTTCTGCCCGCGCATCGGGCCGAAAAGCTGCCGCTGCGCGGCGCAAACGCCTGCTGACACAGGCTTTTTGCAGGCATTCGATCCAATACGAGGGGGCTCCCGCCCCCTCGTACTCCCCCTGCAAAAAAGAACTCTTTTCCTTCAGGCAGGGTTTTTCGACAAGCTGAGGCCCCGGCTCACACGAGCCGGGGCCTTGATGTCATCTGCGTTGAATTCCGCTTCCCCGCCTTCACAACTCTCCCGCGCGGCTCTCGCCGTACACCGGGATGCCATTGGCGGACAGCAGCGCCGCCGTGACGCCGTCCCCTGCCGTCAGAGCGCGGGTGAAGGCGCCGTCGTAAATGGCGCCGTGTCCGCAGGAGGGACTGCGCTCCTTCAGAACCGCCGCCTGACAGCGCAGCGTCCGGGCCAGCGCCAGAGCCGCCTCCGCTCCCCGGCGGTACTGGGCCGTCACATCGGCCCCCGCCTCCGTCATCACCCGGTCTCCCCGGCGCTCGGCGGGCGGACGGGGCGTGGGCAGGCCCCCCAGCTGCTCCGGACACACCGGCACCAGCGCATGGCGCTCCGCCAGGGCCAGCACCGCCGGGTGGGGCTTGGACGCGCCGTCGTACCGGCAGGGACAGCCCAGCAGGCAGGCGGACACCAGGATCCGCACGGTCCCTCACCGTCCCTTCCGCTCGATGGCCTGATGCTCCCGGTTCAGCTCCGTCAACAGACGCTCCGGCGTCCAGTTCCGGTTGTGAGGCGTCAGCACCGCCTTCAGACAGGTGACGCCCGCTCCCCGCAGGGCCGGCAGCAGATCGTTCATCTGCTCCTCCAGCCCGCAGAGCACCGCCATCCGGCCATTGAGGGCCACGGGGGACGCGCCATCCGGGGCGGTCTTCCCCGCCGCCAGCTCTCCGATGGTCAGTCCGCAGTCCCGTGGGCCCACCGCCCGCACCTCCGTTCCAAAGGGCCCGGCGGCCGCCTGGGCCGCCAGGATCTCCGGCAGGCTGTCAAAGCCAAACAGCAGGATCGTATGCTCCATAATGATTCCTCCTTGCTCGTTGAAAAGACAATGCTCGCTGTCACAGCATGGACAGGATGGAGAGGGCGCTGAAGCCCTCCGCCGCCGGGGTCAGCTCCAGGCCGGTGGCTCTCCGCACTTCCGCCGCCCAGGACGGCGTCTGCCACAGCAGGATACAGCCCTGCCCGCCGTCAGCGCACAGATACAGGCAGCGGTCCCCCTCCAGACGGTCCAGTACCTTGCCCATGTAAGTCAGAAAGCCGGTGTCCAGCCAGTCCCCCTGGAAGTCCGCGTCGTAGCGGCAGGGTTCGCCATTGCACAGGAACGTGATGGTCTGGGTGCCGCTGTCCTTGTCGTAGTCCACGCCGCCGGTGTCCTCGACAATGTCCGTGAATTCCGCGTCCCCGGCGGTGATGGCCTGAATGCCCGCCAGGGTGTCGGTGTACATGGTGTCCAGGCTGAAGACCTCCAGATCCATCCAGTAGACCTGATGAGAGGTGGGGGTCCAGTTCCAGCCGGCATCCCACTCCCCGACGCCCAGATCGCCCAGCAGCCACAGAGCGGCGTCCGCCGTGGTGGAGAGATAACCGGCCATCCACTCGCCGTCCTCCTCTGTATCCAGGGCTTCCAGCAGACGGTCTCCGGCCTCCGCCGCGCCCTCGATGCCCAGCTCCTCCAGGGCCGACGCGGCCTTCTTCACGTTCTTCCGGGCCTTGCCCGTGTCCGCCGGGACGGTATCACCCGTAAGTCCCGGCGTGAAGGGATCCGCCTGGTAGATGGCCCCCTGTCCGGAGCAGCCCGCCAGCAGCAGGACCGACAGCAGCCCGGCGGCGACGGCTGTCCTGAAATTTCTATTCATGGCTGTTCCCCCGCCGGTTCACAGCCCGCACTTGCCCCGGGCCATGTACTGTCCCTCCGGCGCGCCCAGGACGTTTCCGTTCTCCACCGCCAGACGGCCCCGGAGCCACACCTGCCGGATGCCTCCGGCGGTGACGAAGCCCTCGTAGGGGTTGTAGTCCACATTGGCAGCGCACTCCGCCGCCCGGATCACATGGCTGGCGTTGGGGTCGTAGACCACGATGTCCGCGTCGCCGCCGGGCCGCAGGGTGCCCTTCCGGGGATAGAGGCCGTACAGCCGGGCGGGATTCTCGCTGAGGGCCTTGCACATGGCCGTCAGGTTGATGCGGTGCTTCGCCACGCCGTAGGAGTAGATCAGCTCGCCCCTCGTCTCCACGCCGGGAAGTCCGCCGGGGATCTTCGTGAAGTCCTCCCGGCCCATGGCCTTCTGGGCCAGGGTGAAGGAGCAGTGGTCCGTGGAGACGGTCTGGATCTCCCCCTTTTTCAGGGCCTCCCACAGGTACTTCTGCTCTCCCTTGTCCCGCAGGGGCGGGGCGCAGACGTACCGGGCCGCCTGGGACCAGTCCTCGTTGAAGTACAGGCTCTCGTCCAGCAGCAGGTACTGGGGGCAGGTCTCCACGTAGACGGTCTGGCCCCGGGCCCTGGCCCGCCGGACTTCCTCCAGGGCGTCGTGATTGGTGAGATGGACGATGACCACCGGGCAGTCCGCCGCCTGGGCAATGCGCAGCAGCCGGGCCACCGCCTCCGCCTCCAGATACTGGGGGCGGGTCAGGGGATGGGAGCCCACTCCCAGCTCCCCGGCGGCCTTCCGCTCGGCGATCATGCCGTCGATGACCCCGGCGTTCTCACAGTGGAACCCGGCGATTCCCCCCAGGGCCTTCAGCCGCTTCAGGGCCAGGTACACGTCCCGGTCGCCGATCATCATGGCCGGATAGGTCAGATACATCTTGAAGGACGAGATGCCCGCGGCGAACATGTTGGGCAGCTCCGCCTGGATGGCGGGGTTCCAGTCGTCGATGGTCATGTGGAAGCCGTAGTCGCACCAGGTATGGCCCCCGGCCTTGGCGTGCCACAGGTCCAGTCCGTACTGAAGGGACTCCCCCTTGTTGGGGCAGGCGAAGTCGATGACCGTGGTGGTGCCGCCCCGGAGGGCCGCCTTGCTGCCGGTCTCGAAATTGTCCGCCGTGGTGGTGCCCGCCACGTCCAGGTCGAAGTGGGTATGGGCGTCGATAAAGCCCGGGAACAGCAGACAGCCGGTGACGTCCACCGTCCGCTCCGCGCCGGTCAGGAGCCGTCCTACCTTGGCGATCTTCTCGCCGTCCACCAGCAGGTCCGCCCGCTTGGGGCCGTTCTCCGTCACCACGGTGCCGCCTTTCAGCAGAGTTTTCACGCAAACCACTCCTCATTTGCGCCCGCCGGTCTCTCCCCCGGACGGGCTCGTTTTTCCTCCCGTCCATTGTAGCACGGGGCGCCGGAAATATCTATCCCATCCGGGCGGTCTTCTCAAAAACTTCACAAAAAACCGGGATGAAATTTTACCGCGTGCCCGCCGCGCCGCCGTTCCCTTCCAACGGGAATGTGGTATAATAAAGGTACTATCCCAGCGGGGTCCAAAATTCAGGAGGAGGTTTCAAGAATGAAAACATCAAGCAAGTTCCTGTCCCTCGTACTGACTCTGGCGATGCTGTTCTCTCTGAGCGTCACGACCGTCAGCGCGGCGGACACCACCACCGAGCCCGTTCAGGGCGACATCGTGGTGCTCTACACCAACGACGTCCACTGCGGCGTGGACGACGCCATCGGCTACGCGGGGCTGGCCGCCTACCGGGCGGACATGCTGGAGAAGACCGACTACGTCACGCTGGTGGACGCCGGCGACGCCGTCCAGGGCGCGGCGCTGGGTACGCTGTCCAGGGGCCAGTATCTGGTGGACATCATGAACCAGATGGGCTACGACGTGGCCGTCCCCGGCAACCATGAGTTCGACTACGGCATGGACCAGTTCCTGGCCTTGGCCAAGGCCCAGAAGAGCGGCTACATCTGCTGCAACTTCATGGATCTGAAGACCGGCAAGCCCGTGTTCGACGCCTATCAGATCATCACCTACGGCGAGACCAAGGTGGCCTACGTGGGCATCGACACGCCGGAGGCCATCTCCAAGTCCACTCCCACCTACTTCCAGGACGCCAAGGGCAACTACATCTACGGCTTCTGCCAGGGCGGCGACGGCCAGGACCTGTACAAGGCCGTCCAGTCCGCCGTTGACGCCGCCAAGGCCGAGGGCGCCGACTACGTCATCGCCGTGGGCCACTGCGGCATCGACGAGCAGAGCGCTCCCTGGCGCTCCACGGACATCATCGCCAACGTGTCCGGCCTCACCGCCTTCATCGACGGCCACTCCCACAGCGTCATCCCCTCCCAGACCGTGGCGGACAAGGACGGCAAAACCGTCATCCTCACCTCCACTGGCACCAAGCTGGAGAACATCGGCAAGCTGGTGCTGAAGTCCGACGGCTCCGTCACCACCGGCCTGGTCGGCAAGGACGACTACACGGAGAAGGACGACGCCATGGACACCTTCGTCAAGGGCATCCAGGCCAAGAACGACGCCCTGCTGAAGCAGGTGGTGGCCAAGTCCGACGTCACCCTCACCATCATGGGCGCCGACGGCAAGCGGGCCGTCCGCAACGCCGAGACCAACCTGGGCGACCTGTGCGCCGATGCCTATCGGGCCATCGGCGATGCCGACATCGCCTTCGTCAACGGCGGCGGCATCCGGGCCGACATCCCCGCCGGGGACATCACCTATGAGCAGATCATCGCCGTCCATCCCTACGGCAACGAGCTGTGCGTGGTGGAGGCCACCGGCCAGCAGATCCTGGACGCCCTGGAGATGGCGTCCCGCTCCAACCCCGGTGAGAACGGCGGCTTCCTGCAGGTCTCCGGCCTGAGCTACACCATCGACCAGTCCATCCCCTCCTCCGTGAAGGTGGACGACGAGAAGATGTTCGTCTCCGTGGAGGGCGCGCGCCGGGTGAAGGACGTGCTGGTGGACGGCAAGCCCATCGATCCCAAGGCCACCTACACCCTGGCCTCCCACAACTATATGCTCCATGACGCCGGCGACGGCATGAACATGTTCCAGAACGACAACTTCCTGATGGAGGACGTCATGCTGGACAACCAGGTCCTCATCACCTATATCACCGAGGAGCTGAACGGCTCCGTTCCCGCGGACTACGCCGCGCCCCAGGGCCGCATCACCCTCACCGGCGAGCCCTTCGACGACGTGGCCACCAGCGCCTGGTACTATGACGGCGTGGTCTACGCCTATCAGAACAAGCTGTTCAACGGCACCAGCGAAACTACCTTCAGCCCCACCGGCACCATGACCCGTGGCCAGATGGCCGCCGTGCTGTACCGCATGGCCGGTTCTCCCGACGTGGAGCTGACAGAAAAGTTCACTGACGTGGCCCCCGACTCCTTCTGCGCCAGGGCCGTGGCCTGGGCCGTGGAGCAGGGCATCACCAACGGCACCACCGCCACCACCTTCAGCCCCAGCGCCCCCATCCAGCGCCAGCAGTTCGCCGTCTTCCTGTACAAGTACGCGCTGGCCGCCGGCTATGACGTCTCCGTGGGCGAGGACACCAACATCCTCAGCTATCTGGACGTGTCCTCCGTGGGCGAGTACGCCATCCCCGCCATGCAGTGGGCCTGCGGCGCCGGTGTGCTCCAGGGCAGCGACGGCAACCTGATGCCCGCCGCCTCCTGCACCCGCGCTCAGGTGGCCGTTATCCTCCAGCGCTTCGCCGGACTGGCCCAGGCGGGCTGAGTTTTCCGGGAAACGGAAGGATCTCCAGGCATACGAAAGCCCCGCACCCGAAAGGGCGCGGGGCTCAGCTTGTCGAAAAACCCTGTCTGAAGGAAAAGAGTCCTTTTTTGCAGGGGGAGTACGAGGGGGCGGGAGCCCCCTCGTGGTGGATTGAATGCCTGCAAAAAGCCTGTGTCAGCAGGCGTTTGCGCCGCGCAGCGGCAGCTTTTCGGCCCGCTGCGCGGGCAGAAAAGCGAGGCATTGTGAAGGCTGTCGAAAAAGTCCAACGGACTTTTTCGACAGCCTGAGCGCATCGTGATCTCTCACGGTGCGCTTTCCCATATCATTCGTCTGCCTGCGATCTATATTGACCGGCCGGGACATCTGCCGCAAGGGCGGTCTTGGCTCTGCCGCAGCTGCTGCCGCGGCCCGCCCGCCAGACTCCGGCGGATTCCCATGGTTCAGGCCGCGGTGCCGTTGCCCCGGCGGCCGCCGTACTGGCCGAAGAAGTAGTTGAACAGGTCCTGCATGTCGTCGCTGCTGTAGTAGTTGTTGCCGCCGTTCTGGTTCTGGCTGGTGGTGGCGCTGGTGGTGGTATCCTGCTTGGGCTGAGTGCCCCAGGTCAGCTCCACGGTGATGGTCTGGCCCTCCCGGTAGACGGTGAGGGTGGCGGTGTCACCGGCGGAATAGCCCTTCTTGGCGGCGGTGAGGTCCTCCAGGGAGGAGATCTTGGTGTTGTCGATCTTGGTGATGACGTCGCCCATCTTCAGTCCCGCTTTGGCGGCGGCGCCGTCCTCGTCCACGGAGTAGATGAAGGCGCCCTCGGTGATGCTGTAGCGGTACTGCTGGGCCATGCTGGCGCTGAGAGTGCCGATGGTGGCGCCCAGATAGGCCTTGTTGGTGACGTAGCCGTTGGTCATGATGTCCTCGATCATGGAGATGACGTCGTTGATGGGGATGGCGAAGCCCAGACCCTCAACGGCCTCGCTGGAATAGCTGGAGTACTTGGCGGACACGATGCCCACCACCTCACCGTAGCTGTTGAACAGCGGGCCGCCGGAGTTGCCGGGGTTGATGGAGGCGTCGGTCTGGATCATGTTGAAGGGGGTGCCGTCCACGTTGATGGCCCGGTTCACACTGGAGACCATGCCGCCGCTCATGGAGAAGGTCAGCTCGCCCAGGGGGTTGCCCACGGCCAGCACCCGGTCGCCCACGTTCAGGGAATCGCTGCTGCCCAGGGTCACGGGCTGGAGGTTCTGGGCCTCCACCTTGATGACGGCGATGTCGTAGTCCTTGTCGGTGCCGATGATGGCGGCGTCATAGGTGTCGCCGTTGTACAGGGTGACCTTCACGGTGTTGGCGCCGCTGACTACGTGGTTGTTGGTGACGATGTAGCCGTCCTGGGTCAGGATGAAGCCGGAGCCGGCGGAGGCGGTCTCCACCTGCTGGCCGAAGATGTTGGTGCCGGAGCTGCCGGTGACGTTGATGGACACCACGCTGTTGACGTTGGCGGCGTAGACCTCCGCGTCGGTCATCAGCTTCTTGCCGGTGACGGTATTCACCGTCACCTGGGTGGCGGGACGGCCGCTGACGTTGATGGCGGCGTTGTTCCTTCCGGCGCCCACCGCCGCGGTGATGCCGGCGCCCGCGGCGCCGCCCACCAGGGCGCACACCAGGGCCAGGGCCACCAGCTTCACGCCCCGGCGCTCCTTCTTCACAGGCTGCATGTCCTGAACGGGCTGGCGGTACTCGCTCTGGGACGCCTGATAGCTGTGGAGCTGCTCGTCCACGGTGGGGCGGGTCTGGGTGGTCTCGCTGCCGTCCTTGCGGTAGGTGTAATGATACAGATTGTTCTCGTCGTTATACATATCCGGTTCCTCCTATGTCTCTCCCGTTTTCTTCTTATTCTGGATAATAGCAGGAGTTTGTGTACAGAGTGTGACAAAAGATTGCACGAATTTTAAATTTCACCGCCGGGGATCTTTTTCGCTTTTCCCCACCGGCTTCCTTCTTGCACCTTTGCCTGAAGTATAGTATGCTTATCTTAAAACATCCTTTAAGAGATATGAACAATTCAAGAACCTCCGGAATTTTCCGGAGGCGGAAAGGGAACGACCGTTTTGCTGAAGATCGAAAACCTGAAGATCGCGCCGGAGGAGGGCCTCTCCGCCCTGACGGCCCAGGCGGCGAAGCTGCTGAAGGTCCGGGAGAAGGACCTGAAATCCCTGCGGATCCTCCGCCGCTCCGTGGACGCCCGGGACGGCGTGAAGCTGGTGTACACCGTGGAGGCCGCCGTGGACAACGAGGCCGCCGTCCTGAAACGGGTCCACACCCCCAGGGTCTCCCGGTACGCGCCTCCCGCGCTCTATCAATGTCCCGCCGTGACGGCCCGTCCGGAGACGTCGCCGGTGGTGGCGGGGGCCGGTCCGGCGGGCCTGTTCTGCGCCCTGATCCTGGCCCGGGCGGGGCTGCGGCCCATCCTGCTGGAGCGGGGCCAGCCCACGGAGCGCCGTCAGGCGGACGTGGAACGGTTCTGGTCCACCGGAGCGCTGGACGTCACCTCCAACGTCCAGTTCGGCGAGGGCGGCGCCGGGGCCTTCTCCGACGGAAAGCTGAACACCGGCACCAAGGACCCCCGGCACCGGTTCATTCTGGAGCAGTTCGTCTCCTGGGGCGCGCCGGAGGACATTCTCGTGGACGCCAAGCCCCACATCGGCACGGACCGGCTCCACATCGCCCTGGTGAATCTCCGGCGGGAGTTGCTGTCCCTGGGGGCGGACGTCCGGTTCGGCAGCCGTCTGACGGACATCGCCGTGAAGGACGGCGCCCTCACCGGCGTCACCGTGGAGGGGCCGGAGGGCACCTACGCCCTGCCCTGCCGCCAGCTGGTGCTGGCCCCGGGCCACTCCGCCCGGGACACCTTCGCCATGCTCCACGACCGGGGCGTGGCCATGGAGGCCAAGCCCTTTGCCGTGGGCGTCCGCATCGAGCACCGCCAGGCGGACATCGACCTGGCCCAGTACAAACAGTACGCCGGAAGCCCCAGCCTGCCGGTGTCGTCCTACAAGCTGTCCTGCCACCTGCCCAGCGGGCGGGCGGCCTACTCCTTCTGCGTCTGCCCCGGGGGACAGGTGGTGGCCGCCGCGTCGGAGCAGCAGCGTCTGGTCACCAACGGCATGAGCGAGTTCGCCCGGGATGGGGAGAACATCAACGGCGGCTTTCTGGTAAACGTCACGCCGGAGGACTTCGGCGGCGACGGTCCCCTGGCGGGCATCGCCTTCCAGCGCCGTCTGGAGGAGGCGGCCTTCGCGTTGGGCGGGTCGGACTTCAAGGCCCCCTGCCAGCGGGTGGAGGATTTTCTGGCCCGCCGTCCCTCCGTCCGGTACGGACGGGTGCGGCCCACCTACCGCCCCGGCGTTACCATGACGGACCTGCGGCTGTGCCTGCCCCCCTTCGTGGCGGATACGCTGGCGGAGGCCCTGCCCATTCTGGGACAGAAGCTCCGGGGCTTCGACGATCCCGACGCCCTGCTGACCGCCGTCGAGACCCGCAGCTCCTCTCCCGTCCGGCTGCCCCGGGACGAATCGTATCAGTCCGTCTCCCTCCGGGGACTGTACCCCTGCGGCGAGGGGGCGGGCTACGCCGGTGGCATCCTCTCCGCCGCCGCCGACGGGATGCGCGCCGCCGAGCAGGTCTGCGCGGCGCTGTCCGGTGTCTGAGCGTCCCCGTCTCCCACTGTCTTTTCCGGGCGGGGGAACGGCCCTGTTCCCTCCCGCCCATCAATTTATGTATCGGAGGTCTGTCTCTATGAACCGCAATCTCTGCGTCTGCCAGGATTTCCTCACCGACGCCCACAAGGCCCGGATCACCGCCGCCGCGGAAGCGGCGGGCTTCACGCCCCACTTCTTCACCCCGGAGCAGTTTGACGAGGCCAGTGCCTGCCTTCAGGACTGTGAGGTCCTGTTCTCCCATATCCCGGAGCTGCTGCGCACCGCCCCCGCCAGTCTCAAGTGGTACTGCTGCTCCTATGCCGGCGTGGACCCCTACTGCAAGGACCCCTCCCTTTTCGCCAATCCGGACTGCCTGCTGACCAACTCCTCCGGCGCCTACGGCGTCACCATCGCGGAGCACATTGTCATGGTGACGCTGATGCTGCTGCGGCAGATGCCCGCCTATCAGGCGGACATGGCCCGGGACGGCTGGGTGGACGAGCCGAAGCCCATCCGCTCCATTTTCGGCAGCCGCGTCACCGTTCTGGGCACCGGCAACATCGGCACCACCTTCGCCCACCGGGCCAGAGGCCTGGGGGCCGCCCACATCACCGGCGTCTGCCGCAGCGGCAGGAACGACGACCCGGTGTACGACGAGGTACTGCCCATCTCCCGGCTGGAGGAGGCTCTGCCGGAGACGGACCTTCTGGTGATGGCCCTCCCCGGCACGCCGGAGACCGCCCACATCCTGAATCGGGAGCGCATCGCCCTGCTGCCCGCTCACGCCTACGTGGTCAATGTGGGCCGTGGCACCGCCATCGACCAGGAGGCCCTGGCGGACGCCCTGAATGCGGACCGTCTGGCCGGCGCCGCCCTGGATGTCATGGACCCGGAGCCGCTGCCCATGGACCATTTCCTGCGCAGCGCGAAGAACCTCCTGCTGACGCCCCACATCTCCGGCAACATGGCCCTGGGCTACACCCGGGACATCACCGTGGACATGTTCTGCGAGGACCTGGCCAATTACGCCGCAGGCCGGCCCCTGGCCCATCTGGTGGACCGGAAGCTGGGATACTGAGACTTGAAGGGGGCTCCGCCCATGCAAAAGCGATGGTCCCGGGCTATTGATGAGATCCGGCGGGAAAAATTCGGTGATGCGGAGGACCTTCGCCGGGAGGGCCGGTCCGGCCAGCGGCAGTTTCTGATAGACGGACTGCGATTTCTTGTGGGCGTGGGTGCGGCGGCATTTCTGCTGAGCCTGCTCCGCGCCTGCTTTTGAAAAGCCATTCTTTGAAAAGGATCGACGTGTCCACCGGCACTGCGCGACCCAAATGATGAGATCTGGAGGTCAAATTATGGAACGCTTTAATTTCTACGCACCCACCTACTTTGCCTTCGGCAAGGGACAGGCAGAACAGACCGGCGAACTTGTCCGCCGGTTCGGCGGCACCAGGGCCCTGCTGGTCTACGGCGGCGGCTCCATCAAGCGCAACGGCGCCTATGACGACGTCACCGCTTCCCTGAAAGCCGCCGGCATTCCCTGGGCGGAGCTGGGCGGCATCCAGCCCAATCCCCGCAGCGGCAAGGTCTACGAGGGCATCGAGCTGTGCCGCCGGGAGGGTGTGGACTTCATTCTGCCCGTGGGCGGCGGCTCCGCCATCGACACCGCCAAGGCCATCGCCGTGGGCGTGCCCTACGACGGGGACTTCTGGGACTTCTTCTCCAAGAAGGCCCCGGAGAAGACGCTGCCGGTGGGCGTGGTGCTGACTATCGCCGCCACGGGCAGCGAGTCCTCCAACGCCACCGTCATCACGAAAGAAGAAGGGAACCTGAAGTGGGGCAACGTGAAGTCGGACCTCTACCGTCCGGCCTTCGCCGTCATGGACCCGGCCTACACCTGCTCCCTCCCCGCCTACCAGACCGCCTGCGGCGCCACGGATATGCTGTCCCACATCTTTGAGCGGTACTTCACCAACACGGAGCATGTGGACGTGACGGACCGGCTGTGCGAGGGGCTGATGCAGACCATCCTCACCGCCGCCCCTCAGGCCATCGCCCATCCGGAGGATTACGACGCCCGGGCAGAGCTGATGTGGGCGGGCACCCTGGCCCACAACGACACCTGCGGCGTGGGCCGCGTCCAGGACTGGGCCAGCCACCAGATTGAGCATGAGCTGTCCGCCTTCTTCGACTGCGCCCACGGCGCGGGCCTGGCGGTGGTGACCCCGGCGTGGATGCGGTACGTCATGCCCCACAACTACATGCGCTTCGCCCAATTCGCCGTCCGGGTCATGGGCTGTCAGATGGACTTCGCCTGCCCGGAGAACACCGCCCGGGAGGGCGTGGACCGGCTGGAGGCCTGGCTCCGGTCCATCGGTATGCCCACCACCCTGGCGGAGATCGGCGCCGACCCCGCCATGATCCCCGAGATGGCGGCCCACCGCGCCCAGAAGCCCAACGGCTTCCCCTTCGGCCAGTTCATGAAGATCTACCCGGAGGACATGGAGGCCATTCTCCGTCTGGCTGTCGGAGAATAAGTCCCGCAATGGCAGCAAACAAGCCCGCCGCGTTTTCACAAACGCGGCGGGCTTTCTCTTATCTCGGCCAGTCCCTCACTGATGGTGGCTGTCGCAGGCCATGCAGTGCTCGCAGTCCATGGCCAGCTCGTCGCCGTAGGGGATGTGGTTCTTGTCAAAGTAGTCCTTGATGGCGGCCTTCACCGCCTCCTCCGCCAGCACGGAGCAGTGGAGCTTGTAGGCGGGCAGGCCGTCCAGGGCCTCCACCACCGCCTTGTTGGTCAGCTTCAGGGCCTCGCTGATGGGCTTGCCCTTAATCATCTCCGTGGCGATGGAGCTGGTGGCGATGGCGCTGCCGCAGCCGAAGGTGTTGAACTTCACGTCGGTGATGGTCTGGGTGTCGTGGTCCACCTTGATATACATCCGCATGATGTCGCCGCAGCGGGCGTTGCCCACCTCGCCGATGCCGTCGGCGTCGTCCATCTTGCCCACGTTCCGGGGATGCTGAAAATGGTCCATGACCTTGTCGCTGTATAATGCCATAGTCGTCTCCTCCTGTTATATTCTCTTAAATCTGATGCTTCCGAAGGCCGTGCTCCAGCTCGTCCCACACCGGGGACATGTCCCGGAGATACTCCACGATGCCGGGCAGGACGCTGAGGACGTAGTCCACTTCCTCCTCCGTGGTGGCCTCGCTGAGGGTCAGCCGCAGGGAGCCGTGGGCCACCTCGTGAGGCCGTCCCAGGGCCAGCAGCACATGGCTGGGGTCCAGGGAGCCAGAGGTGCAGGCGCTGCCGGAGCTGGCGGCGATGCCCTTGCCGTCCAGAAGCAGCAGCAGGGATTCGCCCTCGATGCCCTCAAAGCACAGATTCACGTTGCCAGGCAGACGCCGGACGGGATCGCCGTTGAGGACGCTGTGGGGGATCTTCGTCAGCTCCGCGATGAGCTTGTCCCGCAGGGGCCGCATGTGGGCGGCGTTCTGCTCCATGTTCTCACAGGCCTCCCGGAAGGCTGCGGCGGCGCCGCAGATGCCGGCGGTGTTCTCCGTGCCGGCCCGCTTGCCCCGCTCCTGGGCGCCGCCCTCGATGACGTTGGTCAGAGGGATGCCCCGGCGGGTGTACAGCACGCCCACGCCCTTGGGGCCGTGGAACTTGTGGGCGGACAGACTCAGCATGTCGATGTCCATGGCCTGGACGTCAATGGGCAGGTGCCCCGCCGCCTGGACGGCGTCGGTGTGGAACAGCACCCCCGCCTCCCGGCACAGCTTCCCGATCTCCGGGATGGGCTGGATAGTGCCGATCTCGTTGTTGGCAAACATGATGGTAACGAGGCAGGTGTCCGGCCGCAGGGCGGTGCGCACCTCGTCCGCGGTGATGACACCGTCAGGAGGGATGTCCAGCAGCGTCACCTCAAAGCCGTGCTTCTCCAGCTTCTGCAGGGTATGGAGGACGGCGTGATGCTCAAACTTGGTGGAGATGACGTGCTTCTTGCCCTTCTTCTCCCCCAGGGCCGCCGCGGACAGGATGGCCTGATTGTCCGCCTCGCTGCCGCCGGAGGTGAAGGTGATCTCCTCCGGCCGGGCGGCGTTGAGATATTTGGCGAAGGTCTGCCGGGCATCGTACAGCCGCTCCGCGGCCCGCTGGCCCAGGGTGTACAGGCTGGAGGGGTTGCCGTAGTCCTCCGTGAGACAGGGCAGCATGGCGTCCAGCGCGGTCTTGCTGACGGCTGTGGTGGCTGCGTTATCCAGATAGATCATAGTCTCTGTTCTCCTTTATTTCATATATTATTACTATGATATGAATAACACAGCTTCCCCTACTTGTCAAGTAGGTATTCCAAAAATTCTCCGATTGGTCAAAAAAGGCGATGGATCCCGCAATTCTCTCCGGCCGGTCCGACGCGCAGAACGACCCCGCGCCTTCCCGGCGCGGGGCCGTTTGGTCCTCTATTCCGTTCAGCACTCTGCCCTGTGCTGGGCGGGATGTTCCTTTTCCTGCTCGGTCCGTACCAGATCCGCCAGGGTGAACCGGTCGATATACTGGTTGATGACGGCGTACAGCCCCGTCCAGAAGTCCAGGGTGGCGCACTCATGGGACCGCTCGCACCGGTTCTCCGAGTCCTCCAGACAGGCCACCGGCGCCAGATTGCCCTCCGTCAGCCGCAGGATGTCCCCCACGGTGTACTCCTCCGGAGCGCGGGACAGCCGGTATCCCCCCTGGGGACCCCGTCCGCTGCGCAGGAATCCTGCCTTGCTCAGCAGGCCCACGATTTGCTCCAGATATTTGGCGGAGATCCCCTGCCGCTCTGCCACGTCGCGGATGGAGATCAGGCTGCCGTCGTCATGCTCTGCAAGGTCGATCATCAACCGGAGCGCGTACCGCCCCTTTGTGGAAATTCTCACAGAGAATACCCTCCTCTCTTTCTAATTCCCATTCTGCCACAGGGAATTATACTTTTCAAGCGGAATTTCCCCATTTCCTGCATTTTCTCCGGAGTCTCCAGAATCCAGGGCGGTTTTTCTACAGAACGGTCAATGTGCCGCTTTACAGCAGCAAACAGGCTATGTACCCCACTCCGGCGGCGTGTCCCGGCGCCGTCCGGTCCGTCCGGGAAAAGTCCGTTGTCCGTATGGGTGTCATGTTCTTGACCATCTGGCCGCCCACGGAACCGGCCTCACGGGAGGTCAGGTCGCCGTTGTAGCCCTCCTTCAGGTTGACGCCGACCTCCCTTGATGTTCCCACTACATCTTAAACTCGCCTTTTTCGATGAGAATAAGATGTTCGAGGTACGCCGACCTGGGTGTGAGTCTCCATAACATCAAAGGGGATGATCATTTGTTTGTGGAACAAGAGAGCATACAGCTTTCAATCACAACAAGTCAGGTCACGGCCTGTGCCGGCAAATCACGAAGTGAGAAATCATCAAGTTCACCGATGAACTTATAAAAGATGCGAACACTTTGCTGAAAGGGCTGATTCCGATGCGTTGCTTTCACAGCTCCATCAGGAAGGATTTTCGGCCCCACCTCGATCCGTTTTACGAAGGTTACCAGCGTATCCCGATCGAGTTCCTCAATATGCGTGTATTTGCTTGTCAGATTGAAAAATGCTTTGTAGCTTTGCTGAGCCTCGCTAACAGGATCAATACCACTCAGGCTGGTAACAGTCTTTTCAAGTCCGCAAGATTCCTTCTGCAACTCCTCCAGCATTCGTTCCAAACGATTATCATCAATCTTGCCCTCCGCATTGTCTGTGTAGAGCTTTGTGATGATCTTATCGATTGTTGCCAGACGCGTTCTGGCTTTTTGGAGCTGAATCTGCCTTGCTTTAATCAGATTGTCATCACCGGCTTTCCGCATTGCTTCGCGGATGACTGCCTCTTTGCTCTCAGGGCTCAGGTCTATCAAAGCGTTCAAATCCTGCCGGACAACTTCGACAAGATCACTGTACCGGATTCTGACGCCGGTGCAGGGATTAGCGATATCTTGACGCTGCTTTATGCAGGAGAGATACCAATACTTTTCTCGCTCTCCTTTATAGACTGTTCCGCAGGAACATAGCGCATGTCCGCACTTTGCGCAAAATGCGATTCCAGAGAAGATACTCCGACGCACCTGGTCATACTGTCGGAAGTCAAGTGTGCCTTTTCCCAGATTGATCTGAGCAAGTTCAAATTGCTCCTGAGATACAATTGGCGTGTGCGTATTCTCTGTCACTGCCCACTGATCTTTCGGCACATGGAGCTTCTTCTTGGATTTGACACTGGCTTTCTTTGTCTTGCCCAGAAGCGTATGCCCTAGGTAAACAGAGTTCTTTAGAATCCGCTTTACTGTTGTATAGTTCCAAAGATCCGAAGCCCTGGCAGCCCCATTTTCCGAGAAGTTGCCTTGATAA
This sequence comes from Dysosmobacter sp., assembly GCA_022778785.1. Taxonomy (GTDB): domain Bacteria; phylum Bacillota; class Clostridia; order Oscillospirales; family Oscillospiraceae; genus Oscillibacter. Next base: position 3,809 of record JALFSO010000011.1, on the reverse strand, counting down.
AGCACCTTATACTTCAATGGAGGAATGATGCCATCATCGTTCAGATCCATTGCGATCTTCCGACTCGAGTCGCCTCTTGCGGCACAATCGAATATTCTCTGAACAATAGGAGCGGTTTCCTCATCCGGGATCAGTCGGTTCTTGTTTCGGGGATCCTTCGCATAGCCATACGGAGGAGCTGCACAGTACAGCCCCTTCTCACGCTTAGCTTTCAGGACCTCTTTCACTTTCCTCGACCCATCCCGCAGGTAGACTTCATTCATGGCAAATTGGAACGGTGCCATAATGTTCTCTTGCTCAGTGTCAAAGTTATCTGCTACTGTCAGATACCGAATATTTCTCTCTGGGAAAAACTGCTCAGCATAGTAGCTGGCCTCTCGCATATCTCTGCCGAGTCGCGAAAGGTCTTTTGTAATGACGATATTTGCCTTGCCCTGCTCTAAGAGTGCAATCATTTCCTGGAATGCCGGTCTGTCAAAGTTGCCGCCAGACCATCCATCATCAGCGAATACCCGCGCCAAAATGATATCATTCCGGTCACAATAATCCTGAATGATCATACGCTGGTTCTTAATGCTGGAAGACTCACCCTCAGCTGCTTCCTCATTGGAAAGTCGCAGGTAGGCAAATGCAATTCTGCGAATGTCGGTTCTCACATTAACCTCCTTCGACGAACCGACCCACTAAGGGTATTATACGGCATCGTCTGTACTTTCGTCAAAGGTAGTCTTTTCTTTTTTTTCGTGGACAAGACGATCCACAATGAGGTCAGAGACCGTCCGGTCTCCGGAAAAAGTGCGGTGGACAAGGTAAGTTGCATCACCCAACTTGATTTCGTTCATTTGAGTTGCTTCGCCTCCACCGCTATTTTGTACTGTTTCAGTGGCCATCATGCAGGCCCCCTTCTACTAGACTAAAGAGCTCTTCGTAATGAATGTAGAAAAGAGGGGGGCTTTGACCACCCATCAAGAATACTTTTTTTGAAATATAAAGAAAAAGGCGGAGGCCCTGAAGCTTTTACAGGGTCTCCGCCTTTTTTGCGTTTTTAATGCTTGGAAAGTAAGGAACTTGTTTTGGCAATTAGTGATTGTATTTCTTTTCCGGTCTGAACTGAATCCCGAAACTCCGGAGCAAGAAACAGAAGAGCGCTTCTGATGTTCATCAGGTCCGTCCTGTCGATAGTCTCCTCTTGAAGATGTTTGTGCGTCTCAAAATATCTTAGTCTGATCGGCTCACTGACAGACTGCGGTGCGAAATACGAAACGATAATCCCATCGATCAGAGCCGTTTCTTCAGCAGTAAAACACATGATACTCCCTCCCAATTCCTACATATGGTAGCACAAGTATGTCCACCGTACAAGATACTCAACGAGAGAGAAATAATCAAAAACCTCGTATGATTTCACGCATTGACAATTAGCGAAATCTGTGCTAAGGCACCTCACCTTCTGATACCAAAACAAGGTATCAGAAATTTTTTTATTTTTTTGGGGGGGGAGGGTGGTCAAAGAGGGGGTCATTTCTATTTCTATCTCTAGCGGCTTGGGAAACTATGCCTTAGTTGGGATGTCACAAGCTCTGATGCTTCGCAGCCATGATGCACTGGTTTCAAAGTTGGATGAGGCGCTTAGTTACTCTATCAGAGGATATGGCATTATTCTTCTCGATCATTGTGAACAAGCACTTCTCAAGTATTTGAATCGTGATGTTCGGATGAAGAATAGAGTCATATTGGTTGACGGTGAGGCCTCTCCATTGCCTCGAATAGAGCTAGCGAAAACTGCAGAAGAGTGCATCGGATTTACGCCTCTCTCTAATACTCCTGAACTGCTTTCATATCTTGAAAGATTGACGGATATGCAGTGTCAGAATCATCCTGTGGTGACGACACTTTGTTCCTTCCCTGCCGATATGTTCCAAAACGCAGTTTACTCCGTTACAGCTTCTAAGGGTATTTATGCGGCATTGACCACCAAACATTCTGATATTGCAGGAGCTACGGAAGAAGCATACGGAACAGATGAGCAGTGGGGCTGGCTTGCTTCTAAAATGACTGACAAGGCTAGCTTTTCAGCTTTGGTTTGTGATGAGTTTGGCGCTACGGCAAATCTGTCAGCTCATCTATCAAATGTTTTTGAATCCGGCGATAAAAAGATGCAGTGGCTTTTGTGGTTGTCATTAAAGTTCTTTGGAGAGGCAAATAACCACTATCTGACTCTAGTGCTTGGAAATTGTGATAATGTAGACTCTTTTGAGATGCACGCATTCCTGGATCTGGCGGATGTAGACGTATCTCACCCGGAGTTTGAACGGTATTACACGGAGCGAAAGAGACTGTTGGAGCAGTTGCCGGAGAATTTGCCACTAATTAAAAAGTATTGTGATAAGCTGGGGCGATATCAGAAAGACGAAGTTTTCTACCTGACTGACAGTAGCACACAGGAAAAATTTGACTTTGTACGCTGCCTTAGCCTATATGATTTCACTCCAGAAGAGATTTCTCGCGCAACACACAGTATGTCTAAGCCCTTGTATTTTTATATGCGGGATTATGTATTCGATTCCGTGAACACAAAGCTCCCTGAAACCGACAGTAGTTTTAGGGATGATTTGACAGCATATTTCCGGGATTACAAACTTCAAAAGCTTACAAACCGTATTCACCCGGAGTTCCTGGAAAAAGTCAATGCCTACGCTCAATCGCCTCGGCCCTATAATAAGCTGCAGCCAAGGAGTAGCATCATCTCCCACATGGATAAGAAGAAGGTACAATGCTTCTTTTTCGATGCACTTGGGGTGGAGTACCTTGCTTTTATCATGGCAAAGTGTGAGGAATATGACCTTGTATCAGAAGTTGCGATAGGCCGCTGTGAGCTTCCTTCCATCACAGCTAAAAACAAAGAGTTTTTACAGTTTTTTGCAGATGGAGACTGGCGGAAGATCGACGGCCTTGACGAGATTAAACATCACAGCCAAGTCTACGATTATCGGAAATGTGAGTACCCGCTTCATCTGTTTGAAGAACTGGATGTGATCGATGAACAGCTTCGGATGATTCAGTCTATGCTTGTGCAAGGAACACTAGAGAAAGCGTTGATTGTTGCCGACCACGGTGCCAGCAGATTGGCAGTGCGTTATGGCCATGAGTTGGACTCCAATATTGAGTTGGATGAGTCTGGTGAACACAGCGGTCGATGCTGTCCAGCCAAGGAGGACCCCAATTTGCCGTTTGCGGCCTATGAAGATGGATTCGCAGTTCTTGCAAACTATGAGCGCTTTAAGGGCGGCCGGCGAGCAAATGTAGAGGTGCACGGAGGCGCTTCCCTTGAGGAAGTCGTGGTACCTATCATCACCTTGACAAAGCGCCCAGACAATATTGAACTTTGCTTTGTCAATCCTGTTATTGCACTAAAACCGCGCATTACTCCCGAACTGGTGCTATATTCCAGCATACCGCTCAGTAAACCCCGCTTGCTTATTGATGGTGATTTCTATGACGGTGAATTCTTAGCTGATAAGAAGCATGCAAGATTTGAAATTACGAAGATTAAGAGGAAGGGCAGCTATTCTGCGGATGTTTTTGACGGCGAGAAAAACATGTCGGTAAAGCTGGAGTTTAAGGCACAAAAGCAAACCCGCGAAGTAGATTTGTTCTAACCTGAGGAGGATAGTGTGAAAGTAGGTACCGGTCCAGGACAGATGAAAAAGGGCGCACGAAACCGGCCCTGCCAACATCGAAGTTTTCAGGGCAAAATGGATGGATGACAAAAACAGTCAGGCAGAATCAAGGACCGCTATCCCCTGCGT
>JALFSO010000001.1 GCA_022778785.1 Dysosmobacter sp. | reverse complement strand
TGGATTGAATGCCTGCAAAAAGCCTGTGTCAGCAGGCGTTTGCGCCGCGCAGCGGCAGCTTTTCGGCCCGCTGCGCGGGCAGAAAAGCGAGGCATTGTGAAGGCTGTCGAAAAAGTCCATCGGACTTTTTCGACAGCCTGAGCGGACTGATCACTCAGTCCGCCAGCGGGTTGGTTATTGCTATTTTGTTGTTGCGGGGGTGTCGATCCAGCCAATACTGCAACCAGTATCCATGAAGAGCTGGACGCAGTACCAACACGGGTCACCGTTCTCGTCCGTGCCTCTGGCAAGTCCGATGCCGATGCTTCCGTAGCGGCTGTTGGTCATGTTTTTGAGATGGCCTGCCGAAGCCGACCATGACCACACGGCGACCTCCGCAAGATTTCTGTCCATCAGTGTCCAATCCTCAATGCAGTGGATGTTTTCTCCGACGTACTTGCAGTCCGTAACGGTGCTGCTTTTCCTTCCATCCGGCCGGGTATGCGAGTAGACCCCGGTAGCTGCCATCTCATCGGCGCGGACCTGCGCCGCCTGCATGAGCTTGTCATTGACAACCAGGGCGGCAGCGCCTTTTTCCGCCCGGATGGCGTTGGTTCGTTCCACGATATCCAGCTTCATGGCGTCGGTATCGGTCTGTGGGGCAGGCTGTGGGGCAGTCTCGGCGGGTTCGGATTTTGCCGGTGCCGTGCCGGTATAGGGCTTGTCCGACTCAATTTGAACACAGCTCTTTTCGCGGTCCCAGTAGACGTTAAAACCAACCGCCTCGCCCACATCACGGAGTTTGACGTAGTTATTGCCGTTGATATGATAGGCGGTCATCTGTACCTGCTGCCCATCCACGAGGATGCGGTTTGTGGACAGCGCCACTTTCAGCGATTCCGCCGCCTGCGCCGCGGGAGCGTTCATTGCCAGACCCAGGACAAGGCCGCAGAGGACAAATCCTGCATTTTTCATTCTGCTCATACTCTACCCTCCATGTTATGTTTATTTCTTCTGTGGAAAGCTCTTTGCAGCATCAACATAGCACAAGGCCTGGGCAGAAGTCGAACAGAACCGATCCGGCAAAAGGGAGAAAATCAAACCTCCACCGCTGTGACATACCAGCGGGCGTCCCGCTGGTTGCGGACGCAAGTATAGAGCGTGAGCATATTTTCGCTGGAAGCGGCAAGACCACTGCGGTCTGTTTCGCTGACCTTGCAGACATTGGTCACCTTGTAGGTGCGGGTTCCCAGCTTGGTGGTCAGTGTGATCTTGTCCCCGATCTCCAGCGTGTGGATCTGTCCGAAGTAGTTATTCACACCCCTGTTGTGCGCCGCCAGCGCCACATTGCCATTCCAGATGCTGGTTTCCTCAAAGTGGCCGACGCCCTTTGCCAGTGTTTTGCTGTCCGTACCCTGGTAGACCTTCACACTCAGATCCAGTGCGGGGATCTTCAGCGTGCCGAGAGAGCCGTTTTTATAGTAGAGGTCACTGCTCACTTCCGTATAGCTGGCATAGATCGTGCCGGTACTGCCGGTGGCGATTTGGCTTCCCGGCTCTACCACAGCGGAGCCGCTGCCGCCGATGACTGCGCCGGTGGCGGGCATACCGCCGGGAGCCAGATTCGGCGTGAGGTAGGTTCCGGTATTCATGGCATCCATACTGGGCGTTCCGAAGCCGGGAGGGATGAGGGCGGCATTCTTGCTGAGGTCCTCGTTTTTCATTGCCCCGCCGTCTGCCGTATGAACGACCTCCACAGAAGTGGGTGTTCCAAATTCCGGCCCGTCAGGGGCGTCAATCAGGGTTCCCGCAAAGTCGTAAGACTTTGTGGGAAGAGGAAACGCAGCGGAATGAGCAAGCCCTGCCGCTTGCGGCAGGGCGAGGGATGTGGAGCTTGCGTTGACGAACTCCAATGCATAGGCGGGAGCAGCCAGAGCAGCCGTCAGGCAGAGGCTCAGGCAAAGACTCATCATTTTCTTCATTCTTCCGCGTCCTCCTCATCAGCGTTTTCTTTTCTGTGCTTCAACAGCAGCGCTCCGCCGATCCCCGCGCCTGCCACAGCGACAACACCCAGGGGAATCAGCACATAGGACCAACGGAAGGCAGGGGTGGCCGCATCGGTTTCCGCAGGCAGCGCGGGCTGGATGGGTGTGCCTTCGAAGATGGCAACATAGCGCACGCGGTTCAGGGCAATGCGGCTGACTGCGCCAGTGTATTCTGCCGTGACTGTGTAGCCGGTGACATAGCTACTGGTGGCGCTGCCGGTGTAGGTGGCGATGGCGGTATAGCGGTCGCCCAGGGCGTAACCGTCCGTGGTGGCGGTGTTGTCCGTCTGCCACTGGATCTCCTGCAGCGTCAGGGTGCGTCCGTTTTCCTCAATGGTCTTGGGGATGTACTGGGTATCCTGATCGGTGAGGTTGGGATAGCTGCGCTTGGCGGAGACCTCCTTGGTGGAGCTGCCATAGCCCGCGGGCTCCACCTGCACGGTATCAAGTCGGAGCGTCAGATTCCCAATGAGTCCATCGTCGGTGATGAACTCCTTTTCCTGGGGCAACAGGGCCAGGACGGATTCCATAAGCCGGATGGAGGGCCGCGCCCTGTGAAGCTGCCGTAGCTTGTCCACAAGGCCATCTGCCAAGCGCGCTGTTATGATGTTGGTAATGAACACATTTCGTGGAATCTTCATCGACATTCTTTCCGCTCGAAAAGAAACTCGGGACTTGCTTCCCTCAAGGTCAAGATACGCCACATCGCACTGTGTCGTGTTGTGCGACAAAAACGGGCTTCCAGTTGCAACAGCGCTTGCGATCTGCAATGCCATGAATGATTTTCGGATTTTGGGAGCGCCAGAAAGAAATGTCATTCCGCATGGTATCATTCCATCAACGATAAACTCCGGCGGTTTCTTTTCCTCTGGTGTTAAGTCTGGAACGCTGTAAAATCCGAAGGAATCAAAAATATCTGGTTCTTTCGGCGGTTCCCATTCCGGCGTTGATGTGGCAAGCTGTGCAATCATCTCACACGCCTTTTCATCTCCGAATTTTTCAATCAAATCCGACACATCGCCGTGCAACGGAATGTCCGGCCACACTTTGGAAAGGTCAAACAAATATACTGATTTGCAGACATTATGTAACGCGGCGGCTGTTTCCCGTGCATAATTCCGGCCAACATCGTCATTGTCCTGAAAGATGCATACAGAAAGGCCCTTTAGCTGCTCTGTGTACTCTTGCTTCCATTTCCCCGGTCCCGCTCCATCTGCTCCGCTCACAGCGTCCCAGCCAAGACGGTGGAGGTTGTCGGCGTCCTTTTCACCCTCCACAACGGCAACGGCATCGGCCAGTTCACCGGCTATGTAAAGGCTAGGTTTGACGCCCTTGCGGTTCCAGATCCAGCCGCCGTTTCCATCTGGCTGCCGCCATCCAAAATGCTTATCGGAATAGCGGAGTTTTTGGACGCCTCCGGGGTAATTGTACGTTGCTACGATCTGCGGGCGTTCCTGGGTATTGCTATGCTGCTCATAAAACAGATCGGCGGGCTTCAGCCCAACACGGGCAATAATGTCCCGTGTATCACACCCGGCCTGACATTTCAGCACAACGCCCTTCTCCCCGCATCCTATGGAAAGACTTTGCTTGCGGTCATCATGGCAAGGGCAACGGGCCATATACTGCCCCTCACTGCACCGTTTCACGCCATCAAAATAGCGCAATACTTCTTGAATGTCCGTTGCCGTCACCTCCCGGATTTTTCTATGGCCTCCGCCGCGCGCTCGATCTCTTTCGCCCTGTGCTTCATGCTTCGGATAAACCGTTCCTTTTCCGCAGCATTACCGGGCAAATAATACCCCGTTGAATTATCAGACAGAATAGGAACACCGGCCAGCCGCTCCGCCGCAATCATGGCGCGCACTGTACGCCCGTCAAGTTTGGTCATGGCGGTAAGGTGGCGGAGAGGCACAGCGTTTTCCCTTCCGTGCGAGAGAAGCCTTGAAATTGGGCCTGTATACGTTGTATAATCGTCATGGGGAATTTTGCGCCCTGCATTGTCCCCCGCCGCCTGCTCCGTGGTTGCCGCCGCGGAGTGGGCATTTTCTTTTCTATCATTCATTGTCAATCACCCCCGCTTGCTCGTTCAGCCAACGCTTGAACGCTTGAGCCGGGATTCTGGTGCATCCGCCAATGCGTGCAACAGGAAATCCATCGAGATGCATCCAGCGATAAATCGTAGGACGGCTCACACTTGCCACATGGGCCGCCTCAGTAGCCGTATAGGCCAACCGCTCCAAACTTTCCAAAATAAGTGTCTCCTTTCAAAATAGTATTGACTTAAAATCAAACTGTGGTAGTATAGAATTAACGGCATGATTTTCTTGTCGATTATATTTTACACCAAGAAATTCATGGCGTACAGTAATTCAGCCCAAAAACTTCAAATAACAAGTATTTCAGTCCAAAAGTGGAGGATTTTTATGGAAAGGCTAATATTTCCTATCACCAAGAAGGAAGCAGAAAAACAGGGTATACAATATTCTTCGCAGAAAAACAAAGACGCCCTTTTCCCGTCACAGTTGCGAGAACTGCGCGAGAAAAAGGGCATATCACAGGCTACGCTTGCCCGCGATCTCGGCGTATCAAAGTCTACCATTGGACTATATGAAACAGGAGATACGTTGCCAGATGCAAAGACTTTGCATGATTTGGCGGCCTATTTTGGTGTAAGTGCGGATTATCTTATCGGCTTATCAAATGTCCAAAGCTCAAACCCAAGCTTCAGAAAAATCTGCGAAATCACTGGACTATCGGAAAAAGCTTGTAATAATTTGATGGATATAAAGCATCAAATTGAAAACGATGAATGTCATTCACTTCATAGAGATGCAAATAATGTTATTAACTTTTTACTAGAATCAGAAGAGCTATATGACGCGATAAAATTGCTGTCATCCATGATTCAATATATGAAAGATTGCAAGGCCGCAGATGATAAGAGGTTTGAATTTCTTCTAGAAAACCCAGAAGAATGTAAAAAAATGGATATTAAGGTAGAAAATGCCATTCGTGAATTGCAAGAATGCTCATTTGGACATTACTTAGCAGTTTCAAGGAATCAATTTGCAATTAATATGGAAGCCGCTGCAAAAAGAAAAATTTCGAAAGTTATTGAAAACCTTTATAATATGTATGACATCAATAGTACACTTGTCGAAGTTGATGGCGCAGAAGAATAAAACCGCCCTCTGGTGCTGGAACACCAAAGAGCGGTATAAGGGGCAGTAAACTTTGCACGCCTACTGCCCTTCCATCATATACGAAAATGGGAGGAATTGCAATGGCAAGAAAATCAAATACCAGAGCCGCACAGGGAGCCGGAAGCATCCGGCAACGGTCAGATGGAACATGGGAGGCCCGAATCACCATTGGCACCAATCCCGGCACAGGAAAGCCAGACCGCAAAAGCGTTTACGGGAAAACTCAGGCGGAGGTCAGAAAGAAAATGACCTCCATCCAGAGGGCGGTTGACAATGGAACCTATCAGGCCCCGGACAAAACCACGGTCTCCGAATGGCTCGATGAATGGATGAAAACTTTCTGTGCCGTCAAGGTGAAGCCGCTGACATACAGCAGCTACGAGGTGGCAATCAAGAACCACATTAAACCGGCCATCGGTGCGCTGAAGGTGCAAGCCGTGAAGGGCGTCCACGTTCAGAAGCTATACAATGGCATGACCGCCGCCGGATTGTCCCCAAAGACAGTGAAGAACGTTGCCGCGATCCTGCACAAAGCGTTTTCTGTGGCCCAGAAACAGGGTATGATACAGGTAAACCCGTGTGACGCGGCGGAGCTTCCAAAGGCCACGCAAAAGGAAATCAAGCCGCTTACGGATGCAGAAATCCCTCTGTTCTTGAAAGCCATTGATGGACACCCGATGGAGAATGCGTATGCTCTGTGCTTGTTCGCTGGCCTCCGGGAGGGTGAGTGTCTGGGCCTGTCGTGGTCACAGGTGGACTTTGAAGCGCGGCGGATCACCATAAGTCAGCAGCTCCAGAAGGAGAAAAAGAAGGGCGCTAAATACTACATTGCACCCAGCACAAAGAGCGGAAAGCCACGACAAATTGAGCCGCCAGAAATTGCGTTTCAGTATTTGCTGGCAGAGCGGAAGCGGCAAGCAGAAAACCGCCTCGCTGCCGGTGAGCTGTGGAGCAACCAGTATAATCTGGTATTCACGGATGAAATGGGCGGGCATCTTGCTATATCGACCTTTTACGGTCATTTTAAGAAAATCGCTGCCAGCATCGGCAGGCCGGACGCAAGACCGCACGATCTCCGGCACACAGCCGCCACCGTAGCGATTGCCTCTGGTGCTGATATAAAGAGCGTTCAGGACTTGTTGGGCCATGCTACCGCCAGTTTTACGTTGAATGTCTATGCGCACAGCAGCGACCAAATGAAGAAGGACACCGCCGCCCGGATGCAGAGTTACTATGATAACCTGACAGCCAAAAAGGCATGAAGCAGCCCCGCCGGATTTGACCATCTGGCGGGGTATTTTTAGCTGTTTGGGGTAAAGTTAGGGGTATTGCAAAATCAAAGAAAGGGAAAATGCAACTATTCACAAGAAAACATTGTTATATATGCAGAAAAGCCGTCCTATTCGCAACAAATAGAACGGCTTTTCGTGGCGCGGAAGGAGGGATTTGAACCCTCGCTGCGTTTTTTAGACACACTACTCCCTTAGCAGGGGAGCCCCTTCGGCCTCTTGGGTACTTCCGCATCTGTCAAGTTCTTCGTGTCTTTCGGTTGGCGGAGAGAGTGGGATTCGAACCCACGGACACTTGCGCGTCGCCGGTTTTCAAGACCGGTTCCTTCAACCACTCGGACATCTCTCCATCTCGGGGCTTCCGTCCGCACTTCAGAACACTTGCAGTATATTAGCACACTTCACCCCTGCTTGTCAATCCATTTCCGCAAAATCCTTCCGGAATTTTTTTCGTCCTTCTCCCGTCTCAAAATTTGTGGAAATTCACCTTTGCATTTTCCTTTCCCATCCATTATAATACCTACCAGACGTGTTGCCAGGGCGGCGTAATTCCGGTCCCCCTGACGGCCCGTCTTTTTTTCTATGCGGAGACGCCCGGCGTCTCCCCTGCGATACAACTGCATCCGGCAGATCAGCGTGTGGCCTCAAGCGGCGTAAATCCAGCGGCTTGGGCGTCACGCGCTTTTTTTCGCCCGCCGTCCCATCCCCGGCCTGCATCTCTGTTCAATTTTTGCGTCCCGCCGCCTCTTTCCGGCTCCGGACGCCTGATTCAAGGAGGAAATTATGGAAGACCGTTCTCAAGCAAACGCATTTCTGGTACAGCAGCCCGTGGGCAGGCTGATGCGGGGCTACAGCGTCCCGTGCATCATCTCCCTGCTGGTGGCCGCCCTGTACAACATCGTGGACCAGATCTTCATCGCCAACGCCAGCTATCTGGGCTCCTACGGCAACGCCGCCAACACGGTGGTGTTCCCCCTGACGGTGGTGGCCCTGGCCGTGGCCGTCATGATCGGCGACGGCTGCTGCGCCTACGTCAGCCTCAGCCTGGGCGCCGGTCAGAAGGAGCGGGCCCACCGCAGCATCGGCAGCGCCGTGGTGCTGTCCATCCTCTGCGGCGTGGTGATCCTGGCCGTCTACTTCCTGCTCCAGGAGCAGATCCTCACCTGGTTCGCCGGTCGGGTCAACGACGAGACCTTCACCCTTGCCAAGGAGTACTTCACCTGGATCACCGCCGGCATTCCCTTCTACATGTTCGGCCAGGCCATGAACCCCATCATCCGGTCCGACGGCAGTCCAAAATTCGCCATGGCCTCCACCCTGGCGGGCGCGGCCGTCAACATCGTGCTGGACCCGGTGATGATCTTCATCTTCCGCTGGGGCATGATGGGCGCCGCCGTGGCCACGGTGCTGGGCCAGATCGTCACCGCCGCCCTGTCCGTCTGGTATCTGTGCCACATGAAGTCCGTGGTCCTGGAGAAGAAGAGTTTCCGGCTCAGCGGCAGTCTCATGCGGCGGTTCCTGCCCCTGGGCATTTGCAGCTTCCTGTCCCAGATCTCCCTGGTGTCCGCCATGGCCGCCATACAGAACATGGTGCTGTACTACGGCGGCCTGGATGAGATCTTCGGCCAGGCCCAGTACGCCCAGATCCCCATGGCGGTGCTGGGCATCGTCATGAAGTTCTTCCAGATCGTCATCTCCATCGTGGTGGGCATGGCCGCCGGCTGCATCCCCATCGTGGGCTACAACATCGGCGCCGGACGCTCCGACCGGGCCAAGAGCCTGTTCACCCTGCTGCTGACGGCGGAGGCCATCGTGGGCGCCGTGTCCCTGCTCATCGTGGAGATCTTCCCCCGGCAGCTCATCGCCATCTTCGGCGCCGCCAACGAGAGCGTCTACTACACGGACTTCGCCGTGAAGTCCTTCCGGGTATACCTGTGCATGATGATCTTCGCCTGCGTCAACAAGGCGGCCTTCATCTTCCTGCAATCCCTGGGCAAGCCCTGGAGCTCCACCATTCTGTCCATGGTCCGTGAAGTGGTGTTCGGCGTGGGCTTCGCGCTGCTGCTGCCCCGGTTCTTCGGTCTGGACGGCGTGCTGTACTCCATGCCCGTGTCGGATATCCTGACCTTCATCGCCTCGGCGGTGGTCATCGTCCTGACGTACCGGGAGCTGAACCGGAACGCCGCGGAGGAGGAAGCCGCCCGGGCCAAAAGCCAGGCGTAATTTGATACTATTCTCCCATTAAAATAGGATATTTTAATGGGAGCTGCCGCGCTTCGCGCGTCGGCGCGTCTCATAAGAATCCAACGCGCCGTTGGCACTATAAAAATAAGACAAATGTCTTATTTTTAATGGATTCTAGTATGAAAAGGAGGCATCATCCATGAAAAAGCGCATCATCACCATCAGCCGGGAATTCGGCAGCGGCGGCCGGACCGTGGGCAAGCAGCTGGCGGAAAAGCTGGGCGTGGACTACTATGACAAGGAGCTGGTGAAGCAGATCGCCTCCGCCAGCGGCTTCGCCCCCGCCTACGTGGAGGAGCACAGCGACTACGCCCGGGGCAGGAGCGCCTTCTCCTACGGCCTGTTCCAGTCCGGCGGCAGCGGCCTGCTGTCGGCGGAGGACTATCTGTGGTGCGTCCAGCGGGGCGTGATCCTGGACCTGGCGGAAAAGGCGCCCTGCGTCATTGTGGGACGCTGCGCGGACTACATCCTCCGGGAGCGGGAGGACTGCCTCCACGCCTTCCTCCACGCGGACAAGGCCTTCCGGGCGGAGCGGATCGTGCGGCTGTACGGCGAGTCGGAGAAGGCGCCGGAGAAGCGTCTGGACGAGAAGGACAGCCGCCGCCGGGTCAGCTACAAGCACTTCACCGGCGGGGACTGGGGCATGTCCCAGAACTACCACATCTCTCTTTCTACCAGCACGCTGGGGCTGGAGACCTGCGTGGAGATTCTGGCGGAGCTGTTCCAAAAGGAAAGCTGAAATTTCCCCCCTTTGCGGGGGTGCGGAGGTGCGCCCCTTCGGGGCGCGGGAAGTTCCGGCGAAGGCCGGGGGCTTGCGGCTCCGCCGTGGGGGAACACGTTCTCCCCGTGAGGACGGGGGTGTCGGGGAAGCCCGGCGGCTTCAAAACCCCCTTTCTCTTTTTCCGAGGAAAAAGAGAAAGCGCCTTTTGATGGTGTCAAGAGAAAAAGGCTTGGCGGTGGCATTCCGGGCTTCGCCCGGAACGCTCGCAACGCCTGTTACGGGGGCTTTGGCCCGATAAAAACTTGCGGGCTTTGCCCACTCAACTGCGTATGGCAGTTTCGGAAGTTGGGGTCCCGTCCGGATGCTCTGCCGTTCTCTTTTTGTTGCCGCACATTGGCGGTTGCGGGAGATTGGTGTTGGGGCGCTTCCGAATGCTCTCTGCTCCTCTTTTGCTGCCGCACCCTGGCGGTTGCGGAGGGCCTGGCAACCTGCTTTCGATACCCGGCCGGGCAGCGCATAGCGAAGCGGAATGCGCGGGAGGAGAAGGACAGACCTTGCGATCTTCCACCCCACGATGACTGCCGGGGTCCTGCGAGCTGCGGCGGAGCAGTCTCGACAACAGCCAATGTGCTCCGCACTCGGCAGAAGGCTGGCAAGTCTGGTCGGCACCGATTCGGAAGACCCCCGCACTTCCGCCAACTGGCCCGCAGGGCCGGTTGCGCGGCAAAAAGCGATTTTCTCTTCCACCGGGCGCGACGCATTCTCTTTTTCAAGAAAAAAGAGAATGGGGGGCGCATCCCCGCGGCGGGACCGCCGCGAAGCCGCCGGGCTTCCCCGGCACCCCCGTCCTCACGGGAAAAGGTTTTGAAGCCTGCGGCCTTCGCCGCACTCCCCCGCGCCCCGGGACGGGGCGCACCCCCGCACCCCTGCGAGGGACCCCCGCAAAACTGCCAAAATCCCATTGGGATGGAAATGCAAATTTTTCATTTTTCCCCTTGCAATCCGCATAGAGTGGTGCTATGATGTCAAAAACGAGATAGAGGCGCGGACGCGACGCATCTCCGGGAGCCGGCGGGCTGAGAACGGAGAGAGGGCAAATCCGCCGAATTCTCCGTTCCGGCGGGATCGGGGGGTGGGACCGTGGGTGATACCTGCGGGACTGTCCGCGGCATTGCCGCGGTTGCGCTATCGACCGCTTTGTGATCTTCCGCGACGGAACGTGGTGAGAGAACCGGCAGAGGCGCGTCCTCTGTCGTTTTTTTGTGCCCCGGCGGCCCCGCCGGGAGACAACCGCCCCGGACCGGCTTCCGCGGAGCCGCTCCGGACCGGCCGTACAAGAGGATCTCAACAACATTCTGTATCTGGAGGAGAAACATTATGAAGTTCGAAAACATCAAGGGTTCCATCGTCGCCATGGTCACCCCCTACCATGAGGACGGCAGCATCAACTTCGAGGTACTGACCGAGCTGCTGGAGCGCCAGATCCGGGAGGGCACCGACGCCATCCTCACCCTGGGCACCACCGGCGAGTCCGCCACCATGACCCATGAGGAGGATGCCTCCATCGTGGAGCACACCATCAAGGTGGTCAACGGCCGGGTGCCCGTCATCGTGGGCTGCGGCTCCAACTGCACCGCCACCCAGAAGGAGAAGGGCGTGGAGTATCAGAACATGGGCGCCGACGCCCTGCTGATCATCTCCCCCTACTACAACAAGGCCAACACCGAGGGCATGTACCGCCACTTCGCCGAGACCGCCGACGCCGTCCACGTGCCCTGCATCCTGTACAACGTCCCCGGCCGCACCGGCTGCTCCATCCCCGTGGAGGTGGTGGAGCGCCTGGCCAAGCACCCCAACGTGGCCGGCATCAAGGAGGCCAGCGGCAACATGTCCTACGCCATGAAGATCGCCCACTGCATCGGGCCGGACTTCGCCCTGTACTCCGGCAATGACGACATCACCGTCCCCCTGATGAGCATCGGCGGCAGCGGCGTCATCTCCGTCTACGCCAACGTCATGCCCCGTATGTGCCACGACATCGTCATGGATTACCTGAACGGCAATCAGGCCAAGGCCATGGAGAACACCAACCGCTACCTGAAGCTGATGAACGACCTGTTCATCGAGGTGAACCCCATCCCCGTGAAGACCGCCATGAACATGATGGGCCTGAACGTGGGTCCCATGCGCCTGCCCCTGTATGACATGAGCGAGAAGAACGCGGCCGTCCTGCGGGCCACCCTGGAGGAGGCCGGTCTGCTGTGAAGATCCTGCTGATCGGATACGGAAAAATGGGCAGGCTGATCGCGTCCACCGCCGAGGCCGCCGGGGACGAGATCGTGGGCGTGTTCCACCGGGAGAACCTGGGGGCGCTGGAAAACACCGGGAAGATCGCCGACGTGGTCATCGACTTCTCCCAGCCGTCCACCCTGCCCGCCGTGGAGGAATACATCCGCCGCACCGGCACCGCCCTGGTGTCCGGCACCACCGGCTACTCCGCTGAGGAGCTGGCCCGGGTCCGTGCCCTGGGGGACTGCGCCCCGGTGCTGTGGGCCGCCAACTACTCCATCGGCGTGGCGGTGTTCCGCCGTGCCCTGGCGGAGGTGGCCGCGGTGCTGAAGCCGGACTTTGACATCGAGATGACGGAGACCCACCACAACCAGAAGGCCGACGCCCCCAGCGGCACCGCCAAGCTGCTGCTCAGCGCCATGGACCCGGAGGGGGAGTACACCCCCGTCTACGGCCGGGAGGGGGCCTGCGGCAAGCGGGGCAAGAAGGAGATCGGCGTCTTCGCCCTCCGGGGCGGCACCGTGGCGGGCACCCACACCGTCCACTTCTTCGGCCCCGACGAGGAGCTGGAGTTCACCCACCGGGCGGCCAGCCGCCAGATCTTCGTCAACGGCGCGCTGAACATGGCCCGGCGCATGGCCGGAAAGCCCAACGGGAGCTACGATCTGGAGACGCTCCTGTTTGGAGAATAATTCGTCAGGAGAACAGCAATGAACGCACAGGAGATCATCGACTATATCGCAAATTCCGAGAAAAAGACCCCGGTGAAGGTGTACGTGAACCTGACCGCCCCGGTGGACTTCGGCTCCGCCAAGGTCTTCGGGGACGGAAACAGCAAGGTCGTCTTCGGCGACTGGAGCGAGCTCCAGCCCATTCTGGAGCGGAACGCCGCCGCCATTGCCGACTGCGTGGTGGAGAACGACCGCCGGAACTCCGGCGTGCCCCTGCTGGACATGAAGGCCGTCCCGGCCCGCATTGAGCCCGGCGCCATCATCCGGGAGAAGGTGGAGATCGGCAAGGGCGCGGTCATCATGATGGGCGCGGTCATCAACATCGGCGCCATCGTGGGCGAGGGCACCATGATCGACATGGGCGCCGTGCTGGGCGGCCGGGCCACCGTGGGCAAGAACTGCCACATCGGCGCCGGCGCGGTGCTGGCCGGCGTGGTGGAGCCCGCCTCCGCCACGCCCGTCATCGTGGAGGACGGCGTGCTGGTGGGCGCCAACGCCGTGGTCATCGAGGGCATCCACGTGGGCAAGGGGGCCGTTGTGGCCGCCGGTGCCGTCGTGGTGGAGGATGTGCCGGACAACGCCGTGGTGGCCGGCTGCCCCGCCCGGGTCATCAAGATGAAGGACGAGAAGACCGAGGGCAAGACCGCCCTGGTGGACGCGCTGCGAAAGCTGTAATCTTTTTCCCTGCGGGAAACGGGCCTCTGGAAGACCGGGGGTCCGTTTTTTGCGCCCCGTCCGGGGCGCGGGGTGGAATGCGGTGAAGACCGCGGGCTTGCGGCTCCGCCGCGCCCCGGGACGGGGCGCACCACCAGTCCCCCGTGAGGGACCCTGCAAACTCCCACATTTTCGTCGAAACAAACAAATTCCCCCCGTTTAATTCTATGTTCTTTGTCCGCTTTCCGTCTTTACGAGAGCGATTTAGTGTGGTAAACTGCTAACATACCAAATTCGGGACGCGGTCCCAAATGGAGGATTTGATGATGAACATGAAGAAATTCGGGGCCCTGCTGCTGGCAGCGGCCATGACCCTTTCCCTGGCCGCCTGCGGTTCCAGCAGCTCCAGCGGTTCTTCCGCCCCTGCCGCTTCCGCTTCCGGCTCCGCCGCCGGTTCTTCCGCCGCCGCTTCCGAGCCCGCGGAGACCATGATCTACGCCGTGGAGGCCGGCTCCGCCGGTGAGGCCGCCGCCCAGGAGAACGGCTTCGAGTACAACTCCGTGGCCTCCCAGGCCGACGCTCTGATGGAAGTGGCCGCCGGTACCTCCGACGCCGCCATCATCGACCTGCTGATGGCCGTGGCCATGACCGGCGAGGACACCAGCTATCCCAATCTGACCTATGGTGACGGTCTCACCACCGAGGAATACGGCGTTGGCTGCCGCAAGGGCTCCGACCTGGCCTATTACATCAACGACGTCTTCTCCGAGGCCTACGCCGACGGCAGTATGCAGGCCGTGGCCGAGACCTATAAGCTCCAGGACGCCATGGTGGAGCAGCCTGACGCCGCCGGCTTCACCCCTACTGAGGACGGCGACGTGGCCTATATCCAGGACAAGGGCACCCTGGTGGTCGGCATCACCGACTTCGAGCCCATGGATTACAAGGACGCCAACGGCGAATGGATCGGTTTCGACGCCGACATGGCCAAGATCGTGGCCGAGAAGCTGGGCGTGGAGTGCCAGTTCATCGAGATCGACTGGGACAACAAGATCATGGAGCTGGATTCCAAGAACATCGACGTGGTCTGGAACGGCATGACCCTCACCAACGAGGTCATGGGCGCCATGGACTGCACCAACCCCTACTTCAACAACGCGCAGGTGGTAGTCACCGCCGCAAAGTAATTTCCCCCTGAATGCATCCTTCAAAGGCAGAGAGCTTTCGGCCCTCTGCCTTTGAGCGGCTTACGATTACTGACAGAACGAGGTTTCGCCATGCTTTGGAATGTGACACTGACGCTGCTGAAAGGTCTGGGGACCACGGCAGAGATCTTCTTCCTGACCCTGCTGTTCGCCCTGCCCCTGGGTCTGGTCATCGCCTTCGGCTCCATGAACCGCTGGCAGCCCTTCCGGTTCCTGCTGTTCGGCCAGACGCCTCCCGGCGCCTTCGGACGGCGGCTGGCCGGGTTCCGGCCCATCAGCGCCCTGTGCAACGTGCTGGTGTGGGTGGTGCGGGGCACGCCCCTGATGCTCCAGCTCATCGGCTTCATGTACATCCCCGGCATCGCGGGCCACAACTTCTGGCCCGCCGGTGACGCCGGTCGGATGATGGCCACGGTGGTGGCCTTCTCCCTGAACTACGCCTGCTACTTCTCCGTCATCTACCGGGGCGGAATCCAGGGCGTGCCCGTGGGCCAGCGGGAGGCCGGCGAGGTGCTGGGCATGACCAAGAGCCAGATCTTCTTCAAGATCACCCTTTTGCAGATGGTCAAGCGCATCGTGCCCCCCATGTCCAACGAGATCATCACCCTGGTGAAGGACACGTCCCTGGCCCGGATGATCGCGGTCTACGAGCTGACCTTCACCGGCTATTCCTACATGAAGAGCAGCGGCCTGGTATGGCCCTTCTTCTACACCGGCGTGTTCTACCTGCTGTTCGTTGGCGTTCTGACCATCGTGTTCAGCTGGGTGGAGCGGAAGCTGGACTACTTCCGATAAGGAGGCGCGGAAATGGCGATTTTGGAAGCACAGCATATTGAGAAGCACTTCGGCGCCACGCCCGTGCTCAGCGACATCTCCTTCTCCCTGGAGGAGGGCCAGGCACTGTCCATCATCGGCTCCTCCGGCTCCGGCAAGACCACCCTTCTGCGGTGCCTGAACTTCCTGGAGACGCCGGACGGCGGCACCATCTCCGTCCGGGGGGAGAAGCTGTTCGACGCGGCGGACCCCGCCACTCAGAACGAGAAGGACATCCGGAAAAAGCGGCTGCACTTCGGTCTGGTGTTCCAGAACTTCAACCTGTTCCCCCAGTACACGGCATTGCAGAACGTGACCCTGGCCCGGGAGCTGCTGGCGAAGGAACGGGGCGGCGAGAGCAAGGCGGAGATCGAGGAGGCGGGCCGGGAGCTGCTGGCCCAGATGGGCCTGGCCGACCGGGCGGGCCACTATCCCCACCAGCTGTCCGGCGGACAGCAGCAGCGGGTGGCCATCGCCCGGGCCCTGGCCATGCACCCGGACATCCTCTGCTTCGACGAGCCCACCTCCGCCCTGGACCCGGAGCTCACCGGCGAGGTGCTGCGGGTCATCCGGGAGCTGGCGGAGCAGCGGACCACCATGATCATCGTCACCCACGAGATGGCCTTCGCCCGGGACGTGGCAGACCAGCTGATCTTCATGGACGGCGGCGTCATCGTGGAGCAGGGCGACCCCCATCAGGTCATCGACCACCCCCGGGAGGAGCGGACGAAGCAGTTTTTGTCCCGGTACTCCGCCCAGTGAATTGAATTTGTTCCCCCTTTTACCCTCTTTTATGGGAGCGCCTCCGGTATTGACCGGGGGTGCTTCTGTTTTTGCGCCCTGCGCGGGGGGCGGGAATTTTTTCCGTGGGACGGGGGTGCCGGGGAAGTCCGGCGGATTCAAAACCCCCATTCTCTTTTCGGTTGCGCCGAAAAGAGAATGCGCCTTTTGATGGTGTAAGAGAAAAGGCGCTGGCCGCGCAACCGGCCCGCAGGGCCAGTTGGCGGAAATGCGGGGGTCTTCCGAATCAGTTCCGACTTTCAATAGAAGTCTCCTACCGAGTGCGGAGTACATTGGCTGTCGACGATACTGCTCCGCCGCAGCTCACAGAACTGCGGTGGTCATCGTTGGGTGGAAGATCGCAAGGCCTGTCCTTCTACTCCCGCGCATTCCGCTTCGCTATGCGCTACCCGGCTGGGTATCGAAAGCAGGTTGCCAGGCCCTCCGCAACCGCCAGGGTGCGGCAGCAAAAAGAGAAGCAGGGTGCATCCGGAAATACCCCCAGCTTTCGCAACTTCCATATGTGGTTGAGTGGGCAAAAGCCCGCAGGTTTCCACCGGGCCAAGCCCCCGTAACAGGCGCTGCGAGCGTTCCGGACGAAGTCCGGAATGCCGCCGCCAAGCCTTTTTCTCTTGACACCATCAAAAGGCGCTTTCTCTTTTTCCTCGGAAAAAGAGAAAGGGGGTTTTGAAGCCGCGGCCTTCGCCGGCACTCCCGTCTTCACGGGAAGAAAGAGTTCCCCCGCGGCGGAGCCGCAAGCCCGCGGCCTTCGCCGCACCACCCCCGCGCCCCGGTACGGGGCGCACCCCCGCACCCCGCGGGGAACTCCCCTCCCCCATGTGCCGCCAAGTCACAAAACACTTGCAATTCCCATATTCCCTGCGCTATACTTGGATAGGAAAAAGCTGCGGGGGCGGTGATCTCCGGAGCGCATAGAAAGAGGAGCGTGCATCCCATGGAACTGAAATTGAACGAGGCCGTCATGAACGTGCAGCTGTCCGGCATCCGCCGGTTCACCTTCCTGGTGCGGGATACCCCCGGCGCCTGCGCACTGACCATCGGCGAGCCGGATCTCAACACCCCCGACGTCATCAAGAACGCCGCCAAGGCCGCCCTGGACGCCAACGACACCCACTATCCCCCCGGCAACGGCATGCCCTACCTGCTGAAGGCCATCTCCGAGTACGAGGCGGAGGCCCACGGCCTTCACTACGCCGCCGCCAACGAGATCATCGTCACTGTGGGCGCCACTGAGGCGCTGTCCGTCAGCCTGTCCACCGTGCTGAACCCCGGCGACGAGGTCATCATCCCCACCCCCGCCTTCGGCCTGTACGAGTCTCTGGTGCAGCTGCGCCAGGGCGTCCCCGTGGCCCTACCCACCGAGGACAACCACTTCCAGATCGACCCCGCCGCCCTCCGGGCCGCCATCACGGAGAAGACCAAGGCCATCATCCTGACCTCCCCCAACAACCCCACCGGCTGCATGTACTCCAGGGAGAACCTGGACGCCATCCATGAGGTGCTGAAGGACAAGCCCATCTTCGTCATCTGCGACGACGTGTACCGCTCCCTGGTCTACACCGACGGCTACCACAGCTTCGCTGAGTATCAGGACATGCGGGACCGGATCATCGTGGTCAACAGCTTCTCCAAGCCCTACGCCATGACCGGCTGGCGTCTGGGCTGGTGCATGGCCGACGCCCCCGTCATGGACCGGATGCAGGTGTTCCACCAGTACGCCGTCACCTCCGTGCCGTCCTTCGTGCAGCCCGCCTGCGTCACCGCCCTGAAGACCCCCATCGACGACGTGGTGGAGCTGTTCCGCCGCCGCCGGGACTACGTCTACCAGCGCCTGACGGACATGGGCTTCACCGTGGAGAAGCCCGAGGGCGCCTTCTACGTGTTCGTGGACATCCGGAAGTACGGCATGGACTCCCTGACCTTCTGCGAGAAGATGCTGAAGGAGGGCCTGGTGGGCGTCATCCCCGGCATCTACTTCGGCACCGAGGGCTTCATGCGCCTGAGCTACTGCTACTCCGACGCGGACCTGAAGGAGGGCCTGGACCGCATCGAGAAGTTCATCAAGACCCTGGAATAAGGATACCAACCGGCCGGGCCGCGTCAGCGGTCCGGCCGTTCTTCGTCTCCGGCGGGCTCCTCCGGCGGCGGGCAGGGACGGGGCGGGCCGCTGCCGTCCTTGGGCGGATGGGCGGCGTCCCGCTGGCGGATGTACTTGCCCATCCACCAGATGTCCTGCTCCTGTCCGCACCCGGCGGGCTTGGGAGCGGACTGGGCGGCCTGCGGACGGCTGTTCCGCCGTTGTGCGGCTTGGGAACGGCTGTTTCGCCGTTGTGCGGCCTGGGAACAGTTCGCTTTCTTTTTCCTCCACGCCGCGGTATCCCGGCAGACGGTGCTGGCCAAAAACAAAGATGCTATTCTGGTCTCCGGCGACAGCCCGTGCAGCCGGTCCAGGGCGTCCTGCGGAGACAGTTCTCCCTTCGCCGCGTCGATAGCATACCGGAACAGGGCGGTGAACAGCTGTCCCCGCTGCTCCATGTTCAGCCCCTCCAGACAAGGATAGGCGTCAAAATACACAAGGAAGCTCTTTTTCCCCGACATTTCCTCTTCCATCGTTTCCATCGTCTCATCTCCCCTTCTGCAACAGGGCTACTCTGCCGAAAAAATTGCACGTTTCCATGCAGTCACTTGAAGATTTTGAAGTGACCTCAAAATTCTGACGTTATAGTAATAGCTACGTAATAGTCATAGTAATTGTTATTGTCATTGTTATAGTGACAGCGGGAGGCGGCTGCCGCCGCCCCGCTGTTATGGCGCGCCGCGTTGGGCGGCGCGGCGGCGGAGCCGCGAAAGAGAGAAAATTTAACCAATCTGTAATGTTCGGGCCGTTTCGTTTGTGTTATACTGGAAAAGACTTATGAACCCCCAGCCTGAAAGGAGAACCTGTCATGTCTGTCCCTGTAGTGGAATACCGCCGCGCACTGCACCGCATCCCGGAGCTGGACAATCAGCTGCCGGAGACCACGGCCTACGTGACGCGGGTGCTGTCCGGCCTGCCCTGCCGTCTCATGAACCCCATCCGGGGGAGCGTCTGCGCCTATTTTGACGCCGGCCGGCGGGATACCGTGGCCTTCCGGGCGGACATGGACGCCCTGCCGGAGGAGGAGGCCACGGGCCTGCCCTTCGCGTCGGAGCATCCGGGGAGGATGCACGCCTGCGGCCACGACGGCCACACCGCCATGGCCCTGGCCCTGGCGGAGTACGTGGCGGCCCATCCGACGGAGCTGCCCCGGAACGTGCTGTTTTTGTTCCAGCCGTCGGAGGAGACCACCGGCGGGGCCAAGCTGCTGTGCGACACGGGCCTGCTGGAGAAGTACCGGGTGCGGCGGGTGTTCGGCCTGCACTTGTGGCCGGGTCTGGCGGCGGGCACCGTCTGGTCCCGTCCCGGTCCCCTGATGGCCCGCTCCAGCGAAGTCACCGTCTCCCTGACGGGCAAGAGCGTCCACCTCTCCAAGCATGACCAGGGCATCGACGCCCTGGTGGCCGGTGCGGAGTATCTCCGCCGAGCCTACGCCATGATGGAGCAGCTGCCCCCGGCGGAGCCGTCCCTGCTGCGGTTCGGCAAGATGACCTCCGGCACCGTCCGGAACGCCATCAGCGGCCAGACCCGTCTGGAGGGAAGCCTGCGTACATACTCCGAGAACACCTTCCGGTTCTGCCGCCAGCAGCTGCGGGACATCGGCCGGTCCGTGGCGGGGGAGAGCGGCTGCGCCGTCACCGTCCACCTCAGTGAGGGGTATCCGGCGGTGTGGAACCACGAGGAACTGTTTGAGAAGATCCGGGCCGGACTGGGGGACAGCGCCCCCGGCATCCTGGACCAGCCGGTGCTGGCGGCGGAGGACTTCTCCTTCTACCAGCAGAACGTGCCCGGCGTGTTTTTCTTCCTGGGTGTGGGCGACACCGCCGAGCTGCACTCCCCCAACTTCGCCTTTGACGACGAGGCCGTGCTGCCGCGGGGCGTGGAGTTTTTGCAGAAGCTGCTGATGTTGAAATGAGTTTTTCCCCCGTCCCGGGGGTGCGGAGGTGCGCCCCGTCCCGGGGCGCGGGGAAGTTCCGGCGAAGGCCGGGGGCTTCAAAACCCCCTTTCTCTTTTTCCGAGGAAAAAGAGAAAGCGCCTTTTGATGGTGTCAAGAGAAAAAGGCTGGGCGGCGGCATTCCGGGCTTCGCCCGGAACGCTCGCGGCGCCTTTTACGGGGGTTTTGGCCTGGCGGGACTCGAGGCCTTTGCCCATTCAACCACATATGGAAGTTGCGAAAGCTGGGGGTATTTCCGGATGCCCTCAGCTTCTCTTTTGCTGCCGCATCCTGGCAGTTGCGGATAGCTTGGCGGCAGGCGGTCCCGGATGCTCTGCCCTCCTCTTTTTGCTGCCGCATCCTGGCAGTTGCGGAAGACTGTCGGTAGGCGGTCCCGGATGCTCTGCCCTCCTCTTTTGCTGCCGCAACCTGGCGGTTGCGGTTAGGTTGGCGGTTGGCGGTCCCGGATGCTCTGCCCTTCTCTTTTGCTGCCGCATCCTGGCAGTTGC